>CADBRA010000072.1 GCA_902796965.1 uncultured Eubacteriales bacterium | reverse complement strand
CCGTTCGTTTTCGCTGGCGGACCTGGCCGAGGACCTACATCCGCTCTGCCTTCGCTTCGCTCGGCAATCGCGGTGTTAGGTCTCTCAGAACAACGGCGCAAAAACACGCAGTATGCTTGTAAAGATCGTGAAGAAAATCGTCCAGCTGTTGACTTTCTGCTCTGTGATTTCAATACACTGCTCGAGTGTCTTTCCAAAGTCCTCCTCTGCGTCGATGATTGCGGAATTTCTGTACATCAGGCAGCCGCACTCGTAATGAAGGTACAGACTTCTGTAGTCGAGGTTAACTGTACCTGTTGCACAGATGACAGCATCAGCAGCGACCATCTTCGTGTGCACAAACCCAGGCATGTATTCGTAGATGTGAACTCCCGCCCTGAGCAGTTCTCTGTAGTAAGACTTAGATACAAGATTAATTATCTTCTTGTCAGGTATGTGCGGCATGATTATGCTTACTTCCACACCTGTCTTCGCCGCATGCTTGAGCGCATGCAGAATGTTGTTGTCAGGAATCAGGTACGGAGTCATCACATCGATGTGATTTGTCGCGCTGTTTATAATGTCCAGATAGACGTTTTCCGCCACTCCGTCCTGACGGTTCGGACCGTCAGCATAAGGAATCACAAATCCGTCGTTTTCTAAATCGGGCTTTCTCAGGCTGTCTACGTTCAGATACTCCTTGTACCCCTCGTCTCTGTCGACATCCTTGCTCGCATTCCACATCTGCAGGAACATGAGAGTATAATTTCTTACGGCATCACCTTTAAGCCTGAAAGCGTTGTCCTTCCATGTACCGAACCTCTTGTACTCGTTTATGTATTCGTCAGCGAGATTCATCCCTCCGCTGAACGCCGTTTTCCCGTCTATGACCATGATCTTTCTGTGATCTCTGTTGTTGTAGTACGTAGATATAAACGGCATTATAGGCGCGAAAACATGCGACATTATGCCTTTGCGGCGCAGCTTCTTGTAATATCTTCTGCTGACGGTCCTCAGACATCCCATATCGTCATACATGACGCGGACTTCGACACCTTCGTTAGCCTTGCGCTCAAGAATTTCGAGAATGGTGTCCCAGAAACGGCCAGGCGCTATTATGAAATATTCTATGAATATGAATTCCTCTGCTTTTTCAAGCGCCGCGCACATGTCATCGAAAACATCGTCTCCTATAGGATAATATTTGATTTCAGTGTTGTCGAAGCACGGAAATCCGCCGGTGAATTCCAGATAATTCGCCATCTTTCTGAATTCTCTGCTGCTTTCATTTATCCTGTCGCGCACCGGCAGCGGAGTCATCGTGTACTCCTCGGTCTCAGCCACCTTGGCATTTATCTTCTTGAACGGCTGTTTGTCAAGCGGATTCAGATGAGTCAGAAGATAAATCGCGAGCCCCGCGATCGGCAGAACAGCCACGATGATCGACCATGAAAGTTTGTATGCCTCGTTCGACTTGCTGTTGATTATTACGACTATAACAACTCCCGCAAGTACAGTGCATGCCGGAGCGAAATATTTCGTGTAGTCGTCGACCCAGTTTATAGCCATATATATCAGATAGCACTGAATCGCTACCAGAACGGCGACGATCATCAGGCGGCTGAATACCATCCTCAGCAAGGCTATTATGAACGGTTCCTTTACTTTTTTAACGCCCGTCCGCAGCGTTTCCCGCATTTCTTCAGTATCCATAAATCTCTTTCCTGTTCCCTGGCAGGAACTAATAAATTCCCGATTTCCTCTGATACCCGGATTATACTATCAGAACCATCTGCATTCAATGCGCAAAATATCCGGAATGATGTACTTAGAGTTAACAGTCCGTAAAAAGTGTACACGTATCCGCCCTGATCTTCAAGCTGCATGCACCGTCAGCTCCGCTGACAGAGGTCAGAGCGCCCTGCATTCACCCGGAAAGTCGGAATCCGCACCACGGCCAGTCCCCCGCGGCATCGCCTTTTTCGCGGCAGATACACACTTACATCCGCACCACAGCCATTCCCCACGGTTTCGCCTTTTCCACGGCACATACACACTTACATCTGCACCACAGCCGGTCTCCGCGGCGTCGT
>CADBRA010000071.1 GCA_902796965.1 uncultured Eubacteriales bacterium | reverse complement strand
CCTCCGCCGGCTTTGAAAATTACTGTATTTCAGCGTTTTGTAACAGTTTGTATAAAAAATATATTTGTTGTATAATAAACAAAGTACGGCTGACCGCTCAGCCCTATTAATTCTAAAAGGAGCTTATTGAAAAATGGAAAAACAGACAGAATCAGACAGAATCTTCAGGTTCGACGAAAACCGCCGTCTCTATGCTGTTGATTACGAGAGAAATATTTACACAGGTACGATGGACGAAGCCATGGAACTCTCACAGACAGAGATGTTCCAGTTCAAGCGCAGCCCCGAGACTGAACAGTTCTTCGAAGATACTGACGCCGGCTACTGCCTCTTCGGCAAGGGTGAGCCGCTCGGCGTTTTCGCTAAGCAGGACGTTACTCAGAACCTGTTCATTCTCGACAGCCAGAACATTACCGACATGAATAAATACGACGTTCTCGCAAACCTCAGAGAATTCTGCGGCCATCTATACGGCGAAGACCGCGATGAAGACGATATCATCGAGGCATTCGGAAATTTCGAGGAAAACGGATCCACGACATCTGATAAAATCCTCTTTGATGACGGCGAAGGAAATAATAAAATCGTCCATATCAATGTTGACGGCGCCACAAAATTTGTGTTCGATATCGACGACGAAGGCAGAATCAAGAATATCAACATAGCCGGATAACTGCTAGCTGCTGCCACGGCCGTCAGCAGCTCTGACCCGCGTCAGCTCCGCTGACAAAAGATCATGGACAGAGCATTATTAAAAGTATATCAGATAATAAAGAACCGGGGGCATGTCCTATGCTCCCGGCTTTTTTTGCAGCCGGCATATGCCGGCTGCTTTTGTATTATCAGTGTTTCTGTTTGAACTGCCACCCAGCTGAAAACAGGTGACTTCTATAAGTAATTACTAATCTTCATTTAAGAAGTTTAATATTTAAGTTTACTCCATCTCTATGACAAATTTATTCAAACAAGCGCAGGACTTCCGTTATGCCTTCGCTGAAAGTAGGGTGAGGATGAATTACATCCGCCATTTCCTCTACGGTCAATCCGTTCGCAATGGCTTCGGCAAATTCGCTGACCATGTCGGTGGCACGTGCGCACATGAGCTGCGCTCCCAGAATCTTTCTTGTATCTTTGTCAGCCACCACCTTTATGAATCCTCGTTCCTGCTGTGACAGCACGCTCTTGCTGTTAGCCATCATCGGATACTTATGTGCTTCGGCGTTTATCCCGGCATCCTTGGCCTCGTCGAACGTCATACCTGTATAAGCGATTTCAGGATCTGTATATACACATCCCGGAACTACAGAAAGGTTTTCTGTCTCCTCTTCTCCTCTTATTATCCTGACACAGTTTCTGGCCTCTGCCGACGCCATATGCGCGAGTTCAATGCCGCCCGTGACATCTCCGATCGCATATATATTAGGATGCGATGTGCGCATCTTTTCATCTGTCCTGATGTACTTCCCGTTCATATCTACAGAGAAGCCGTTTCCAAAAAGCCCGTCTATCTGAGGAATTCTGCCTGCAGCGACGAGAACGACGTCAGAATCTGCATACTTTTCCTCGCCTTTTTCAGTATATCTGCAGCGTATTACTCCGCCGTCAAGGCTTTCGAAGCTCTTCACCATCGCGTTTGTGTGAATGTCCGCACCTCTCTTTTTCAGTATCATCTTTATGCTCTGAGAGAATTCTCTGTCGAGCGGGCCAAGCAGTCTCGGCGCTCCCTCGAGGACAGTCACTTTTGTTCCAAGTCCGATATAGATCGTCGCGAATTCAACACCGATGACACCTCCGCCGACTATGACCAGGCTGACAGGCCTCTTTTCGTTTTCTATAAACGCATCACTTGTCATGACGCCGCTGATATCTGCTCCCGGCACAGGGATCATGCCAGGCTTCGATCCTGTTGCAATTATTATATTCTCAGCGGTTATCGTCTCGGCCGGCTCCCCATCTCTGTTCTCCGGGTTTCTGATCTCGATCTCATGCTCAGAAATAATCGTTCCCAGCCCTCTGTGTATTTCCACACCTGCCTTTTTGAGCATCTTGAGAACTCCGTCTGCGAGCTGACCGCTGACCTCACGGCGCCTTGTCTGCAGCTCCCTCATATCGATATCCGCTCTGTAATCGTCATAAACAGCTCCGTCATCGCCGAAGCGCATCTTTATGCCGGGCACTCCGCTGTTTATTCTGCGCACTATCTCGCTCGAGTGCATCAGCGTCTTTGTCGGTATGCATCCGCGGTGCAGACATGTGCCTCCTACGGCTGAAAACTCGATCAGTGCTGTCCTGAGTCCCGAGTTCGAAGCCTCCTGAGCCGCGACATAACCGCCCGGACCACCTCCGATGACTGCCAAATCATACATATATCCCATTATTAAATATTTTCTCCTTTATAAAAACGGCAGACTGCCGGTCTGACAGTCTGTCTGAATAATTTATCAGCTGAAAAGTTTCGCCAGGTCATCGCGCATTATGACTTTGTCATCCTCGACAGGAATAGAAAGGATACTCTCTGACATCGCACAGCCGTCGAATTCCTGGCCTATAAGCGACTGCTGTGCCTTCTGGATCAGATCCTGATCCATCGCATCTGAATATATCACGCAGTCTGAAACATTTTCGCCGTCTGTCTTTATTCTGACCTCGGTCTCGCCCCAGTCGAACTTATGTTTTTTCGTGTAGTCGGCTTCTGACATCTCTCTGCCGTAAATCCATTCGCGCGAAGCAAACATCTCTGTTCTGAGCGCGATCTCGTCGGCAGAGCCGTCGGGAAACGCATAGTGCTCCGGCGCGCTGTCGAATATGCGTCCAAAAGCTTCTATTAGAGCGGCTGACAGGCTTTCTACTGTGATATCAGATGAAAGGGTGCTGAGGTTCACAACGCGCGACTTAACCGACTTGACACCCTTTGATGCGAGCTTTGCCTTTGACGGGCTCAAGAATTTTTTCATCTTATCGGTATCCGCATTTATAAGAAGCGTGCCGTGATGATACATGTACGGTCCTGAGCGGTAGAACGCGTTGCCTGAGAATTTAAGGCCGCCGGCTGTTATGTCGTTGCGGCCTGTCTTTTCTGCGTCGATGCCGAAGCTCTTTACAGCTTCGAGTATCACGCTGAGCTGTCTGTCGAGATCATATGTTTTTTTCTGAGCGCAGAACGTGAAGTTCAGATTGCCCAGATCGTGGAACACAGCTCCGCCTCCGGAAAGCCTTCTTGCAATCGTGCCTCCAGCCTGCTCGAACAGCTCTGCGTTTACTTCTGCTGTGAGATTCTGGTTACGCCCTATCACGATCGTGTTGGCATTCTGCCACAGGTACAGCACACACTCATTTCTGCCGGTATGCATCGTGATGTACTCTTCTGTCGCGATATTGGCCGCAGGCTCTGTACACGGCGAAATGTACACGAGTGTTCTGACATTATTCGAAGGCATATTTAACTACCGGCTTTCTGGCCGCCTTTACTTCGTCAGGACGCGTTATATATGCAGTGTGAGGAGCGCTGTGCGCGTATTCCGGATCAGTGATTGACTGTTCGTATATCTTATGCAGTGAATCCGAGAGATACTCGAGCATCTCCTTAGGTTCCGTCTCTGTAGGTTCAACCATAAGAGCCTCATGAACGATGAGAGGGAAGTACATTGTAGGCGGATGTATGCCGTAATCGTCGAGCATCTTTGCGATGTCGAGTGCCGAAACATTGTGTTCTTTTTCCATCTTTTCCATCGTGATTACAAACTCGTGCATGAAGCGGACTCCTTCCGGAGAAGTCTCGTACTTGTCTGAAATCAGGCTCATAAGATAATTGGCGTTGAGCACAGCATTTCTGGAAACATCAGCGAGTCCGTCGCCGCCGAGCATCTTGATGTATGTAAGTGCTCTGACTACAACGAGGAAGTTGCATGAAAACGATCTCATGTGCTTTGGCAGAAAATCCCTGAGGAAAGCTCTGCAGCCGACAGGACCTGCGCCAGGGCCGCCGCATGCGTGCGGTGTCGAGAACGTCTTGTGCAGATTCAGATGAACGACGTCAAATCCCATATCGCCCGGACGCGCATTGCCTACTATTGCATTCAGGTTGGCACCGTCATAGTAACAGAGTCCGCCTGCTTCGTGAATTATATCAGTTATTTCTTTTATGTTTCTGTCAAAAATACCGAGCGTATTAGGATTAGTCAGCATCAGTCCGGCCGTGTCAGGACCTGCAGCTTCCCTCAGCGCGTCGAGATCGACGATGCCCTCCTCTGTAGAAGAGACATTTACAATCTTGAAACCTGCCATCGCAGCACTCGCGGGATTCGTGCCATGTGCCGAATCAGGAACTATGATCTTTGTTCTCGCATTGTCGCCTCTGCTGTCGTGATATTTCTTTATTGTGAGAAGTCCTGTGAATTCGCCGTGTGCTCCCGCAGAAGGCTGAAGCGTCATAGCATCCATGCCCGTGATCTCACAGAGTGCGTCTTCTGTCTCCTTTATGACCTCACGGCAGCCCTTGACTGTATCAGGATCCTGCAAAGGGTGAATATCAGTGAATCCTGTCAGCGACGCTTCTCTCTCGTTTATTTTAGGATTGTATTTCATCGTGCACGATCCAAGCGGGATCATGCCGTTGTTGAGACCAAAGATGTTGTCCTCGAGCTCGGAATAATGTCTCGCGAGTTCTGTCTCTGAAACCTCCGGAAGGCGTGGTTTAGTGCTGCGCTCGTTGCCCGGAACGTATTCAGGTACATCGCACTCAGGCAGTATGCTCATTCTGCGGCCTCTGGAGCCAAGTTCAAAAACCAGTTTCATTATGCTGTCACCTCTTTTCCTGTAACAGAAGCGACCGCCGCTGCGGCTCTTTCTATATCCGCTTTTGTATTCATCTCGGTTGCGCACCAGAGTATCTCGCCGTGTCCAAGCGGAAGTCCGCCGAGTATGTTCTCAGCGTCAAGTGCTTTCATTATCGCGTCTGTATCAGTTTCTGAAACTGTCACGAATTCATTGAAGAATTCGGAATCATATTTCTGTCTGAGTCCTGCTTCAGCGAGCCTGTCTCTGAGGTAATGTGCCTTTGATGCGCACTGAACAGCAGTCTCTCTCATGCCGTCCGGCCCCATGGCCGCCATGTATACAGACGCGGCGAGCGCGCATAGCGCCTGATTTGAACAGATATTCGAGCCCGCTTTTTCTCTTCTTATGTGCTGCTCTCTTGCTTGAAGCGTAAGCACAAATGAACGTTTTCCTTCTGTGTCTTCTGTCTGGCCGATGATTCTGCCCGGCAGCTGTCTTTCCAGTTTCTGTACTGCCGCCATGAATCCGAGATACGGACCGCCGTATGCAAGATCTATTCCGAGCGGCTGACCCTCTCCAACTGCGATGTCAGCACCGAGCTCGCCCGGCGTCTCGAGATATCCGAGAGTCGTAGGGTTTACGCTCATTACTGCCTTTGCGCCTGCTCCGTGAATCATATCTATAATTTCCCTTGCAGGCTCCAATATACCGTAATAATCAGGCTGCTGGAATATTACGCCCGCGATGCTGCCGTCGAGCGCGGCCTGGAGCGCATCGAGATCTGTTTTTCCATCTTTTGCCGGCACTTTGACAAGCTCTGTTCCGCTGCCGTAGCAGTACGTCTCGACTACAGCAATCGTCTTTGGATCAACAGCTTCAGATATGATCATCTTCTTCCGCTTTCTGTCTATGCACATGTGCGCAGCTTCGGCAGCCGCCGTAGCTCCATCGTAAACTGACGCGTTTGAAACATCCATGCCCGTGAGCTCGCATATCATAGTCTGATATTCAAAGATTGACTGAAGAACGCCCTGATTTATTTCAGGCTGATAAGGTGTGTACGCTGTTACGAACGTTTCGTTTGTAGTAACCTCTTTTACGATTGCCGGTATGTAATGCCAGTATGCGCCCGCGCCTCTGAAAATCGAGCCGTAAACTTTGTTCATCGACGCGAGAGACTTCATTTCACGGTCTGTCTCGAGCTCTGATTTTCCTTCCGGAAGATCCAGTCCGTTACGTAGTTTTACATCCTCCGGAATATCAGTAAAAAGGTCGTCAAAGCTTTTTGCTCCGACCACATCGAGCATCTCTTTCTGTTCTTCCGGAGTATTTGGAATAAATGAACCCATTAAATAATTCCTTTCTGATCCTCAGATCCTATTCTTCTTCGCAGGCTTTTTCGTATTCCTCTGCTGAAAGAAGTTCTTCATATGCTGTGACATCAGACACTTTTATGAGCCATGCTGCATAAGGATCCTCGTTTATCTTCTCCGGAGCATCAGCGAGTTCCTCGTTTACTTCAGCCACCTTTCCTGTAACAGGACTGAAGATGTCAGAAACTGCTTTTACAGATTCGACGTCTGCGAATGATTCTCCGACCTCTACATCGTCACCCTCTTCAGGGAGATTTACGAATACTATATCTCCGAGTGAGTCCTGAGCGAAATCAGTGATTCCTACCGTTACGATGCCATTTTCCTCTTTGATCCACTCGTGTGAAGTCGTATATTTAAGTTCTGATGGATGATTCATTTCTTTCCTCCTGATATTGCTGTTTTACAGTTCAACGCTTTAATTATTTAACGATTTGATCCGTTATTTGGAATTATGTTCTGATTATACACTAATCCGCGCGTTTATAAAACGGCAGCTGAGCCACTTCTATCTCGACTCTGCGGCCGCGCACGTCTGCTTCGAGAACAGTTCCCGGGGCCGTATATTCTTTTCTGACATATCCCATCGCCAGCGGCTGCTTCAAATATGCGCAGTATGTTCCTGATGTCGTAAATCCAACTTTTTCATCACCGACGTAAAGATCTTCATCTTCTCTGACTATTCCTCTGCCTTTTACCGTAAATCCGACGCGCTTGTATGGTGCTCCCTTTTCCTCCATCGCCTTTTTGCCTATGAAATCAGGTTTATTGAGCTTTACCGCAAAGCCGAGATCTGCTTCAAGCGGATTAATTTCCTCATTTAGATCATTTCCGTAAAGCGGCATTCCTGCTTCCAGTCTGAGCGTATCCTTTGCTCCAAGTCCGATCGGAAGGATTCCTTCTTCTTTGCCGGCTTCCATGATTATCTCCCAGAGATTTGCGATTTCATCAGCTGAAGTATAGATCTCGAATCCCTTTTCGCCAGTATATCCCGTTCTGGAAATCATACATTTTATGCCTTTAATGTCCGAATTCTGCTTAAATGTGTAATATTTTGCCGGAATTCCCTCTGCATCCGTTACCTTGCCTATGACTTTCTCCGCCAAAGGTCCCTGGAGGGAAACAGATCCGACCTCTGCCGATATATCAGTGACTTCAGCGCCGAACGAATGAGACTTCATCCACTCTACATCGGTTATCTGTGTTTCACTGTTTACGGTGATCATATATTTATCTTCAGCGAGTCTGAACGTGATCATATCATCCTTTATGCCGCCTTTGTCGTTGCACAGCATTCCGTATCTGGCAGAGCCCACTTTAAGACTTGTGTAATCGTTTGTGAGCAGCATATTTATCGCTTCTAAAGCCTTCGGACCGCTTATTATCACTTCACCGTAATGAGATACATCGAAAAGTCCGCAGGCCTGGCGCACTGCCATATGCTCCGCTTTTATGCCCGCCTTGTACTGAACAGGCATTATGAATCCGCCGAAATCAAACATCTTTGCACCATATTTCAGATGCGTTTCATAAAGAGGTGTCTTCCTTTCCATCAATTTTCCTCCCTGGGTACTCTGCTCTTTTCATCAAAAACTAAAAAAGAGCACACTGTCAGATATAACTTTGCGCTCTGTCAAAATGCCTGAAAGATTTGCCCCTTCGGCGCCGTTGTTACGGCTTTCCAGAGTATCGTCCGGATACGGTCCCCTTTACCTGAGAGTTTGCAGCCGTTGCACCTTCGGTTCCGCTCATTTCCAATGAAAGCAGTATCTCCCGTATCCTTCATACGATACATACAGCCTCTGAGTTCTATGAAGCGTAATGCCGTAATTTCCTGCCCCTACGGAAAATCATGAACTGCCGGGCTGCTGTTTAATTTTAAGTGAACTGCCCGGACCTGCAGAAGTCAGAGCTTCCTGCCCCGACCACTACTTCGCTGACTTAAATGATTCATAACACAACGTCTTAAATAATGTCCGCAGGCGTATTTGTTCGGGCTGTTCTATCCCTACTGGATATAAAGTTTTGTTACACCGCTTCAGTCTGCATCTGCAATTCATCCCGTCACTCAAAAAACGAGAGATTTCCTGTCCGCAGTGTATTAAGTTTCATTAAAATGAAATATATCATCTAATTGCATTTTATGTCAATTGCAGATGAGTCACTTTTCCATGTATACAAAAAAAGGCACAGCAAATAAATGCTGTGCCCCGTTGCACACGTCAAATAATGTTTTCCCTGTGCGGAAATGCACCGGAAATTATGTTAAACCCGGCTGATCAACCGAAATATCTCTCAAGAAGTCCTTTGAAAGCTTTTCCGTGGCGAGCTTCGTCTCTTGCCATCTCGTGAACTGTATCGTGAATAGCGTCTAAGTTTGCTGCCTTTGCTCTCTTGGCGAGATCTGTCTTGCCTTCAGTAGCTCCGTGCTCGGCATCTACACGCATCTCGAGGTTCTTCTTTGTGCTGTCTGTAACAACTTCGCCGAGAAGCTCTGCAAATTTAGCTGCATGCTCAGCTTCTTCATGAGCAGCCTTCTCATAATAGAGACCGATCTCAGGATAACCTTCTCTGAACGCTACTCTTGACATAGCGAGGTACATACCTACTTCTGAGCATTCACCGTTAAAGTTGTCTCTGAGGTCTTTCTTGATATCTTCACTTACGTCAGAAGCGATTCCTACAACGTGCTCCGCAGCCCATGTCTCAGTGTCGCCCTGAAGCGTGAACTTTTCAGCCGGTGCTCCGCAGATAGGACACTTTTCAGGAGGCTGATCTCCCTCATAAACGTAGCCGCATACCTGACATACATATTTAGCCATTGCAATTATCTCCTTTCATCACTCTTTACCATCCGGTAAATATTCGGTCATGCACAGCGCTGCCGAAGCCGGAAGCGCATGCAGTAATTTCATTTAACAGCTTTTCCGCCATTTCTGATATTATATCATAGTGTCTGATTTTCTGATGATAAAATTAAATTTTATTTTTTAAATATACATTAACTGAATGTCAGTCAGTCTGGTATATTCGACCGCTCCGCGGACAATGAAAAGCATGAGTTCCCTCTATGAAATTTATCACCGTAAAACTGCATACTTTATATCTTAGGCACCTTGGCCAAAATAAAAACCGCCGACTGGTCAGGTCGGCGGTTGATGCGGACGGAGTCCGCGCAAGTTTTTTGGTTGGTTGATTAATGGTCGGTCTCTTTTTAGGATTTAAATTGTGTAAATTTCCTTTGTAATACTATTCTGCAGCCGGTGGTGTAGGGAGAATAGATTCAACTTCCTGATGAGGTCTAGGAATTACGTGTACGGAGATGAGTTCGCCAACTCTCTGAGCAGCAGCTGCGCCTGCATCTACTGCAGCCTTAACTGCGCCTACGTCGCCTCTTACCATTACAGTTACGAGTCCGCCACCTACATGTACTTTACCGATGAGGTAAACGTTAGCAGCCTTTACCATAGCATCTGCAGCTTCGATTGAACCAATTAAGCCCTTAGTTTCGATCATGCCTAATGCATCCTGTTTCATTGTATTATGTCCTCCTTAGGATTGTACTATTTAATAAGTGTGAACTTGCTGTTTGAGTCAACGCACATAGCGTTTGCTTCTTCGACGTCGAGGTGGCATTCGAGCGCTGAAGTGTCAGTCACCCTGATGATCACCTTGTCATATATGCCTCCGCGCTGTCCGCCGAACTTGATCTTTACGACCTGTCCGTCCTTTACTCCGAAGTGCTGAGCATCAGCAGGAGTCATGTGGATGTGGCGAAGAGCGACGATTGCGCATTCTTTTCTATAAATTGATCCTTTCGGACCTACGATTGTGAGGGCCGGTGCACCTGCCAGATCTCCTGACTGTCTTACGACAGGAGGAATACCGAGTTTACGGCAGTCGCTGGCAAGAACTTCTACCTGAGTCTTGCTTCTTACTGGTCCAAGTACTCTGACCTTCTCGATTGCACTCCTCGGACCTGAAATGATGACATATTCCTTGCAGGCGTACTGTCCAGGCTGACCGAGATTCTTGATGTTAGTCAGCTTATATCCTTTTCCAAACAGAGCATCGAGATCTTCCTGTGAAAGATGTATGTGCCTGTTCGAAACGCCTACAGGTATTCCGTCACCTTCTCCGATATCGTCCGTGGATACAGCAGCTTTTGACTGGCTGCTTACGGCATCAAGAAGAAGCTTTACTAAAGCCTCAGTATTGTCCATTATTAGTTTTCTCCTTTGAGGGTCTTCATCATCATATTTACGATGTCTGAAAGCTGTTCCTGAGTGATTCCAGTTTCACCGCCTGCAGGAGTAGTGCAGCACTGACCTGTAGTTACGTTCTTGTCCTTTGCGAAAGCATTAGCGAACGCATCAGGTGAAGCTGTATCGCCAGCAGGAGCTGCTGCTTCAGGTTCATAATCGAACGAAGGGTCAGCCTTCTTCATATCAGTAAGGTCAAGAGTCTTGCCTTCGAGTCTCTTAAGAACGATGAGGTTCTGAACGCTTACGTTCTCAGATACTGCTGATCCGCCTACAGGACCGCAGCCGAGTGTGAACGAAATAGGAACGCCTGTTGCAGCACCTACGCCGCCCTGAGCACCATAGCCGTTGTAGATGAATCTTGAAGCAGGGAGATCCATGAACTTCATGGCAGTTTCCTTGTTTGCAGTGTGGATATTGAATGTGTGGCCAAGACCGTGCTGGAGGAGTCTGTAGCTGAGGTCATGAGCTTCTTTCCAGTCAGCAACTGTGTAGAAAGCGATAACCTGAGTCAGTTTCTCATATGAAAGCGGATAATCAGGACCTACGCCGTTCTGAGGTCCGATGAGGAGTCTTGTGCCAGCAGGAATAGTAATTCCAGCAGCTGCTGCGATGTCCTCTGCCTTGTGACCTACGAATTTGCCGCTCATCGAAGTTGTTCCTGGTCTGAAGATAACTCCGCAAACCTTCTTTGTTTCTTCCGGAGTCATGAAGTAGCCGCCCTGCTTCTTGAGTTCAGCTACAACTGCGTCGTGGTTAGCTTCTTCGCAGATGATTGACTGCTCTGATGAGCAGATAAGACCCTGGTCAAATGTCTTTGAAATGAAGATATCCTGAACAGCCTTTTCGATGTTTGCAGTCTTTTCGATGTATGCCGGTGAGTTACCTGAACCTACACCGATAGCAGGAGTACCGGAGCTGTAAGCAGCCTTAACCATGCCAGGACCGCCTGTAGCGAGGATCAGCTTAACTTCGTCGCAGTGCATGAGCCAGTTTGAAGCTTCCATGCTAGGAATCGTAACGCAGCCGATAACGCCCTTAGGTGCGCCAGCTTCTTCAGCAGCGATAGCCATGAGTTCAGCAGCCTTTACGCAGCAGTTGATTGCCTTAGGATGCGGAGCGAATACGATGGCATTTCTAGTCTTCATCGCGAGGATAGCCTTTGCGATGATTGTTGATGTAGGGTTAGTTGAAGGCGTAATGCCCATGATCAGACCGATAGGTGCTGCAACTGTAACTACCTTGTTTACAGGATCTTCTGAAATGATACCCTGAGTCTTCTCATCCTTGATTTCGTTGTAAAGGAGTGTTGAAGCGAGGTGGTTCTTGAAAGTCTTGTCATATACGTTGCCGTAACCAGTCTCTTTGTGAGCCATCTCAGCGAGCATAACTTTATTAGCTTCTGCTACGCGAACCATGTTCTTAAGAATCAGATCAACCTGCTCTTCTGTATAAGTTGAGAATTCCTTTGCAGCCTGTGCACCAGCTCTTGCAAGATCTCTCGCCTGCTGAAGCGATCTTAAGTCACGATCAAATTTTTCCATTATTTTGCTCCTCCTTCATGTCAGCATAAGCTGAATGATGTTGTGCTATTTATAATATTCTTTGATTGCATCAATAAGCATTTTCTTATTGGCTTTTGAAATGTCACGTCCCGAAAGACTGAAGCCTTTATATCCGCGTGCGAGTTTTCTGAGTTCAGATACCCTGTATCCAGACAGCATGTCATCAAGCGCATCAACTCCTGATTCCGCAACCGTCCTTGCGATATCATCGCCGCCATCTGATGCCGGTACCGGGGTATTTCCCTGTGCTTTTTCTGAAATTGATTCCTCGGCTTCCGAAGTTTCAGGCTCAGCCTGTTCTTCTTCAGATTCTTCCTCCGGCTTACCGCCTTCAGATTCATCTGCCGCCTCAGTAACTTCATCCGGAACATCATTTTCAGATGATTCCTCAGCGTCTGTTTTCTCTTCAACTTCGTCCGTTTCTTCAGCCGCCTCTGAGTCATCAGATGCGGTTTCTGAAGCTTCTTCTGTCTTTTCAGTCTCCGTTTGATCTGTTTCTTCTGATGATTCCGCTCTTTCAGATTTTTCTTCTGCAGGAACTACCAACTCAGATTCCTGTTGAGCAGTCTCTATTTTTGAAACAGTTTCTATTTCTGCGGATATGTTTCCTGATTCTGCTGATCCGTTTTCCGGAGCGTCTCCGCCGCCGGGTTCAGGATCAGGTCCTTCGCCGTCCGGACCGTCATGCGGACTGTCCGAGGCAATGCGTGTCACCACGATGCCGTCAAGTGAAGCATCAGGTCTCGGGATGACATGTTCTGATAAAAGTAATTCGGGTGAAAGTGCGCTAACAGCTGCGGCGCCTGCATCGACTGCCGCTTTGACAGCTCCCACATCTCCCTGGATGGTAACTGTGACGATACCGCTTCCAACAAAGACTCTGTCTACAAGGCTGACATCTGCAGCCTTGAGCATGCTGTCAAGTGCTTCTACCGTACCTATCAGACCCTTTGTCTCTATCATTCCGAGTGCATCCATATCGGTTTCTCCTTAATCAGTCATATTGTCAGAAATGATCAATCTGCCTGAATTAATATGTAGCATAGAATGCTTTCATCTTATCAGGAGAGCCGAATGTTACCTGCACGCCTTCCGGGAAGAATACAGAATCTCCAGGCTTAGCAGTGTAGACCTTGTCACCTACAGTTACTGTAAGTGTTCCTTCTACAACGTGATAAAGTTCCTGGCACTCGGTGAGCCAGCCGAATTTGCACTTCTCGATTGTTATCATGCCTGCATTCATTTTGCAGCTATCATCCGCATTGATGATTTCCTGATAATAAACCTGATTTGAAGCATTGTCTGTTTCCAGGAAATCATAGTTGATCGTATCGCCATGTACAACCTTGAGGCCATTAGGATCTGTCTCGCAGCTGTATGGCTTTGCCGGAACAGCCGGTTCTGTGCCCGCTGCAGGCGCCACGCCATTGAGAAGACCTTTGTCCATGAGTACTTTAAGTACTTTGTAGATAGTATTTACATCGATATCAGTTCCAGATGCCGCTGTCTCCGCTGCCGCAGCAGGTACTGCTGCAGATGCCGGAGCCGGTGCTGGTGCAGCCGCAGGTGCCGGAGCCGGTGCTGGTGCTGCCGCAGGTGCCGGAGCCGGTGCTGGTGCTGCCGCAGGTGCCGGAGCCGGTGCTGGTGCAGGTGCAGGCGCTGGTGCCGGAGCCGGTGCAGGCTCAGGAGCGCCCTCTTTGATCTCAATACCCTCAGCGCGTGCAGCATCTTTAGCTGCAGGAGTTACGATGGTATTGTCGTCGATGTAAAGCACATTTTGGCCACCTGCCACACAAGCTTCAACCTCTTTGGCTGTAACCAATTTTTTCATGCTTTTTGTCACACCCTTTCGTAATTGCTTCTTCGTAAAAACTGTTCAATAATTACAGAATCGAAGGGATGAGTCTGTCGGAAGGTGAAGGAATTACTTCAGCGTCCACGACCATTCCTTTTTCTTCTGCAACTGCAAGACCGGCAGCAACACCGGACTTAACTGCTGCAACGTCACCTGTGAATGTGAAATATGATTTTCCGCCGAGTCCGTTTCCGAGTCTCAGTTCTATAGCGTCTACCTCAGCAGCCTTAAGAATCTGATCGGCAGCGTAAATCATTGTTGCGAGCGAGAATGATTCAAAGATGCCCAGTGCCTGAACTCTGTCCGGCATCGTAGCACCGCTGATTGCAGGGAATACCTGCGGATTTACATTAGGAATAACCATTGAGTCAACATAGAACTCACCTGCGAGCTCTTCGCCAACTTCTATTGATGCCTTTACGGCAGCTACATCGCCGTCAACGATTGCGATGTATTTTCCCGGACATGTTGAACCAGCAGTTACAATCTGTACCTCAGAAATCTTTACCATCTGATCTGCCGTATATATGCCGCGGGCTATGCTGTTGAATTCTACCATTCCGATCGATCTTGCCATCTTAACCCCTCCTTATAGCGATATATTCCGGTGTGATTTCTGATACGCTTCCTGCGATGCTGGCATGAACAGGAGCACCGAGTTTGCCTTCCGGAATTTTACCAATCATCTGACCAACTTCAACGTGATCGCCTACAGCAACGATAGGTTCGCATCCTGCGCCTACATTCTGGTGAAGCATGATCTTGACTTCGTTGATTTCGCTTTCAGGGACTTCAGTGAACGGAGCCGGCAGATCGAATTGAGTGAGGCCGATTCTCGATATGAGTCTCTTGCTCGGAATGAGTCTGCTTGAGCGCATTCTGAGCGGTTTGAACTCTGTCTTAGTAGGCTGATACTTGATGCCCTTTTCTCTCAGTTCGTTCTTGAGGATATCGTTAGCTGACTTAGGATAAAGTCCGATAGGGCATGAATAGTATTCACAGAGTCCGCATGATGAGCAGAGCTGTGCTGTTGCCTTGAGCTCGATGCTCTTAAGGTCATAGTTCATAACTCTCATGGACATATGCGGCTGGAGGTTGTGGCCGAGAAGGTGTCTCGGGCAGTTGTCAGTGCACATTCTGCACTGCTCGCATGAAGTCTTGTCTACTCTGCGCGCAGCTTCGAGAGATATGGTCTTTCTCTTCCAGTGTCCGTGATTTGAAGGCAGGATTACAAATTCCTTGCTCTTCTTTGTTACATAACCGCCAATGCCGTCTTTCATAGGCATGCCCATCATAGGACCGCCGTTGATGCAGGCAAGACCGGTTGTATCAGTGATTCCGGCGAGTTTAAGAAGTGTAAGAACAGGAGTGCCTACAGGAACCTTTACAGTAATTCTGTTAGGAACATCTCCTACGATGCTTACAAACTTTTCAGTTACAGGCTTGCCTTCTGAAGCGCGATAGATATTGTAAGTCGTCTCAGCGTTGATTACAATACAGCCTGCTGCGATTGGAATTCCGCCTTCCGGTACTACTCTGCCTGTGAGCTCGTGAACGATTACGTGCTCGTCGCCTGCAGGATAGATATTAGGAAGAGCTCCTATTTCCATTACGTCGCTCATTCCGAGAGCAGCGATTCTCTCGTTCATGTGAGCGATAAGGTCATCGTGAACACCTTTGATTCCGATGATCGCTTTGTCCGCCTGGCAAATTTCTTTTGCTATAGCGAATCCCTTAATTACTTCATCTGGGTAAACGTCCATTATATACTGATCGGCGCGCGATAAAGGTTCGCACTCTGCGCCGTTCATCAGCAGATAATCGGCTTTAGATCCGAGTTTTACGTGCGTAGGGAATCCTGCTCCGCCTGCGCCTATAACACCCGCATCTCTTATACTCTCAAGAAGATCCATTAATTTACAACCTCCTGATAATTATTAAAACTCGCAGTCCTCATCTATTATTCCGACGATAGCGGCATCAACCGGTATATCGTCGTTTCCAACCATTCTTCTTGCTGCTGTTCCCGTCGATATCAGCACTCTGTCGCCGATTCCGGCGCTGAGCGTGTCAACGGCTACAAGTCTGCGGCCATCATCTTTTCCCCCGCCTATGACTTCTGTCAGCATGAACTTAAGTCCTGTAAGAGCCTCGGATTTTCTGGTTGACCAGATGTTATCCAGTACTTTGGCTGTTATCATTGAAAATCAGTTTCCTCCAGTCTGTCTTTTATGGCCCTCATCGCAGTTTCAACTGCTGCTGTTTCGCCGAATACGGCGAGCAGAATCATATTCTGGGGACAGCTTCCCTTGATGTCTTCAACCGTTACTCCGACACTTTTTTGAGCTGCATCTGACGCAACGACCATTTCGATCATTTTGCCCTGTACAAGTCCGATAGCATCGATGTTTTCAGGAAGGACATCTCGTGATGAACCCTTTCGTCTCAGCAAAATATCTATTGTACCTTGTGATGGATGTTTTATGATTCGCATATCCATTCTGATCACTCGCTTTAATAAATAATTTCCTGACCACAGCTTAACGCAATACCGAGCGGAGTTACAAACATAGGATTTGCCGGCTTATATGTCGGAATTCCAGTCTGTTTCTCGACAATGTCCTCGATACCTGTCAGGCAGCTTGTACCACCTACAAGAACGATCTGTTTTACATCATGTCCCTTGATATGATAATTGATTATGGACGCTACTTTTTCTACGACCGGTTTAAGCACCGGCATCAGTTCTTTATGGTTTGACGGATTTCTTTTGTAGACATCCGCCTCTCCAAACGGCATCTTATACGCTCCTGAAATAACAAGCGAAAAATGCGTTCCGCCTGTCGGTTCATCGGCAATATAAACCACTTTACCGTCTTTAAAAATTGAAATGCCAGTCGTTCCACCTCCGATGTCCACTACCGCGCCATTCTGCAGTTTCAGCAGCTGGTTCGCCGCCGTGGATTCATCAAGAAGATTTGTCAGCTCAAAACCCGCTCCCTGAACAACATTCTTTACGGCACCGCCGTCAAGGGTATCTGTACCCGGCGGAATTGCGGCCGCTGCATAGAGAAGTTCGGTATCGAGTTCTTCTTCAATCTGACTTTTCATATCGCGGACTAATCTTACCGCTCCGATGTAATCGACAACCATGCCGTCACGGACAACATCAGCGTACTGATATCTGCCTGCTACCGGGCGCTTGTTTTCATCGAGAACTGCTACTACAACGCACGCTGTACCCAGATCGACTCCCGCATAATATACGGATGACTTTTCTTTTATAGGATGTTTGCATACGTTTTCGAAATCATTAACGAACTGGTCGCAGAAATCAAAATTGATCTGTGATTCGTCGGCCATTAATTTCCTCCGATTTCTTTACTGATCAGATGCGATATTGTGTTGATAATCTGATTGAGTTCAGCTGAAACGACCATGTACTCTGCACGGTCTTCTGCGGCTTTCTCATTCACTTCCTCAGCCAGCAGCTGCATGCTGCACCTTAACTTATTGAGGAGAAGTATCTCCCTTCCGTTAGGCAGCTGCATATGAAAGCTGGTGACTTCAAAAGGATCCTTCTGTTCACTCGAGAATTCAGCAAGACTGTTGAATCCCGCGAGTTCCGGATCAAGATCCTGAGGTAAAGCCGAGCCTTTCTGTAAAGCCTTTGTGATTGCAGTAAGCTGTTCACACAGTGTCATGAGACTTTGATCAAGCATGACATTGAGTTTGAGCAGCTCCTGTCCGGCCAGAAGAAATTCGGTTTTTACCTGTTTAAACTCAAGTAAAAGCTTTTTGTCTTCGCAGACCTGGCATGTTTCGCCTGTCTTAACCGGCTCCTGCGCAGCATTTGTATCCTCGGCTGCCGCTGCGGACGGCGCTTCAGTAACAGTCTGTACTTCTGCAGGCGACGGTGTTTCCTCTTCAGGAACAGTTGACTGCGTCTTCTCCTCTTCTTCGAAGGATCTGACGCTTCCGATCGTAATCGGTTCCTCTCCCTGAATCGTTATAACCGGTGGTCGCTGGGGCTTAAACGGCTTATCGGCATCTTCGTCAAGCTGCTGTTTGATCACTCTTGCAGCAGTTTTGAGCTCGTCGTCGCTTTCGCTGTAGTAATGTCCTTTGACTCCGCCGTTGCGGGCAGCGTCATCAAAAGATTTTATACCACGGTCAGCAAGAAACTGACGTGCTCCCGGAGTAAGCCTTGAGCCTGGCTCTGCTTCATAGGTTGTGAAAGGATGGATCCTGTAAATATCACGAAGTTCTGCCTCGGTGATAAATTTCATATCATCCTCCTTTTACGATCCTTGTTTATCTAATTGTGCAAATACGCCGACATTCTCAAGATAATCCATGAGATCCCGCAATCCTGTGCCATCCAGAAGGCTGACAGAGAAATACGGTCCGTCGACGCCCGCGAGCTTAAGTTGTCTTTCGCACCGGCGTATGTTCCCGCGGCCGGCGTCACTCTTTGAAATGACTCCTGCCACCTTGCAGTTGAACATCTTTGCGAAGCCGGGCGGATATACTTCTTTAGCTCCGTTCTGATCCACTATAAATATTATAATAAAAGCGTCATTTTGTGCAAGTGAAATTATGTGGTCATACATGTCAGGACATTCAAGATATGCTCCCGGAATATCTATCGTGTATTTTCCGTAAATTACATCCTGTGTCCTTCTTTCTTTCACCGTGCCACCCCCGTTTATCCAATTTGCGAGGGCCGTCTTGCCGCAGCCTGTGGCACCTACAAGCATTATTCTTCTGCGGTGCATATGCTACGTCCTTGTCACTTCGCAGACATCAAATCCCATCAGATCATGCAGACGCTCATTGACAGCCTTTAGTGCTGTCTCAACACTCTGTACATCCCCGGTGAGGACAACAGAGCCTGTAAATCTGTCGAGAAAACCAATCGTGACATCTGCCGCTTTTGTCGCAATATCTGCAGCGATAATTGCAGTTTCATAAGGGGAGATTGCAAGGATTCCTATCGCGCCTGCTTCATCTATGCCGAGACGGTCATAGATATCCGAAACAGGAGATGCCACAACATGAGCCATTGTAACCTGTTTGCCGGGAACAGATTCTTCTATTACCCGCTGAGTATCCTTTTCAAAAACATCTCCCATGTGTTTCTGCCTTTCTGACGAATCCATTATTATAAAGAAAGCCCGGTCGCCCGGGCTTCCCCTGACGCCATCTCACTGACCAATCATGTCTGATCAATGACGTATAATGTTTACTTCAATGCCTGCATTTCTGATCTTTGCTTCGATCTCGCTGAGCCTTTCCTCCGGCATGCTTGGATCATCAGTTATCGGATATTCCTGATCAAGCTGAGTATATTTGCCTACGCCCAGTTTATGGTAAGGAAGTATATCAACACCTTTAAAATTTTTCAGATCCTTGAACGGAGTCAGAAATTTTACAAGCGCATCGAATTCCTCATCACTGTCATTATATCCGTGAAGAACAGGCATTCTCACTTTAACGTTGTATCTTCTGTGAAGCAGTTCACTCAGATTTTCAAGTATTCTTTCGTTATGAACTCCGGTAAGCTCGAAATGTCTGTCAGAATCCATCTGTTTTATGTCAAACAGGAAAAGATCAACAAACGGAGCGATCTTGAGGATATTTTCCTGAGAAGTATATCCGCACGTTTCGATCGCCGTATTGATGCCCTGCTGTTTGCATCCCTGAAGCACGTTTAGACAGGCTTCATGCTGTGCTGTGCACTCGCCTCCGCCAAGTGTCACCCCGCCTCCGCCGGATGCCAGATAAAACATCTCGTCTTCCTTAACGATATCTATGATCTCGGAAATAGGCTTGTCCTCGCCGACTATTGAGATAGCATGCTGCAGGCAGGCTTCCTCGCAGCGGCGGCAGCCTATGCATGTCTTTGTTCTGTCTACGACATGCTTTTTTGTTTCCGGATCGATCTGATGAATGCCCTGAGGACACGCCTGAACGCATTTGCCGCAGTCGATGCAGAGATTATACTTCATCATGACGCGGTATTTGCGCTCAAGACCCTCAGGATTTGCACACCACTTGCACCTCAGCGGGCAGCCCTGGAAGAACACAAGTGTTCTTACGCCCGGGCCGTCCGCAGTATTGTATTTCTGAACATTGAAAATCCGGGCTTTTCTTTCTAATGAACTCATATTGTCCCGTCTCCTGTTCAATACAGTCAGTCCGCTGCAGGTTTAGAAATGAGTCAGAGTTGTTCTGCTGATGATCTCGTCCTGTACATCCTTGCAGAGTTCTACGAAGAATGCTGAATATCCCGCTACACGTACTACGAGGTCTCTGTACTGATCAGGATGCTTCTGCGCTTCAATAAGGGTCTTGTTGTCGACGTAGTTGAACTGCATCTCGCCGTTTCCGAACAGACACGCTGCACGGAGAAGCGAAATAAGACCATTTCTGCCTTCCGGAGTTTCGAGCATTCCGGACATGAGCTTGAAGTTATGAACCATACCGATGTTCATGTTGTCGTTCGCGAGTTTTGATACAGACTTGATGATAGCTGTAGGTCCTCTGAAGTCGTCTCCCTGAGTCGGTGAAATACCATCTGAGAGAGGAATCCATGCGTGACGGCCGTTTGCTGAAGCACCTGTCATCTCGCCGAACGGTGTGTTGTTTGAAATCGAAAGAGTACCGTGGCTCATTCTCGAGAACAGAGTCTTGTACTGCTGGTGGAGTTCCTCAGTGTAGTTGATGATGTCTGCTGCGATGTAGTCAGCATAGTCATCGTCGTTGCCGTACTTAGGAGCAGCTTTGCATGCAGCATAGATGTCATCATAGCCCTCGAAGTCAGCGAGCAGAGCCTTGTTGAGTTCTGTCAGAGTGAACTTCTTGTCGTCGAATACGTTCTTCTTGATTGAAGCCATCGAGTCAGCATAAGTTGCCAGACCTGACCAAACAACGCCAGGACCGTAATTGTACATTGCGCCGCCTGCTGAGACATCCTTGCCCTTTTCCATAGGTCCTTCGAACAGGATCGACATGAAAGGCTTAGGAGCGATTTCTCTGTGTACTCTCTGAGAAATTACTGTCATTACGTCAGTCCACTTAGTGATGTACTTGATCATCTTCTTGACAGCAGCGTCGAATTCCTCATAAGTCTTATACTGAGCCGGATCACCGAAATCAGGGCAAACCTGCTTGCCATACCAGAGAGGAACACCGTGGTTGAGTACGAGCTCAATGCAGATAGGCCACTGAGTATATGATGTGGACGTCCACTGATAAAGTCTACCGGACTTCTGAGGCTCTACGCAGCCCATCAGGCAGTAATCACGCGCATCTTCGAGTGAAACGCCCTTTGTGAGCATCATCTTGATGTGAGTATCGTCGAAGTGGCATGCAGGGAATCCCATTCCTGAACGAACTACGTCTACGATCTTTTCCATGAACTTCTGCGGAGTCTTCTTGTGAATTCTGCAGGCAAGTGAAGGCTGATAGATTCTTACGTGTCTTACTGCATCCATGAGGAGGTAAGTGAGATCGTTAGTAGCATCTCTGCCGTCACGAGTGATTCCGCCTACGCACATATTTACGAATGGCTGATATCCTGCGAAGAACTTTGACTGGCCCTCAGCTGTAAGCCACATCATCTCTGAAAGCTTGATAAGGAGGCAGCCTGCGATTTCGAATGCCTGATAGTCATTGAGTCTTCCGGCTTCTTTATCAGCTTTATAGAACGGATACAGATACTGGTCAGCACGGCCGATCGACATACCTGTCTGATTCTCTTCGATGACAAGAAGTGACTCGATTGTGAACAGAGCCTGTACAGCTTCCCAGAATGTCTTAGGAGCATGCTTAGGAACGTTTGCGTTTACTTCCGCGATCATCTCGAGTTCTTTCTTTCTCTTAGGATCTGTGCATGCCCTTGCCATCTCTGCAGCCTTGTCCGATACTCTCTGAGCATAGTTGATTACGCCCTGAGTAGTGTCGAGAATTGACTTGTAGAAATAGATCTTGTCGAGATCTTCAGGATTTTCATAATCGAGCTTTGCAAGATGTTCTTTTGCTTCGTTCTGAATGTCGAGCATACCCTTCTTCATTACGATTACGTCGTAACCAGGGTTTGAGTCGCCGCCGCCGCTCATTGCGTGATATGAGCAGTCTGATACGTATGATTCACCTGAAAGCTCCCATGCGCCTGCTTCACGGTACTGACTCTCGCAGTACTCGTCAACAGATTTGCCTTCCCAGAACGGGAATATCTCTTCTTTGAGGACTTTCTTGTCTTCTTCTGAAATTTCGAACGGATCCTGAGGTCTTGTCGAAATAGTGTCGAGTTCGTCTCTCAGCCATCTCCATGCGATATCAGGAGAGAAAGCGCCTGCTCTAGGTCTGCCGCAAGGAGCGCCTACGATAAGCTCATCGTCCTGGATAACGATAGGAGCTTCTTCACAGCATGCACGGAAGCTCTTTGCTCTGAGCTCTATGCAAGGAAGACCCGGATTTTCTTTGAATACTCTTGTGAGAGTTACGGCACGTTTGATTGAAACAGAAGGCTTCTGATCGAGGTAGTTGTCCTTGAGTCTTCTGAGTCTCGGTGTGATTCCTTCAGGAACTTCTGTAGTCTCAGCAGTTACAAGCGGAGCCTCTCTGTCTGTTTTACCAGGTGCAGGAGTTGTTACGGGAACATCTTCAGGAACGTTGTCGATCTGTTTCTCAACGCTCTTGAACATCTGCATGAGAGACTTCTTTTCATCTTCGCTCATGCCCTGAGCCGCTTCTGCAAATTTTTCGGTAAATTCACGAATGTCCAATTATTTGCCTCACTTTCGTAATAATATAGTATTTTGCAGCTTAAATTCTGCTTATTAACGAGCACTCCGTGCTCATTTATTCAACATCTTCAAAAGCATTCCGCGAAGTGCTTCTGCGCTGATGTCGCTTTCTTTGTCAGCAGAGCTGACGCAGGATTCATCATTTCCTGCCAGGAGTTCTCTTGAGACATCATCGAATGTGCGTATTCCGTACGCCGCTTTTCTGATGTATACAAGCCTTAGCGGTGAAATATTGTCTCCTGTCATTTCACATCCGTATCGTCCTGAACCGAGCGTCATGGCCGGAACAAGCGACGTTGTGAACCCCATGTTTCCGAAAACTGCCGGAGTGTTTACAATAACTCTCTGTACAGCCTCTCCTGTAGCCAGCTTCTCAACAGCTGTCCTGTCATTTGAATGAAGGAAGAGAGTGCTGGCCTGCTCTTCTTCGACGATGATCTTTACGATCTTTTCACACGCGTGTTCCCAGTCCTTTTCTACATAATATGTAAGAATAGGGGACAGACGTTCTTTTTCATATTCTCTTTCTCTGAAGACAAATCTCTTCTCGGAAAGCAGAATCTTCGTTCCGTCAGGAACTTCAAAGCCGGCTGTCTTTGCCAGCTGTTCAGCTGTCTTTCCTATTGTCTCGGGATCCGGCGATCCGTCCTTCCTGTAGAAAACAGAGCTGAGTTTCTCAGCCTCGTCAGGGTTCATGAAATACCCGCCCTGATCTTTAAATGCTTTTCTTACTTTCTCATCGATGTCGGAATCGACGACTACCGCCTGTTCGGCTCCGGATGTTACACCGTTGTCGAATGTTTTGCTGAATATAATATCACTGACGGCCTTGTCAACGTCAGCCGAGCTTTCGATAAATGCGGGGCCGTTGCCGGTGCCGCTGATAAGAATGTATTTTCCGGTCGCAACAGCTGCTTTGCGCATGTGCGGAACTCCCTCAATCATAATAGCTGAAACGTCCTTATGATTCATGAGTTCTATAGTGCCTGCCTTTGAGACTGTCCTCATATAGGCGACCGAGCATTCCGGAAGGCCGTAGCCTTCTCCGGCTTTGATCATGATGTCAAGAGTACGTGTTATCGTCTCTTTAGCCCTCGGATGCGGTGAAAATACTATCGCATTTCCTGATTTTACAGCAAGAAGTGTGTAGAAAATCGTTGTAGAAACAGGACTTGTCGCTGCGCACATCGCTGCGAATACGCCGATAGGTATACCGTAATCGGTCGTTCCTGCCGCGATGTCGTCATTGAGAACTCCGACGCATTTTACGCCTCTCATGCTTTCAACGACTTTTTTGCAGACAAACTTAGTCATGATGTATTTGTCATCAGGATTTCCATAGCCTGTCTCTTCACACGCCATCTCCGCGAGCTCTCTCGCGTGCGCTTCCACTTCCTCAGCCATATGCTCAACTAATAAATCGAGCTCTTCCTGTGGAAATTTTGCAAGTTTCTGCTGTGCCTCACGTGCGTTTTCCGCGAGGATCCTCGATTCCTGGATGGAAAGCAAATCGCTGTCTATTATTTTCATGCCTGCTTCTCCATTCTCTCAGCTTGAGAACAAACTATTTTGCTGAATCGGGAATAAGTCTGTCGAGCGAATATCTTTCGATAATCTTTTCCAGACCAGGGTGAGGACTCGGAATAACTACGTAGCTGTAGAGATTCGCGTCTTCCATTGCTTCAACTGCCTTCACGCCTGCGTCTACCGCTGCCTGGCATGCTGCAACATCGCCTCTTACAAGTACGGAAATGTATCCTGATGCTGTGTTTTCATAGCCGACCAGTTCAACGTCTCCTGCTTTGCACATCGCATCTGCTGCCTGCGAAATAAAGACAAGGCCGAATGTTTCAATCATGCCAAGTGCCTGATATGCTGCCATGTGGTTGCTTCACTCCTTTCCCGATTAATAGTTGTCGATATCGTGAACCGACACAATATCCCCGACGTCTCTGATAGGACGAGGGATAACATTGTGAGCTGTTACTTTGCCGATAGCTCTGGCAGCCGCAACGCCGGCATCAACTGCTGCCTGGCATGCCGCTACATCTCCGGTAACGATGATCGTTACGAGTGTGGAACCGATATTCTCGTAAGAAACCAGTTCAACGTCGGCTGCCTTCAGCATTTTGTCCGCGCCCTCAAGAGCTGGAACCATGCCGAGCGTTTCGAGAAATCCCAGGGCCTCTCCTCTAGGAATTTTCATATGTTTGCTCCTTTTACCGAACTGTTAGAAAAATATGGATTCTTTGATATGCTGATACAGCGCGGACATGTTTCTATGTCCGCGCTATTTCAACTAGATTATAACGCATATATTAATTATACGCTGTTAACAATAATGTAAATAGTGCAGAAATTTAGTCAGGAATATACTTCTTGATTACAGCTGCACTGTCCGGATCTGTAGCATAGTAAATGCGTACATCACCATTTGCATCCTCGTCGAATCTCGTCTCGTCGATCAGACCGTTTGCTTTTGCCGTCATGAGTGCTTCTACGATAGCAGGCTTTTTAAATGCCTTGTAATTTGCATAATCGCCCTTGAGTGCATCTATCACATCATCAGCACACGCTTCGCCAACAGTAGTGAAGTACTTGAGGATTGCATAGTTTAAAGGTAATTTCTTTGCCATTTTTAAGCCTCCTCTGTGTTCTTCTTTCTGAACAGATCAAGCGGATTCATTGCAATGAAGAATATACCGATGATCATTACAATAGCTGCTGCCCACTGAATAGGCGCGAGTGCATATCCGTCGATTCCCGCGATAAGTCCTATGATAATCCAGCAGCAGAAAGGTCCCCAGAACGAGAACATTCCGTTTAGCGCCATGCCGAGTGCTGCTCCGCACATGCTGTTTCCTTTGTACCAGCGTGCATATGAGTACTGAGCGAAGAAACCTGAAACTATGAAGAATATGATAGTCCAGTTAGAAATCGCTTCTCCTGCAAGTCTCCAGCCGAGTGTGATGTTTTCGCCGGCAAGAAGTGACCACAACGGAAGAAGTATTATCAGGTTTGAAATACCCGATGTTACCTGACGGATTGTAATGGAAATCTCAAAATCTACCATGCATGTAGCATATCCGCCTACGCAGCCTTCAAATCCCCAGCCAACAGCTGAAATGAATGCAATTACGATGCCCCAGAAAGCGTTTTTGTTTGTATCTCCGAGAGTTGTGCTTCCGATCATGAACGTAGCTACTACGCAGATCAGGATACCGAATATCATCCTGAGATTCAGTTCCTGTTTGTAGAAGATACGTCCGAGGATAGCTCCTACTGCAGGGCAGAGAGCCGAAATAGGAACTGCTATCGATCCAGCCATCTGAAGACCTATTACGTAAGCTGAACTTGCGATAGGACCGCCGATGATAGCGCACAGTATGAGGATACGTCCTGCTCTTGAATTAAGAGTTTTTACATAATCGCCAAACTTGCCTTTTACAAGTGCTATGATAACGCACCATATTCCTGAACACGTATCGTTCAGCGCGCTTCCGAGCGAACCGAGAAGGTACGTAACCACAAAAGCCGAGAGAGCAATACCCGAGGTTGACTTCGCAGGGCTTGCATAGAAATAATCCGCCCATACGCCCTTCGCCATACCAAGCGTCATGAACGCTGTGTACAGACCATAGGCAACGCCCGAAATAAAGGCAGTGAAAATACCTTTTTTAAAGAAGCTGGAATCCATCTTCTTTTTCTTTGCCACAACGCCTGCACTTGGCACTGCAACATTTGCCATAACTTTTCTCCTTTCAAACAAAACAAAAAATAATTTCGAATCGGCAGAAACCGATTGTAACCCAAACTTTTCCCGTTAGTAAGTATATCTTTTACCCTTAAGGGCAAAGTCAAGTTAATATTTTGTCGAACCGGACGAACCTCGAAGGCCGCAGAGGTTCAGCAAAAGTCATATTTTGTAAATATCGCTTGAATTATGCATTGCGTCCGTAATAATTTAAGCTCAAGTGACGATTTTTCTGCTTAATGCCTGATTTATCACGATTTTGTGGAAACTTATTATTTGTTTCGTCAATCAGCTTTAATTACTTCAATGTGGGCATCAGACTGTATGAACACTTTTCTTCTGCCGCTCCATATCATAATTGCATTAAATTCATGTAAACCTTACCGTAAGGGTAATCTTATCCGTTATCTGAAACTGCTCTCCTATTATTCGTTGTTAATCTGTCTGCGGTTGGCTTCTATAAGTACCTCCGTCACAAACATGTCCTGATTCTGAATCGTCCAGAAATCAGTCACATATCTTTCCATACACGATTCGGCCAGTTCGTATCCATTATCATCAGCCCAATCTGCAATTTTTTTATATGTGTCAGGCAGCGTATCATGCGAGCCTATATGGTAGCACGACACGTACATTCCGCCTCCGATCTTGGTGAGGAGGCTGCTGTCAGGTGTTTTTACGCATTCCTGTATAACGCGCGCTGACACACACTCACCATTCATCTTATTTTTATAGTCAGGATACTGAACCATGACAGGACCTGTGATAGCCGCATCATTATCAGCAATATAGTTTGTGAAGTCTATATTGATGATGGTATCCATGTAATCGTATTTGAATGGCTGGTCGAGATATATCACATCGAGTGGAGCGAAGAATCTCACCGATACATTGTCGGCTCTCGTGGAAATAACGCGTTCAGCCTCCATTATAAGTGTCCGCCAGTCCTTGACGCTTCTGTATGCTATATCGATTTCCTGTCTCGATACATCGAGTTCATCGAGCTTCTGATCAAATTTGCTCAAATAATTCACGAAGCTGGTATCATGAAAAAGATCTCTGATTTCATCGAGCCTGAATCCCGACTGCTTGAAATATTTGATTATCGGAACCATTAGCAGGCTTTTCCTGCTGTAGAACCTGTAGTTTGTCTCCTCTGAAACTTTATCAGGAAGTATAATGCCTATTTTATCGTAAAACCTGAGTGCTTTCTTAGAGATGTTGCAGATGCTGCTTACTTCACCGATTGAATAATATTTTTCATTGCCGCTGTCCTTCATCACGTTCTCTCCAGCAACATAACTACTCGGATTCCTTATGACAGATCGGTGACAAGAATATACGATCCGGCATTAAAAATCCTTGAGCTTTACATTTGATAATCTTATTTTGCTTATTCTACAATAAAAAATTTTATTGAACAACAAGTTTAAAAATGAAATACAATGAATACTATAGATTTTATACTAAATTAGACTAATATGAATATCGTCAATTGGCGATATTCATAGTTTTGACTCGTGATTATAATTGCCGTATAATATATTTATATTATAGCATATGTACTAGTTTAATCATTGAGAAAAAGGATATGGAATTCAAAAAAGAAATAGACCGAATCTATCTTCAGAATGAAGGCGACCAGGTAATCGCTGAGGTACTGTTCCCAATAGGTTCTGACGGTCTCCACAACATCACTCACACAGTAGTTGATTCATCACTTCAGGGTCAGGGCATGGCTGGAAAGTTAGTAAAAGCTGCAGCTGAAGCTATACGTGCAGAGGGCTCAAAGACACATCTGACATGCTCATATGCAGTAAAATGGTTTGAAAAGCATCCCGAATACAGCGATATACTGGCTGACTGATATGAATTCTCAAAACAAAAATCTGTCATAAATTTATTATTGACACAAAAGCGCAATCTGGTGTATATTAAATTAGTCGAGCACGTATGGCGGAATTGGCAGACGCGCACGGTTCAGGTCCGTGTGGTTTAACAGCCGTGGAAGTTCGAATCTTCTTACGTGCACCAGAATAAAAGGACTCTGCTTAAGCAGAGTCCTTTTTCTATCTTTTCAATTATCCTGCCTATAATTACACAAT
>CADBRA010000070.1 GCA_902796965.1 uncultured Eubacteriales bacterium | reverse complement strand
TATCTAAAAGTATGTCCATAATACCCCTCAACTCTTATAAAGTTCTTTTAACGCTTTTATGCTAACATCCACTTCTAAATAATTACTGTAGATCTTATTAAAATTTTGTTCATATGAAAAATTTTATTAACGCAGTATATAATATGCTTAATTAGAATCCCCTATAACATATATTATTCATATAATATTTTTTGTTATGACAAAAAGAATTGAAAATGTTCATTGACGCCGCAATCATGGACAATAGAAAAATTTACAGTTAATTGCATCCAATCATTTCTCAGTGCAAAATCAATATAATAAATAATCTATTTACTTTGCCATATTGCCGTACGCATAATTCATCATTGCGCACGCTGCAAAATTCCACATTTAAAATTATCTGCCGCTGACACCCTGCAATATCAATATTTAGGGTGTTATGCTCCCATGTATACATTGTTTTGTGGTTTTAGCTCTTGAAGTGGCATCTCATGAGGGATATAATTATCACCATAGGAATACAAGATATAGTAATCTGTATTTAATATTGCTCAATATTTAGTGAATTTTTGCTTTTTACCGGATACAGGAAAAGTAACGGGAGTATAAGTTTTTCGTGCGATTTTTAACGGACAGAGGAACTTTTTTCACATATATGCGATACTTTTTCGCATAATTCACATATGCAGAGAGGATACCCGCAATGGAAAACACACCACAGACAAAGGCCGTAAATACCAGAAAAAGTGTCATAAAGCGCAACGGCAGCGAGGTCGACTTTGACATAAACAAGATCATAAATGCAATCAACGCTGCAAACAACGAAGTTGCTCCGATCTACCAGATGAACAGATATCAGATCGAAGCTATCGCCGATAATGTCACCGAGCAGGTAGATGCAATGTCTCACGCCGTAAGCGTCGAGGACATACAGGATATGGTCGAAGTCGGCATCATGGAGATGAGAGGATATGAAGTCGCCCAGAAATATGTCCGCTACAGATACAAGAGAGAGCTTTCAAGAAAGACAAACACTACTGATGACGGGATACTGTCACTCATTGACCAGAGCAACGAAGAGGTCAAGCAGGAAAACTCAAACAAAAATCCTGTAATAAACTCCACTCAGAGAGATTACATGGCAGGAGCTGTATCAAAGGATCTCACCGAAAGAGTTCTTCTGCCTGAGGACATCGTAAAAGCTCACAATGAAGGAATAATCCACTTTCATGACAGCGACTACTTCGCTCAGAAGGAACACAACTGCGATCTCATAAATCTCGAAGATATGCTGCAGAACGGCACTGTCATTTCAGAGACTCTCATCGAAAAGCCTCACAGCTTTTTCACTGCGTGCAACGTGACTACCCAGATCGTAGCACAGGTGGCATCAAATCAGTATGGAGGTCAGTCGTTTACACTTTCTCATCTCGCACCATTCGTAGATGTTTCGCGTAAAAAGATCAGAAAACAGGTTAAATCCGAAATGGAAGCCGTAAAACAGCCTCTTAACGATGAAGTGATCGACAAAATTACGGAAATGCGCCTTGACCGCGAGATCACAAACGGAATACAGACGATACAGTACCAGCTCATCACACTCATGACGTGCAACGGTCAGGCACCGTTCGTCACTATGTTCATGTATCTCGACGAAGTGCCTGAAGGACAGACAAGAGACGACCTCGCCAAGATTATCAAGGAAGTACTGATCCAGCGTATGCAGGGCGTCAAGAATGAAAAAGGCGTATGGATCACTCCCGCCTTTCCTAAGATCATATATGTGCTCGACGAAGACAATGTATATCCTGAAAGCAAATATTACTATCTTACAGAACTCGCGGCAGAATGCACAGCTAAACGTATGGTTCCTGACTACATCTCAGCCAAGATCATGAAACGTGACAAGGGCGATGTATACCCTTGCATGGGATGCAGATCTTTCCTCACACCTGACAATGAGGAACAGAAGGAAGGTCTCTGCAATGATGACAACAAAGCCGGCGCAAAAGACTACGTTCCGGGAGCACATAAATATTACGGCAGATTCAACCAGGGAGTTGTAACTATAAATCTTGTGGACGTTGCATGCACTGCAGCACGTGAAGCCGAAGAAAAGGACGAGGACAAGTTTGAAGTGTTCTGGAGAGTATTCGACGAAAGGCTTGAACTCTGCCACAGAGCCCTTCAGTGCCGTCACAACAGGCTTATGGGCACAAGGTCCGACGTTGCACCTATTCTCTGGCAGTATGGCGCACTTGCCCGGCTCAAAAAAGGCGAAAAGATCGATAAGCTTCTCTTCGGCAACTACTCTACGATCTCACTCGGATATGCCGGCCTAAGCGAGATGTGCTACATGATGACAGGCGTAAGCCATACCGATCAGGAGGGAAAAGATTTCGCTCTTGATGTCATGCAGCACATGAACGACAAGTGCAGAGAGTGGAGAAACGCAGAAAACATCAGCTACAGCCTTTACGGCACCCCGATGGAATCGACTACTTACAAGTTCGCCAAGTGTCTCCAGAAAAGATTCGGCATCATACCACACGTAACAGACAAGAACTATATAACCAACTCATATCATGTACATGTAACGGAAAAGATCGGCGCGTTCGAAAAGCTCGGCTTTGAATCACAGTTCCAGAAGCTCTCGCCGGGCGGCGCGATAAGTTATGTTGAAGTTCCGAACATGCAGCAGAATATCCCTGCTGTCATCTCAATTATGCAGTACATATATGACAACATAATGTACGCAGAACTCAACACAAAGTCCGACTACTGTGAAGTGTGCGGATATGACGGCGAGATCAGAATCGTAGAAGACGAAAACGGCAAACTCGTATGGGAATGTCCTGTATGCGGAAACAGAGACCAGAACAAGATGTCTGTCGCAAGGCGAACATGCGGATATATCGGCACTCAGTTCTGGAATCAGGGACGAACTCAGGAAATAAAGGACAGAGTTCTCCACATCGGAATCGCCAAGATCGACAATAAAGTAAGCGGTGTTCAGGCATGAACTACGGACAGATCTACTTCACCGACACGGCTAACGGAATCGGCTGCAGAACGTCGCTCTTCGTGAGCGGCTGCAGCCGGCACTGCAGAGAATGCTTCAATCCGGAAACATGGGATTTCAATTACGGCGAATTTTTTTCAAAGGACGTTGAAGATGAGGTCGTTGAATCCGTAAAGCCGCCGTATATAGACGGTCTTTCGATTCTCGGCGGAGAGCCCATGGAAATCCGTAATCAGGAAGCCGTTGCACATCTTGTGCACCGCATAAAAAATGAAGCACCGGGAGCTACAATATGGCTCTACTCTGGTTTTACATGGGAGGAGCTGAGCAATCCCAGCTCTGCTTGCCGCACTGAATTCACGGACAGCATACTCTCCACAATCGATGTTCTTGTCGACGGAGCATTCGAGATCGACAAAAAAGACATATCCCTTATGTTCCGCGGCTCGTCAAATCAGCGTATAATAGATGTACCCGAAACGATAAAAAAGGGACATATTGTCATTTCCGAATACAACAAATGAGCGGTTTTTTTCTGAAACCGCTTTTTTTATTGCATTTGAGCAGTTTTCCGCTTACCTATCCATATGCAATTCCCCTCAAGCACAATAATCATAACAGCATTTACCGCCGGCTCCGCATATCATCACATCACATGCAGCAAACAAACTCTCCTTGAAGACGCTGACTCCAAAGCATATACTGCACTCCGCAATACTGATGCGGCGCTGATTGTGCGCGCATATAAATTCGATCTCCTCACAGTTCACAGAAGTTTTTTCATGAATATTCCATTTTATAAAATAATTTCTTGACTCTGGCACATATTCATGTTATAGTTTTGCCCAAAACCAATAATAACGTAGATGTTTTTAGGAAAAGCGGATTCTGATCTATCTTCAAAATAAAAAATTATTTATCAGAATGAAATCAGAAGCCCTGCCGAAGGAGTAAAACTCTCAGGCGTCGTGAAGACGAGGACTAAAAACGGAGTGAACTCTGGAGAACCCCGAAAGGGTGCCGAAGGTGCAACGTACATTACAAATGTGCGGAATCTCTCAGGCAAAAAGACAGAGTTGTTAAATATGCACATGGATTTTCAATCAAAGTGATCGTTTCCGGAGATACCGTGATACAGATACATTTATATGTATCGCATGCAGGATCTTTTGAATATCTGAAATCTGTTATTTTTTAGCGTAAACAGCTCCGATACTTTATGAGCACCAGGCTCAGTATCTGGGGCTGTTTTTCGTCGTCATGCTTTAAGCATCATGCGTTACTGGATATTTTCTTAAGCAAAGGAGACATATAATGGATTCTCTAAACAGCATTGTTGCAGTCATCGACGACAAAGTATGGTTTTTGCTTCTGTTCGTTCTTGTCGGCACAGGCATTTATTTCTCAATCCGTACTAAATTTGTTCAGGTCCGTCATTTCGGACGAGCATGGAACCGTGTATTCGGCAACTTTTCTCTTCATGGTAAAAAAGCAGGCAAAGATGGAATGAGTTCATTCCAGGCGCTTGCTACAGCGATTGCCGCTCAAGTTGGAACAGGAAATATCGCAGGATGCGCCACGGCTCTTGTAGGCGGAGGGCCGGGAGCTATTTTCTGGATGTGGCTCGCTGCTTTTTTCGGAATGGCAACAATTTACGCTGAAGCGTGCCTTGCACAGGTCACTAAAACGCGTGACGATCAGGGGAGTATCATCGGAGGTCCAGTATACTACATCCGCAAGGCTTTCAAGAATAAATTCGGCGAATTTCTGGCTGCTTTCTTCGCAGTCATGATCATCCTCGCCCTTGGAATAATGGGCAATATGGTACAGTCCAATTCCATCAGTGATGCCTTCCATACCGCATTCGGCGCCAATAAGCTGGTAATGGGAATCATAATCGCCATAATCGCCGGTTTTATCTTTGTAGGCGGAATCAGCCGCATTGCCTACTTCACAGAAAAAGTCGTTCCAATCATGGCCGGCCTTTATCTGGCAGGCGGATTGATCGTTCTGATCATAAACCACAATAATCTTCTTCCCGCTATTGGATCTATCTTTGTTGGAGCTTTTAACCCTCAGGCAGTTGTCGGAGCAGGAGCCGGCATTGCGGTCCGTCAGGCGCTGAGACTCGGAGTTGCCCGCGGTCTGTTTTCCAATGAAGCCGGCATGGGTTCTACGCCTCACGCTCATGCTCAGGCTCAGGTAGAGAAGTCTCAGGATCAGGGCGAGGTTGCCATGATAGGTGTATTTGTCGATACTTTTGTTGTACTGACCACGACAGCCCTTGTAATCCTTTCATCCGGAGTTCTCGGATCGGCAATACCTTATGCGGGAAATATAACAGGCACACCTGTCGCACAGGCTGCATTTGAAACCGGATTCGGCCCTTTCGGCTCAAAGTTCGTAGCAATATGCCTGTTTTTCTTTGCATTCTCAACCATCATCGGCTGGTATTTCTTTGCACAGCAGAATATCAAGTACATGTTTGGCTCGAAGCTTGCAAAACCATTTGCAATAATAGTTGTGATCTTCATTTTGATAGGTTCTGTGCTTAAGGTCGAACTTGTATGGAATTTATCCGACCTGTTTAACGGATTAATGGCACTTCCTAACCTGATTGCTCTGATTGCGCTTTCCGGAGTTGTTGCAAAGCTGGCGCACGGGGCCAATATAAAAAACGATGACCTGTAACATATTAAATCGAAGCATATAAATTTTTATAATCAATTCTTTTCGTGAGAAATATGAAAGAGCTGGTCAGTTCCCTCTGGCCAGCTCCTAAATTCTGTCTGCTAAATCAATTTTGATATATTAAAATACAGTCTGTAAGGTTCATGACATATGCGGTCTTTCCGCATTCCAAATCCTCTGCAAGCATTGCAATCTGTCCGTGCAGCATTCCCAGTCCGAGCTTTACCTGAAAGTCACAGACATGATGATTCGCGCGCACTTTTTCTGCCGATTCTCTGAATAAAGATGCAATTTCACAGTTATTCTTCATTATGCAGTCAGAACCGTTAATTTCAACATACTCTCGCAGCAGCTCCTCCATACCGTCATCCGCTCTTAGTACACGGATATCATCGCCCAACTCCACAACTGCCCTGAAGAATACATGACAGCGACTCTCTTCTGTGAGGTAGAAATCCGACTTGTACATAGTTCCAAGAGGTACTGCCGCAGCCGACTGATAATACTGGTCAATATTAGCATTCGTCAGGTCTCTGACAAATGAACTTGCAAGCAGTTCTGCAAGCGAAAGCGGCCTGCTGAAATAGAATCCCTGGATAAAGTTAACACCGCACTGCCTCGCGCATCGAAGCTGCTCCAGATTCTCGATGCCCTCCGCAATCATCATACACTCAGTCTCGTGACTCATATCGATAATGCTCCGTATCATAATCTGCGTTCTCTGATTTTCAATATCCTCGAAAAATGACTGATCCAACTTAACTCCAGTGACCTTATTTGTCCTAAAAGCAGACAGAGAAGCCTCTCCCACTCCAAAATCATCCATCCAGATCCTGAATCCGAGCTTCTTTAACTGAAATATTGCCGCGCCAAGCAGTCTGGAATCTGCCAAAGCAGACTCTGTGATCTCCAGCTGCAGCTGATCCTTGGGAACATGATATTCGGAAACAATACGGTCGATTTCCTCGGGCAGATTGACGAACTGAAAATCCCTCTGCGAAATATTTACATTAACAAATATTTTCTCTGGGAACTGTTTCCTGTGATCGCAAATATCCCGGCAGACAAGCTCCAGAATATGGAGATCCAGACGGCATATTTCTCCTGTTTTTTCTAAATAAGGAATGTAACTGCCTGGGGAAATTAAACCTTTTTGGGGATCAATCCAGCGGCTCAATGCTTCATAGCCGCAGGTAGCTCCGCTGAGCGAGCCGACAATCGGCTGATAGTACGGAACAATATATCCCGATTCCAGCGCAGCCGAAAATGCATTATGAACGAAGATCTCGTTCGCTCGTTTCTGTTCCATATCCGTATCGTAAATGCACAAATACCGTTTTTCTGCAAATGCATCTAAAGCAGCGTCCGATGCGTACTTCGCACGATACATTCCCATAGCAAAGTTCGCCGGCGGATCGGCCGCTTCATGCCTGAAGATGCCTGCTCGGAAGATTATCATATGCTTTTCTTCCAGGTTCAAAACTTCTGACTGCACACAGCGGATTTTGTTTATGAAATCTTTCTCCGGAATTGTAGAAAATAATACAAAATGGTCTACTTCCCGATTAACCATGACAGCATGCGGAAAATACCTGAAAATAATTTTGCTGATCTTCTCAAGAAGCGCCCTGCCTTCGCGGTAACCCAGTTCCTCATTAATCTCTGCGTAATGATTGACGTTCAAATAAGCAATATTCCATGATTTATACGCCATTTTCTCCTGTTGAAATATTTCAGAGGCATAATCTACATCTTTAATGAGGTCAATTGCATTGTCTGTTTTCCCGCTAAGCCGTCTCTGGTTGTCTATGGGATCAAGACTCCCTGCCATTCTGCCGGCTCCGGCGTTCTTTGCCTGGTACAAATATCCGTCCGCGGTCTGAATCATGGAACGCAGTTCCCCCTCTGCATTCACTGTTCCGCAGCAATATCCAATCCCACAGGTGATTTTCGGTTCCTCTGGTTTATTCTCTTTAAAATCGCCAAGAAACGACAGATTTTTGTAAAACAGATTTCTGTCCTCACATTCGGAAATGATCAGAAACTCATCTCCGCCATACCTATAGCATCTGTCTTTTCTGCCGTCGAAAATCATCTGCAGCCTGCCGCCAAGCTCATGCAGCATCCTGTCACCGTACGCATGTCCATAGGTATCGTTGCACTGTTTAAAGGAATCAATATCAATCATCGCAATGCACAGGCTGCGGCCGACAAAATCCGGGAAATCGCTCCGCAGCGCAGTACGGTTCAGAAGCCCTGTAATACTGTCAATACGGCTGTCATGATAAAGTTCGTCCCTTTTCTTTTCCGAGGCGAGCTTATTTTCCTCCGCCCTCACAAAGCTCAGCCAGCGCACCCTGTTTACAAAACCGCAGATGATGAAAAGCGCTATCATATCTACGACATCCTGCCATGCAATCATATGGCGCGCAAAAAACAAAATCAAAACAGCCGATATGACATTTATGGCAACATTCAGGAAAAAAATCATAAGCTTAACATTCGGTATGAGAAGAATGATAATTGTCACAAGAATATACTCAAAGAAGAAGCTGCTGTGTTTCTGTGTAGAGTAAAATGTCAAACTGGCAAGCACCATATTCATGCCCATGAACCAGGCACATATGCGCTCAGTCCGCTTCCAGGCATTTTCATTGAAACGCCCCAGTTCACGGTACAGAATCAATGTAAACAACAGATTGATAAACAAAATTGTCAAATATACAGCTGTCGCGTTGATTCTGGGAATCACATTTCCTTCTGAAAACGGCGCGTGCGTTCCAATCAGACCAATAAAAGAAATTATGCACAGCAGAACCCCTGCAACGATGTTGAATTGCAGATTGCTATAATTAAAATCTGCATTCAGACGCGGATCGTTTTCGGAAATGCTGATATCCCTTCCGATAAAAATCTTTACGAATTCTCTAAATTGTTTCTTTATATCAAGCATAATGCGATACCCTCGTAATCGACAGACAATTAATAAATCATACGAAATGCTATGTCCAGAACTTGTCAGAATTTCCGGCATGATCTTTCCTACGAAAAATAATGCAAATCCGCAGACAAATAAGTTTCATTGCGCGCAGATAATAGTCTGTTCCTAAACACGCTGTACATTGCAGATTCAAAACATACGTGCTGACAGTATTCTATCCGCAATAACCATTGAATTTTCGCCGCCATTATTATTCCATTCTGATCTTCATAAGTCAATTCACTATATGTAAACTTCACTGACATCCCTTGTTCATCTAACGTATCAGCATTTTCATGTCCGCCTTCATCTCCTGAATTATATTGCTTTTGATTTCATTGATCATAATCTGCAAAACCGGCCCTCATGCTAATTTCAGCAGTCCAGCCGCACAAAAATACAGCTTCATGATTATTTTTCAGTATAGTAAAAGATCCTGTTCTCCGGGTCGGATTACAGCTCAGTGATTCAGCGATATGGTATTCGCAAGATATTTTTCATGCTCTAAATTCACATAATATCGGCTCTATTATCGGCGAGCGCTACGCGCACAATGCCGGATCCGATAAACAGCCTATGCTGATATATTTATCAGAATTAATATTTTATAATCAAAATAGCACTTGACTTTATCAATGTTATGGAGTAAAGTACATTGCATAAAGAAACCGTTGAAGCGGAGATAAAGGTGATTATGCTCACACAGAGAGTCTGCGGCGCTGAGAATCAGGCAGAAAACAGATCATCAAATGGACCGCCGAGGGCGCAGTCAACAGACCGCAAGGTCCAAGTATTCTGCGACGTGTGGCACGCGTCAGCTGCCGGGGATATTATCTGTATCCTGCTAAGCGTACGGCTGTACCGTGAATCAAGGTGGCACCGCGGATTTGATTAATTCGTCCTTGACAGAATTGCATTTTTCTGTCAGGGATTTTTTTATACCCTCACAGAAAAACAGCTGGTCTGCCCGCAAAGCGGGCGTTGTCGGCGGAGCCGACGGGAGGAAAATATTTATGTTCTATCCTGATATAGATACCATACAAAAGACTGCAGAAGAGGGAAAATACAAGACAGCTCCGGTAACGATGGAAATACTGGCGGATTTCAAGACGCCAATAGAAGTTTTAAGAGTATTGAAGAATGTTTCAGACCACTGTTTCATGCTTGAATCGATAAACGACAACGAAAAATGGGGCCGCTACACTTTTCTCGGATTTGAGCCGACGCTCGAAATCACGTGTCGTGACGGTCATATGAAAGTCGGAGATCTCGAGTTCGAAACAGATGATCCCGGCAAATATATCAAACAGGTCATAGATCAGCACCGTAGCGCAAGATTTGAAGGACTTCCTTCTTTCACAGGCGGTCTCATGGGATATTTCTCATATGACTACCTCAAGTATTCCGAAAAATCTCTCAATCTTGACGCTGAGGACACAGAGGGCTTCAACGATGCAGACCTGATGCTCTTCGACAAGATCATCTGCTTCGACAACTATAGACAGAAAGTCATATTAATCGTAAACATCCGGCTCGAAAATTACGAAACTGAATACAATCTCGCTAAGGTCAGACTTGAAAATATCGCCGATCTGATCATGCACGGCGAAAAGGCAAAAGATATTCCGGGCAGGCTGAAAAGCGAAATAACGCCTCTTTTCAGCGAAGAGGAATACTGCGGGATGGTAGAAAAAGCCAAGCATCACATCCGTGAGGGAGATATTTTTCAGGTAGTCCTGTCGAACAGGCTTGAAGCCGAATATGAGGGCACACTCCTCAATTTCTACAGGATAATCAGAACGCTTAACCCGTCGCCGTACATGTTCTACATGTCGAGCAGCGAGATGGAGGTCGCGGGAGCATCACCTGAGACGCTGGTAAAGCTTCAGGACGGCGTCCTCCACACATTTCCGCTGGCCGGCACGAGACCGCGCGGAAAAACAGACGAGGAGGACAAGGCACTTGAAGCCGGGCTTCTCAAAGACCCCAAAGAGCTCGCCGAACACAACATGCTTGTCGATCTTGGCCGAAACGATATAGGAAAAATCTCGGCTTTCGGAACAGTCGAGGTCGAGGAATATCATAAGATACTCAGATTCTCCCATGTGATGCACATCGGCTCAACGGTTAAAGGCAGACTCGCCGACGGCAAGTCCGCGCTCGACGCAGTCGACTCGGTGCTTCCTGCCGGAACACTATCAGGAGCGCCTAAGATCAGAGCTTGCCAGCTCATAAACGACATCGAGAAGAACAAACGCGGCATATACGGCGGAGCGATCGGATATCTCGATCTTACCGGCAACCTCGACACGTGCATAGGCATAAGGATCGCATACAAGAAAAACGGCAAAGTGTTCATAAGAAGCGGAGCAGGTATCGTCGCTGATTCCGTGCCTGAAAACGAATACAGAGAGTGCCTCAACAAAGCGGCTGCAGTAGTCACGGCACTTAAAGAAGCAGAGGAGGTCATCGAATGATACTTCTGATAGATAATTACGACAGTTTTTCATACAATCTCTACCAGCTGGTCGGATCAATAAATCCTGATATAAAAGTGATCAGAAATGACGAGATGACAGTCAGCGAAATAGAGGCACTCTCGCCTGACGCTCTTATAATTTCTCCCGGTCCCGGCAGACCGGCCGATGCAGGAATCTGCGAAGAAGCAGTGCTCAAGCTCTCCGGGACGATGCCCATTCTCGGCGTCTGCCTCGGACATCAGGGCATATGTGAAGCATTCGGTGCAACAGTTTCATACGCCAGGGAACTCATGCACGGCAAACAGAGCGATACAGTGCTGGACACGAGCTGCCCGCTGTTCAAAGACTGCCCGAAGGTCACGCCGGTAGCGCGCTACCACTCGCTTGCGGTCATGGAAGACACACTTCCTGACGTCCTGGTCGAGACAGCCCACACATATGACGGTGAAGTCATGGGTGTCAAACACAGAGATTTCGACACATACGGCGTTCAATTCCATCCTGAATCGATCATGACTCCCGCTGGAAATATCATGCTGCAGAACTTCATAAATCTGACTAAAAAGACAGCAGAAAAATGAAATACAAAGCGCTGAACTGACGTCCGCTCCGCAGACAACAGCCTCCGCTTAAACGGCATGGCGCCGAACAGAATCACAATCCATGCTGATACGCGGTCAGACCGCATTTCCCATATATAAATAAAACATTATGCATTGCAAATAATTTCATTTATAAGGAGCACAAAATGATAAAAGAAGCCATAGAAAAAATTGTAGATAAGCAGGACCTAACATACGATGAAGCTTATCAGGTCATGAGTGAGATCATGAGCGGTGAAACCACTGCCACCCAGAACGCGGCATTCCTCGCAGCGCTCTCGACAAAAAGCACAAAAGCAGAGACTATCGAAGAAATCTCAGGATGCGCAGCTGCGATGAGAGACAAGGCAATACCCGTAAAATACAGTTCGCCTGTCCTTGAAATCGTGGGCACTGGCGGTGATAACGCACACAGCTTCAACATATCGACAACATCATCATTTGTTATCGCAGCTGCAGGCGTCAAGGTCGCAAAACATGGAAACCGTGCGGCTTCTTCACTTTCAGGCGCAGCTGACTGCTACGAAGCTCTCGGCGCAAACATAAGTTTAGAACCCGAAAAAGCCTGCGAGATGCTCGACAAGACCGGCCTCTGCTTCTTGTTCGCCCAGAAATACCACACATCGATGAAATATGTCGGACCGATCAGAAAAGAGCTCGGAATCCGCACAGTGTTCAATATACTCGGACCTCTTACAAATCCTGCGTCGCCTGAATATTTCGTACTCGGCGTCTACGATGAATATCTTGTCGAGCCGATAGCAAAAGTTCTGGCTTCTCTCGGAGTAAAACATGCGGCTGTAATATACGGACAAGACAGGCTCGATGAGATCTCCGTATCAGCTCCTACCCGTGTCGCGGAGTTAAGCGACGGATGGTACAGGACATACACGATCAAGCCTGAGGACTTCGGCCTCGAGCGCGGACAGAAATCTGACATCACCGGCGGCACACCTGAGGAAAACGCCAGGATCACAAAGGACATTCTCTCCGGCAGAGAGCATGGCTCAAAGAGAAACATAGTCCTCATGAACGCCGGCATGGCGATTTACATCGGCGGCAAAGCCAACTCGCCTGCAGACGGCATAAAAAAAGCTGCAGATATGATCGACAGCGGAAAAGCGATGGAAGTGCTCGACGCATTCGTCACAGAATCCCGCAAATAGGAAACAAGGCGCTCCATAAGCACCGTAACACAAATAACAGGAGCATCAAAATGGCAGAAAAAAATATTCTCGACAGGCTCGCGGATTATGCAAAAGAGCGCGTCGCAGAATCTGAAAAGGAGAAGCCGCTGTCAACATTGAGAAAAGAAGCCGAAGACATCGCCGCTTCAGCCGTCAGTGATTTTCCTTTTAAAAAAGCACTCTCCGATGACGGAATCTCTTTCATCTGCGAATGCAAAAAAGCTTCACCGTCAAAGGGCCTTATATCTCCGGACTTTCAATACCTCGACATAGCTGAGGAATACGAAGCTGCAGGGGCATCTGCTGTTTCGGTTCTGACAGAGCCGAAGTGGTTCATGGGAAGCAGCAGTTATCTCAGGGAAATCAGCGCTGCTGTTTCAATCCCCTGCCTTAGAAAGGATTTCACGGTCGACGAGTACATGATATATGAAGCGAAGACGCTCGGCGCATCGGCAGTGCTTCTCATCTGCTCCATACTCAGTGAGACTCAGTTATCAGAGTACCTTGAAATAAGCAGAAGTATCGGCCTTTCTGCTCTCGTCGAAGCACATGATGCAAATGAGGTAGAAACAGCCGTTAAAGCCGGCGCTGAGATTATCGGGATAAACAACAGAAATCTCAAGGATTTCACGATTGACTTCGACAATAGCAGAAAGCTCAGGAGCCTGGTTCCTCCGGATGTGCTATTCGTAGCTGAAAGCGGCATCAGAAATCACGATGACGTAGCGCGCTTATGCGAAATCGGAGCAGACGCTGTCCTAATCGGTGAGACACTGATGAGGGCGCCTGATAAAAAGGCAATGCTTGACGCATTAAGAGGCGGCCCGCAAACGGAAGGATCAGTCTGACATGGGAACAAAGGTAAAGATCTGCGGGCTCAGGCGCCGCGCCGACATACTATATGTAAATGAAGCATATCCCGATTTCGCCGGATTCATATTTGACAGCAAAAGAAGGCGCTGGATAGATCCGGAAAGTGCCTCCGTCCTGCGAGCGGAGCTCGCGGAAGGTATAAGAGCCGTCGGCGTTTTCGTCGATGCCTCTCCGGATTTCATCTCTGAGACAGCAGAGACTGTGAAACTCGATCTCATACAGCTTCACGGCACCGAGAGCGCGGATTTCATACGCAATATTAAAAGAATGACGGGGCTGCCGGTCATAAAGGCTTTCCGGATAGAAGGCAGCGCTGATGCTGAGGCAGCGGCAGGCTCCCCGGCCGATATCGTACTTCTCGACAATGGAAAAGGCGGAACGGGGGAATCATTCGACTGGTCGCTCTTAAGGGATTTTCCGCGGGATTATATGCTCGCGGGCGGTATAGGAGCTGACAACGCGGCTGAGGCTATAGAAAAACTGAATCCGTTGGGACTTGACGCAAGTTCGTCTCTTGAGACAAACGGATTCAAGGATCACGACAAGATTATTTCATTTATGGATGCTGTGCGCAGCACAGACAGATCAAACAGGAGAAGAATATGAGCAAAAGTAAAGGACGCTTCGGTATACACGGCGGTCAGTATATACCTGAAACATTGATGAACGCGGTTATCGAGCTCGAGGAAGCATATAACCGATACAAGGATGATCCTGAATTTCAGAGAGAGCTCACTGCTCTGCTCAACGACTACGCAGGCAGACCGAGCAGACTGTACTACGCTGAAAAGATGACGAATGATCTCGGCGGCGCAAAGATATATCTCAAGCGCGAGGATCTGAATCACACAGGTGCTCACAAGATAAACAATGTTCTCGGCCAGGCTCTGCTCGCGAAGAAGATGGGTAAGACGCGCCTGATAGCCGAGACAGGAGCCGGACAGCACGGCGTGGCGACTGCAACTGCAGCAGCTCTCATGGGCATGGAATGCGTAGTTTACATGGGCAAAGTCGATATGGAACGCCAGGCTCTCAATGTCTACAAGATGCGTCTTCTCGGCGCCGACGTCAGAGGAGTCGAAACAGGCACCGGCACGCTCAAGGACGCCGTTTCAGAGACGTTCCGCGAGTGGACAAACCGCATAGATGACACACATTACTGTCTCGGTTCTGTAATGGGTCCGCACCCATTCCCGACGATGATCAGAGATTTTCAGGCTGTCATCTCAAAGGAAATCAAGGAACAGCTCATGGAAAAAGAAGGAAAACTTCCTGACGCCGTAATCGCATGTGTCGGCGGCGGTTCTAATGCCATCGGATCATTCTACAACTTCATAGACGACCCTTCTGTTCAGCTCATCGGATGCGAAGCGGCAGGACGCGGCGTCGACACATTTGAGACAGCTGCAACAATAGCTACAGGGCGTCTCGGAATCTTCCACGGAATGAAATCATATTTCTGTCAGGATGAATATGGTCAGATTGCACCCGTATACTCCATCTCAGCAGGTCTCGACTATCCTGGAATCGGACCTGAACACGCAATGCTCCACGATACAGGCCGCGCCAAATATGTTCCGATTACAGACGAGGAAGCTGTTCAGGCATTCGAATACATGAGCCGTATGGAAGGTGTCATCCCGGCGATAGAATCGGCACACGCAGTTGCATACGCGATGAAGCTTGCGCCGACAATGGACAGGGACAAGATCATAGTTATTACTATTTCGGGACGCGGCGACAAGGACTGTGCCGCCATCGCAAGATACAGAGGAGAAGATTTACATGATTAGCGTCAGAGAAGCATTCAAAGATGGGAAAGCGTTCATACCTTTCATAACATGCGGCGATCCCGATCTCGAAACAACGAAAAAACTCGTAAAAGCAATCGCTGAAGCAGGTGCTGACATCATAGAGCTTGGCATACCGTTTTCAGATCCTACAGCAGAAGGCCCGACGATTCAGGAAGCCAACATACGCGCACTCAGCGGCAACGTCACTACAGACATGATTTTTGACATGGTCTCGGAGATCAGAAGCGAAGTCAGCATCCCGCTCGTATTTATGACATACGCAAACGTCGTATTCTCATACGGCACAGATAAGTTCCTAAGCAGAGCAGCTGAAGCCGGCATATCAGGTCTGATCCTGCCCGATGTTCCGTACGAGGAAAAAGACGAGTTCGCTCCCGCCTGCAGAAAACACGGCATTGACCTCATCAGCATGATCGCTCCTACATCGCACGACCGAATCAGGATGATAGCAAAAGAAGCCGAAGGCTTCATCTACTGCGTATCTTCGCTCGGAGTCACAGGCGTGAGAAATAATATCGCAACTGACATCGGTTCTATGACTGAGCTCGTCCACGAAGCAAATCCTGAAATACCATGCGCAGTCGGGTTCGGAATCTCAACGCCTGAACAGGCTGAAAGCATCGCAAAGGACGCTGACGGCATCATCGTCGGATCGGCGATCGTCAAACTCATCGCTGAAAACGGAAAAAATTCTGTCGAACCTGTCGCAGAGTACGTCCGGACTATGAAAGAAGCTGCCAACAGTTAACAGCTTAAATATCACACATGAGCTTCCGGCCGTAAAACAGCAAGATAGCCATGCGTCAGCTCCGCTGACATTATGACTGCGGCAGGCGATGATCATCAGAGATCTGCAGCAGGGAAACTAAAATGTTAATAGAGGCAGCGTCACAAAATGATTTTGTAAACGCTGCCTCTATTCTTTACTTATTTAATTTACCGTTTGCATCTGTATGCCCTTTATTTGATGCCGCAGACAACTATGTGACTCAGCTCCGGATTTGAAAAATGATTTATTTCTCTGAAGCCGGCCTCAGCCATTATTCCCTCAAGATCTTCAGGCGTATAGAGCTTCATGCCCGATATTATCTTTGAATTATCGATCGAAGACTGATCTCTGCCGTCTGATTCGTTGCAGATGAAGAACATTCCTCCTTTTCTGAGGACTCTGAATACTTCTCCGAATGCATGTTCGACTGTCGGCCAGAAATATACCGTCTCAAATGCCGAAACGAAATCGAACGAACAATCCTCAAACGGAAGTCCGTTTATGTCAGCCATGAAGACATCGCACATGCCCGCCTTTATATTCTTTTCATTTACGCTTCTGCTGACCTTTACGCTCGTAAAGCTGTAATCGATTCCAGTCACATGTCCATCAGGGCATTTTGCGAGAAGCCGCTTCAGATTTGCGCCTCCTCCGCATCCTGCGTCGAGCATGTCGGAACCGGGATTTATTTCTATCTGACTGAGTCCCCAGTTTGCCAGGACTTCGTGATGCCCACCGTTCATTATCTCAAGCATCTTTTTGCCGTCTTCGCCGAGCGGCTTCCTCGTGTTCTGAAGAAATGCGGCGTCTTTTTTCTTTTCCATATATCTCGTTTTCCTTCCCTGTTCATTGCTCATTTTCTTCTCATCTGTATATTATGTCACATAATGCAGCCGAGCGCTTCTCTTATTTCATCTGAAGATAATATCTCAGCCCCGATGCGCTCCATATCGGCGATGTTTGCACTCTGGATTTCAGGCGTTTCTGACGAAGTGCCGTCCGATACGATGACAGTATCATAATCGAGTGAATTTGCATCGTAGCACGTCGTCCTGATACAGTTCGGAGTCGTCGTGCCGCATATGACCACAGTATCCGTCCCGAGACGTCTGAGCATGATGTCCAGCTCTGTCCCGAAAAACGCGCTCCATCGAGGTTTATCGATTATATAGTCGCCGTCGGCGGGCTCAAGACCTTCAGCGAAATCTGCATTCATATATCGTTCTGCCGCATATGAGCACGGTTTCCCTCCCCTGAGCCAGCTGTCGAGTCTTGTCTTTTCGACATCGCTGCCGTCGTTCCTGTACACTCTTCTGATCATGAAAACCGGCAGACCACCGTTTCGGAATGCACTCGCGAGATCAGATATGACAGGCACGGTTTCTGCCGCGCCTCTTATGCAGAACGGCGATCTGCTGTCTGTAAATCCGTTTTCCATATCGATCACGAGGAGCGCTGCCCTCGAAAAATCAGTTTTTATCTTCATAGGATGCTTCCCTCCTGTAGTATATCCGGACTGCGCGGCCGACAGACACTGACATGCAGTATAGCCGCGCACCGCTGAAGCGGCCGTCGTGTTTTTTATGTGCGGCGTGCGGCGACCGCGGTCTATAAGTCTGCGTTTCGCATCTGCTGCTATTCTAACACTAATCAGCCGGCCGATATTTAAAGTTATATGCAAGAAACGCAGCGTCTGTCAGCGGAGCTGACACGGTATCCGCTTTTTCCGGCTTGCGGTAATGCTGAGCGTTTAATTCCCACTTCTATAGTAGATTATAATTTTTATCTATTAAAATGGCAAATTTGTTTGACCGATCTGAGATGTTAAGTTATTATTATCACGTCAGTTATAAGTTCATCCTATAAGTATCTATATATTTGCAGTATTAGACACTAAAACGATAGGATTATATAATACAGTCATCCCAAAGAGATATAGAAAAAACACATAATCTGAATATCAATAAACTGAAAAATTTACAGGAGGAACTTAAAATGGCAAAAGATATCAAGAACCCGGCAAACTGGAGCTTCGAAACTAAGCAGGTGCACATAGGACAGGAACAAGCTGATCCTGCTACAGATGCAAGAGCTGTTCCTATCTACGCTACTTCATCATATGTATTCCACAATTCGCAGCACGCAGCTGACAGATTCGGCCTGAGAGATGCGGGCAATATCTACGGAAGGCTGACGAACCCGACCGAGGATGTATTTGAGCAGAGAATTGCATCTCTCGAGGGAGGTTCCGCTGCTCTCGGCGTAGCATCAGGCGCGGCTGCCATCACATATACTATCCAGGCTCTCGCAAAACAGGGCGAACACATCGTCGCAGCAAAGACTATATACGGCGGAACGTTCAACCTGCTCGAGCACACACTTCCACTCACAAGCGGCGTTACTGCTACATTTGTAGATCCTGACGATCCGGCAAATTTCGAAGCTGCGATTCAGGACAACACAAAGGCTCTGTACATCGAGACTCTCGGAAATCCAAACTCAAACATCATCGACATCGAGGCTGTTGCAGAGATCGCGCACAAGCACGGACTGCCTCTCGTCGTTGACAATACATTCGCCACTCCTTACCTCGTACGACCAGTAGAATACGGCGCTGATATCGTCGTTCACTCGGCTACAAAGTTCATCAACGGACACGGAACTGCGATCGGCGGTGTCATCGTGGACGGCGGAACATTCGACTGGAAGAAGTCGGGCCGCTATCCATGGATTTCCGAACCGAACCCGAGCTACCACGGCATTTCATTCGCGGAAGCTGCCGGCCCTGCTGCATTCGTGACATTCATCAGAGCAATCATACTGAGAGATACGGGCGCGACGCAGTCTCCGTTCCACTCATTCCTGTTCCTGCAGGGACTTGAAACGCTCTCGATCAGAGTTCAGAAGCATGTTGACAATGCTCTCAAAGTAATCGACTACCTCAAGGGTCAGGACCTCGTTGAAGCGATTCATCACCCTTCGCTCGAATCAAAACCGAGCCACCACCTCTACAGCAAGTACTTCCCTAACGGCGGCGGTTCAATATTCACATTCGAGATCAAAGGCGACGCTGAAACAGCTAAGAAGTTCATAGACAACCTCGCGATATTCTCTCTGCTCGCCAACGTAGCTGACGCCAAGTCTCTCGTCATCCACCCGGCAAGCACTACTCACTCGCAGCTCAATGAGGAAGAGCTTCTCGATCAGGGCATCAAGCCTAATACGATCAGACTTTCCATCGGACTTGAAAACTCTGACGACCTGATCGCTGCTCTCGATGCAGCTTTCGAAGCAATAAAATAATCATGCCGGCGGAGCCGGCGCCGTTTCTGCAGCCATACCATGTCATATCCATATTCATGCCTTAGCAGCGCGATAGAGTCAGTTGGCATCGCTGTCAGAACGGTTCTGCTCTCCGGATAAAAAATGCATATATCTGTTTTTACAGTTTAGAAACACATATGATTTCTTTTGCCCAGTCAGGCGCTCCGGAGACGGATGCGCCTTTCTGAGCGTTCAAACAGCAGCTTTTGCCCCGTGCATTCCGCGTCAGGCGGTCATGCTGAATCAGCTGCATTTTTGAAAGGAAGGGACGGTAAAAATGACACTTCAGCAGCTTCACTATATAATCACCATCTCCAAGATGGGATCGATGAACAAGGCGGCAGCTTATCTGTATGTTTCACAGCCGTCTCTCACAAGTGCAGTCAAGGAACTCGAAAAGGAGCTCGGCATCACGATTTTCATCAGAAACGGAAGGGGCATCACGCTCACGAATGACGGCGCGGAATTTCTCCAATATGCGCAGCAGGTTTACCAGCAGTACGAAATTCTGCTCGAAAAGTACGAAATGCCGGGCAACGTCAAGAAAAAGTTCGCTGTATCGACTCAGCACTATTCCTTTGCAGTAAAAGCATTTGTAGCCACAGTCAACAGCTACGATACGACAAAGTACGATTTCGCACTCAGAGAGACTGCGACTTACGACGTAATTCAGGACGTCGGAACGCTCAAGAGCGAAGTGGGCATACTCTACCTCAGCGATTTCAACAGAAAAGTAATAACTAAGCATTTCAAGGACAACGATCTCATTTTCACCCCGCTAATCACGTGCAAGGCTTATGTATATCTCTGGAAAGGCCACCCTCTTGCACATGAAAAGTCCATATCATTCAATCAGCTCCGCGATTACCCTGCGCTGTTTTTTGAGCAGAAAAACGGCTCGTTCTACTATTCTGAGGAAATCCTGAGCACAAACGAATACGAGCGCACGATACACACATGCGACCGAGCGACAAACCTCAATCTTATGGTCGGCATCAACGCATACACACTGTGCTCCGGCATAATCTGCGAGGAACTAAATGGAGATGACTTCGTAGCTGTCCCGTTCAGGGACGACGAGGAAAATCAGAACAGCACGATGGAAATCGGATACATAACAAAAAAGCACACAATGCTGTCACAGGTCGGTGAACGATATATCGAAGAGCTCAGGAATTATCTTAAGGAAATCGAAGGATATATCGCAGAAGACGAAGGCACATCAAAATCAAAGAAGAGCAATTCTAAATAATAAATTACAACGACTGGCAGCAGATATGCTTCCAAAAATAAAGCCGGATTGCAGCCTGTTCTCCTTCCACCAATATAAAGGCAATATAAAAAATATGCGGGAAAAGAGCATCCAATATTCATATTGAACGCTCCTTTCCCGTTTTTTCGTCCGCTCCGCGGACAGCGGCCTAAAATCATCTTACAGTATATATCCCGGGCCGGCTCAATTTAATGCCATCAGCAGATTCTCGGCAGCAGCTCTCCGCCCGGCTGAGGAAGCAGCGTCTTTGTACCGATCTCCGTGTCCAATATGACTCTTCCGGCATTTTCCTCTGTGATTCTGCCTATAACAGCTGCATCAGCCGAATATCTTCCTCTGTGCAGTGTTTCGAGCAGCACGCCTGCTTCCTCCTCAGGAGCAATCACTACCAGCGTGCCCTCATTCGCAAGATACAGCGGATCGAGTCCGAGCATTCCGCAGACGCCCCTTACCGGTTCTGAAACCGGAACGTTTTTCTGATCTATGCTGATACCGACGCCGCTCTCGCCTGCTATTTCGTACAGCACAGTTCCGACACCGCCGCGCGTGGCATCCCTGATGACATGAATATCCTTAGTCGCGGTGATCATAGATTCCACTGTATTCCACAGCGGCGCACAATCGCTCTTTATATCGGCTTCGATGCCGAGATCCTCTCTCTCAAGCAGTATCGTCGCACCATGGCGGCCTATATTGCCCGTAACGATGACGACATCGCCCGGCTTTGCAAATGCTCCCGACGTCGAAAATCCATCAGTGAGCCTGCCTATTCCTGTAGTAGTGATGAAAATATGGTCAACCTGACCTTTTCCTGCTACCTTCGTGTCCCCTGCAACTATTTTTACGCCGGCTTCAGCGGCTGTCTTTTCCATATAGGAAGCGATTTCCTCGAGTTCGCTGAGCGGAAATCCTTCTTCTATCACAAACGCGCAAGTCATGAAAAGCGGCTTTGCTCCCATGCACGAGAGATCGTTCACTGTGCCGCATATGCTAAGCTTTCCTATGTTTCCTCCGTTAAATTTATACGGCGATACGATAAAGCCGTCTGTCGTCATCGCGATCTTTCCGCTGCCGACATCAAGCACAGCTGCATCGTCAGCAGTGAACTGCGGATTTGAAAAATGAGCTTTGAAAACCTTGTCGATCAGCTCAGCCGTCTGCCTGCCTCCGGCGCCGTGGGCAAGCGTTACAAAATCGTTATTCAATCATGCCACCTCCATACTGGTAATACGCCGAGCAGGCGCCTTCATTAGAAACCATACATGCTCCGACAGGATGCTGCGGAGTGCAGACCTTTCCAAACACCTTGCATTGATACGGCTTTATGTCTCCTCTCAGCACATCGCCGCACCTGCACGCCGGATTGCTCCTGCCTTTTATCTCAGGCAGGCTGTACTTCTTTCTGGCATCGCAGCTGCTGTATTTCTCTCTAAGTCTGAGACCGGAACCGGGAATAACTCCTATACCGCGCCACTCGGCGTCGCACGGCTCCATGACTTTGTTGATGAGCTCAACGGCCTTCCGGTTTCCTTCTTCTTTTACGACACGCGGATAGCAGTTTACGAAAAACGGCTTTTTCTCAGGCAGCTTCTTAACTATGACAGCGAGAGCTGTCAGAAGCTCGCTCGCAGTAAATCCCGTCACAACTCCCGAGACGCCTTCCTCGTCGCGCATCCTTTTACATACCTCTGTACCGGTGATAGCGTTTACGTGCCCCGGATAGAGAAACGCATCGGCGCTTTCCTTAAGAGCCTTATATGCCTCAGGCATCGTCTTGTTTGCCGTCAGCAGAGAGAAATTATCGAGACCGAGCTCAACAGCTTTTTCAACAGCCATGCAGCTTATCGGCGTTGTGGTTTCAAAACCGACGGCGAGGAAAACGACGTTCAGGTCAGGATTTTCTTGAGCTATTTTTACGGCATCGAGCGGCATATAGACTACTCTCACGTCTGCTCCCTTTGCTCTCGCCTGAGCAAGGCTCATCTCAGTGCCGGGCACTCTAAGCAGATCGCCGAACGAACAGATCGTGCATCCTTTTTCGAGAGCGAGCATTACAGCTTCATCTATAAATCCTACCTGTGTCACACATACCGGACATCCCGGGCCCGAGATGAGTTCTATATTCTCAGGAAGCAGATTCCTGATGCCGAGCCTGAATATCTCGTGCGTATGAGTGCCGCATACCTCCATTATCCTTATTCTCGGGCCATAGTATGATGTGATTATCTTCTTTGCTTCTTCAACAGCCATTACAGCATCTCCAGTATATCGTCAGATTCAGTTTCATCGTCCTGCGTTATTCGCGCAATCGCAGTGCCGGCGTGCACCATCACGTAGTCGCCCGGCTCGAGATTCTCAATGAGTTCTGCTGAAACCTCACGCTTTGCTCCGCTCGCATCGACGACAGCCATTCCATCCTTAACTCCAACTACTTTTGCCGAAATTCCCACGCACATGATTATGCCTCTCTTTCCTTTTTTCCATTATTGTCATTTATATATGTCATAGCCGCGAGCGCCTGTCCAAGTGCGATACCGCCGTCATTAGGAGGCACAAGGCTGTGTCTTAGCACCTTTATACCACTGTTCTCAAGTCCTTCATCGACGAACCTCAGCAGGAGGAGATTCTGAAAAACTCCTCCGCTCAGAGCGGCTGTCCCGATCCCTGTCATCTCACATGCCAGCTTTACGGCCGAAATGATCTGGTCAGCGAACGCTCTGTGGAATATATATGCAGTCTCGCATTCGCCGCGGCCCTCGAGCTTCATCTCAATTATCCATTTTACCAGCCTTTCAGCAGGAATCCTTATGAAATTATCAAAACATGAATCCTGCGTCAGCTCCGCTGACACATCCGGAGATTCTGACGGAGCAGGCGGACATGCATAAGCTGAAAGCTCCGCGCTGCGCGATGAAACCTCTCTGTCCGCAGCAGCGACTGTCTCCGCCGGCTGTGTTTCCTCGAATTCCTGCGCGCGGAACATCAGAGTCACGGACATCTCGCCCTCAAACTGCGCCTCGCGCCGTACACCTGCTATAGCGCTCACCGCATCAAACAGCCTGCCTGCGCTTGTCGATTTCACCGCATTTATGCCCTTTCCGGCCATCGTCTGAACGAGCTTTCTCTCACTCTCGCTGCAAAGGCCGAGCTCTCCGACCATATGCGTCGCATCGTCTCCGTAAATCGCATTTATCATTGAAGCTGCGATCATCCATCCGTTTCTGACACCTCTGTCGCCTCCGACATGAACGAACGGAGTTATACTGCCGAGTCTTTCAAACGAATGCGCATCAGCCCGTATAATCTCTGAACCCCAGACAGTGCCGTCCGTGCCATATCCTGTACCGTCGAACGAAGCGCCGATCACATCTCCGTCATAATCGTTCTCCGCCATGCACGAAAGTATATGAGCGTAATGGTGCTGGACTCTCAGGACCGGCAGCCCCTGCTCTTCTGCGACAGCAGCTGTGTTATATTTCGGATGCATATCACATGCGACTATCTCAGGCTCAGTTTCCAGCAGATTTTCCATGCGCTTTATCGTCTCTTCGAGCGCCTTTACTGTACGGATGTCGGCCATGTCTCCTACATATGGCGACGGATAGAACAGCTGATTTTTGGCCACGCAGAACGTGTTTTTAAGTTCGCCGCCGACAGCGAGAACACTTCCTCTGAATCCGCGCGACATCATATACGGCAGCGGCGCGTATCCCCGCGACCGCCTTATCATATATGGCCTGCCTTTGTAGAAATCAGTCACGGAATCATCGGCGCGTATCAGTATCTTCCTGTTGTGCGATAATATAATGTCACACATGTCCGACAATTCCGCGCGTGCGTCTTCATCTGTCCGGCAGATCGGAGCTCCTGAAACGTTTGCACTCGTCATTACAAGGCAGTCAGTATCGAGATCGATTCCGTCATTGTAATCGAACAGCAGCATCTGGAGCGGCGCATACGGAAGCATTACGCCCGCCTTCGGATTATCCGGCGCCACGGCATGTGCGAGTCTGCCTCCTTCTTTCTTTTTCAGCAGGACGATCGGCTTCTGGTGGCCTTCCAGCAATTCTTCCGCGTGCTCAGGTATTTCGCATTCGCGCCTTACAGCGCTGAGATCGCGCATCATGACAGCAAACGGCTTCGACGGCCTGTTTTTAAGCTTTCTCAGACGTTCCACTGCTTCTTCATTTGTGGCGTCACAGCAAAGATGAAATCCCCCTATTCCCTTTACGGCTGCTGTCTTTCCTTCTTTGATCGCCATCCTGACAGCTGTGATCGCTTCTCTGCCTCTGAGTCTGCCGTCAAGCAGATAGACCTCCGGACCGCAGTCATTGCAGCATACAGGCTGTGCGTCGTATCTGCGCGTCTCAGGATGTGTATACTCGTACTCGCACTCTGGACACATCGGGAATTCACCCATACTCGTCCTCTGTCTATCATAAGGCATGGACTGAAGTATCGTCAGGCGCGGTCCGCACGCCGTGCAGTTTATGAACGGATGCATGTAGCGGCGGTTATCCGGATCGAACAATTCTTCTCTGCATTTCGGACATGTAGCGATGTCCGGCGAAACAAATATATCGCCCTCTTCCTTTTCGCTCTCGATTATCTCGAAGCTGCTGAATGGAATGTCGACGCTCGCGCGTCTGTCTGTTTTTAGGACGGCGGCGCGCTCCGGCGGATTTTCCTCGAGCTCGCGCTCAAGAGCTTTTATCTGTTCATCTGTACCACGTGCAAATATCTCGACATACGATCCTTTGTTTGCAACGCTTCCAGTCAGACCAATCCTGTCTGCCGCCCGGCTCACGAACGGCCTGAAACCGACACCCTGCACAATGCCGTAAACTCTTATCACAGATGTCATGACAGTTCCGCCGGATGTGTCTTTCCTATTTCCGTCATATATCATCATCAAGATCTCCTGAAACAGCAAAGTGATTGAATTCAATAAATTCTCCATCAAAACCTGCCGCCCGGGCAGCTCTCTTCATGAGGGGATCTGCTGCTATAACATCGAATTCTCCTGAAGCAACCGTATCCATGAACTGCTGTTCTGTTGAAAATGCTATGTCAGCATCGCGCTTTATCTCCGACGGCTGCATGAACCACGAGCCGCATACCACGCAGTCTCCGCCGGCGCTCTCTATTATCTTTCTCGCTTTATCAGCCGCCACCTGCTGGTGAATGACAAGAACTCTCTTTCCGGCAAGCTGTCTGAATTTTTCCTGAAGTTCATCAGTTATAAACGGATAGTCTATAATGTACGGCGTACCGAATCTCTTTTTCAGATATTTAGCGGCGGCAAGTCCTGACGGTGAAACTACTATGTTTTCAGAAACGCTTCCCGCTCTTTTTATATCTTCTATTCCGCTTCCCATGCCGTAGCAGAGAAAACGTCTGCGGACGGAGTCCGCGTAAGCTGACCGAACATATCGGACACCGTCTTTTCTGGATATTTCAAGCGGAATCATTCCGAGCACACCGACTGCTGACCGGTCCGGCTCAGTATCATCGAGTGCGAATTTCTTAAACAGCGCCATATATGTATCGGACGCTCCTTTATCGTAGAGGTTTGTTCCTGTGCATTCAACCGCCACAGCCGGCAGCCCGCAGCGCTTCTCCGTCATATGCGTCAGTGCTCTGAAGTCTGTAGCAATGACCGCCGGCACCGGCGTCCCGACTATCGCAGCAAACGGCGCACCGGTTTTTCCCGAGACAGCGCCCAGCTTCTCAACGAGTTTGTCATCGCGTCCCAGTATTGCGTCCATGTCGCGCAGCCCCGCCGAAAATACCGGCCTCGGACTGTCTGTCCACCGCGGCTCGTCGAAGCCGCATATGTTTCCTGTGCAGCCGCCGGCATCGCAGATCACAGTAATGCCGCCCATGTCGTAGAGCACTGAAACGGCACCTGACTGGTCAGGTGCGAACGGAGACAGATATTTCAGCATTCCCTTCATCGCCTGTTCCTCCCTTCGAGAGCATCATCGAGCGCTCTGTAAAGATGTTCTGCAGCAGCGTATCCAAACGGCTGAATGTCGCTGTTCCATGGAACATTCGGCGCATCCGGATGATAATATGCCGCATCAGCCCCTATTGTGACGTCGACAGGCTGATCAGAACAATCGTAAAAGAGCATCGTCGGCGAAAGGTTCGTGTATATGCGCGTTTCAGGCGATATCTCCGCTATCCTCTTTATATATACGAAATTTTCGCCTGACACCGTTCCGAATATCTCCGGTACGCAGCATCCGCTTCTGAGCAGCGACAGCGCGATCTCGAATGTGTCTCCGTTAAGAGTCTCTCCGACTGCCGCAGAAATTCCATGATACTTCTCCGAAAAATCATTTACAGTCTTTTCCGCTCTTCTGAGGTAATCAGCATCGTCGATTTCCGCTCCGACCGCAGAGCCGAACAGTTCGTACTGCCTGCGTATCTGTGACGGCTGATGCAGCTTTCTAAGTTCTATGTAAGGCATGCCGAGCCTTTTGTTCAGATCGCCGGCAGCAAGTCTGCATTCAGGATTTACAACAATGTTGAAGTTCGCTTCCGACATCTCCAGATATTCCTCAAAGGTAGTCAGTCTCGATATCTCATTTATCTTCTTTACGCCGGCCGACTTCAGGATTTCATATATCTCGCTGTCGTCTGACAGCGGCGCAAACTCGCCCAGAATATTTACAACATCAGACTTTCTCTTTCTCTTTTCAAGAAGAGAATATATCGACTTGCGCACTGATGTCATCGGCGGCTCTCTTCCCTCACGCGTAAGAGCGTACATGTAGCTCGGCAGTACCGGCAGCCCGGCATACTCTGACGCGCGGCGGCAGACTCTCTCCATGTCCGTCCCGAGCAGCGCATCAACGCATGTTATGCAGATCATTACACAGCTCGGCTTTTCATCGCACGAGTCAGCCGCCTCCTTTACCGCTTCCGGTATCTTTCTCAGATGTCGGCCTGTAACGATATCTGTGTCGTCCATCAGCAGATAAAAGAATCTGTCTCTGTAGCCTCCTGAGCGGCTGAGAATAGTTGTATTGCGTCCGCAGCAGCCAGGTGCCACAAGCAGCTCTATAGAACCGGGGACTGCCAGAGCCGCCCGCTTTACGCCGAAGCCCTGTGCTCCCGGTGAATTAAACGACAGTGCGGCCGGCGAGCTGTATATCAGATGCTCCGAAGATCGGAGCTCTGAAGGAACGCCGTCAGGCCCCGCCTGTGCAAGCTTTTCTGCTGTTATGTAATATGCAGTGTCTTCAGTCATTTCAATTCTCCGCGCTTTCTGCGCCATCTCCGCTTTCCAGCAGTCTCGACGCAAGATCCATATATATTCTGCTTATTTCCAGATCAGGATCTCCTTCTATCACTGTCATTCCCTGATCCTCGAAACGCGTGATGTCGCTGCTTCTCGGTATGTCTGCAACGATTTCGAGGCCATGCTCTTTCGCAAACGATTCGACTTTTTCGCGCTCGTTTTCGACATTTCTCCTGTTCAGGATTATTCCGCCGACTGAAGCGTATCCTCTGTCCTCGAAATTGTCGACGGCTGTCTTGATGTTGTTCGCCGCGTAAAGCGCCATCTTCTCACCTGACGTGACAATGAGCACTTTTTCGGCATATCCTTCTCTGATAGGAGCGGCGAAGCCTCCGCATACGACGTCACCGAGGACATCGTACAGGACTACATCCGGTTTATATTCCTCAAAGAGATCAAGGTCGTCGAGCAGTGCGAACGTTGAGATTATCCCTCTGCCTGCGCAGCCGAGCCCCGGAGTCGGTCCGCCTGTTTCTATACACAGCACGCCGCCGAATCCGACCCTCGAAATCTGTTCTATGCTCTCTGGTTCTTCGTCGAACTCGCGCATATAGTCCATGACAGGTCTCAGCGGCTCGCCGCCAAGCAGATTTATCGTCGAATCAGCCTTCGGGTCGCATCCTATCTGTATGACTCTCTTTCCGAGAGCTGAAAAAGCTGCGGACAGATTGCTTGTCGTAGTAGACTTGCCTATTCCGCCTTTTCCGTAAACTGCCAGTTTGAGCATTTGATTTTTCCTCCATGGTATCCGCATGAACCGTCCGTGTTAATTCTCATTTTCTGAAATCATTAAAACTTTCCGCCAGCGGTCTGTTTATCAGGTTCGGATTTACGCTGTCATAGATTCTCCCGGAAAAAGCCTCATGCGGCAGCTCGTAAAATTCAACATCGTCCGGGCAGAGCGGCCTGTACATAGGGTCCGCGATAAATCCGGCACAGCCATTCTGACGGACAGCCTCCATTATGTCATCTTCTTCAGGAGTAATCATATCTCCCGGCCTCATCAGAGATTCATCTGTGTCTAGAGGACAGAGTACTCTGATGCTTATGCCCTGCTCCATAGCAGCTGCTGCCGCGAGAGAAGCCTGATATACACTTTCACCTGCTGCTGCAATCCATATGCCGCCGGAAGCGCTGACATCCATGTAGCCCGTCAGGCTCCTGTGCTGCGCGGCCGCTTCTCTGAGTCTGCCGGCGAGGTGTTCCGAAAAGGCTGTGCCCATCGGAATTCCGACTGCATATGGCGTGCCGAAGCGCTTCTCGAGCAGCCTAGCTGCCGCGAGTCCTCCGTACGACACGACGAGATTAAGATCCGCTTCTCCTGCCTGTGCAACATCGCTGAGTGAACATCCCATCGCAATCGAGGCTCCAGGCTCAAAACCGTTCTCGGAAAGCCACTGCTTTATGGAATCCATGCTGCCGTTGAGCGAGAAATCGAGCGGCGTGGCACCGATTATATTCACTACTGTCTTTCTGCGGCCGGCTTCCTCCTGCGCGGATGCGCTGCTGCCTGATGTGCTTTCAGTCTTTCCTTTTACTGCAAATCTGCTGACGACCGCTTCGAGCGCCATCGAGACACCCCTTGTGTAGTGCTGCATGCCGTTCGCTTCGAAGCCAAAGCACGCAATTCCTGTATTCTGTTCTATGATGTCAGCTACTGCAGCGAAATCCGTACCGATCATGTATGGAATCGGAGCACCGACGAGAGCGATGAATTCAGGCTTGAGCTCGAGAGCAGTCTCGGTGACATCTCTTATCAGCTTTTCATCATCTCCCATGATCGCTTCCATCTCGGAAATAGCGGATATATAGATCATGCTGTCCATATCGTACCAGCGCGGCTCATCGTGAGTCGTATACGTGGAATTGCAGCCTGACGCGTCGTGCATAACGACCATGCCGCCGAGCTCGTACAGAGCTGAGCAGATTCCGAATTCGTCAGACGAATATGTCGATACAAGTGCTGCTACCTGTTTCATACCAGACTCTCACATCCCCTTCCCTTGCGCTGTACAAGCTTCTTCATGTCCTTCGGCGTCTCAAATGCTTCTCTCATCAGTTCAGCAATTCTGACGATGCCCTTGTAGCCATAATAGAGGCCTTCGTCGCCTGCGCCTTCAACAACATTCACAAAATAATCAGTACCCGTAAAATATGCGGCCTTCTGTCCCAGCGCGAGATATTTTCTGTCTCTGTGCCTGTCCGCGAAACGCTTCTGCGGTCTCACGCAGGATGAAAGCAATATGTCAGGATGATTTTCCTTAAGCCACCTGAAATCTTCCTCTTCCTCCGCTGCAAATCCGTCAGCGTAGATTTCCCTTACGTTAAATCCGTGTTCGATCAGAAGTCTCGTGAAGCTCAGTATTTCAAAAGTGAACGAGTAATCGACGGCAATCGGTGTATCTCCTATCAGTTCTGCTGCCTCATCGAGTGCAGCGTCAGCCTCTCCGCGGAGCGGTGCTGTATCAGGAGCTTTCACGCCGCAGTATTCAGCCAGTTTTCTGTAATTTTCATCAAGCCTGTCGTATCCGAATACAGTCGGAAGGTACATGTACTGCTGTCCGAGACGTTCTTTAAGACGTTCTGCGCTGTTTTTCGCCAGCGGCTCCACAAATATGTTCAGCGGCGCGCAGGCCATATTCTGGTATTCATCATATGTACTGCAGTCGTGTATCTGAACTATCTGTCTGCCTCCTGACTCTGCGATGCTGTATATCTCACTGTCTGCGAACACTTTTCTGTTAGTGCCGATTATATTTATCAGATTTTCACAAAACGGCTGCGGCCTGATGAGTTCGTACATCTGCATGCGCATCTTCTGATCGGGCGTGATGCCGCTCTTTCTGAGTGTCGGTATCATGTAGCAGTCAACGAAATCTATGTCAGGAAAACGCTTTTTCAGCGAGTCGAACACAAAATCCTGATCATATGCGAGGAAAAAGTGCTGGCAATTTATGAATATCAGAACAGCGCGCGGCCTGTAAGGCAATTTGCCGAGCACATCAGCCACGCCGTCTATCATCAGCTCTTCCATGCCTCCCGTAAGCACGTTCTGCTCCCGCACTTCTATCGCTGAATATCTGCCCATCCTGTTCATTTCTACAGCTGTGAGCACAACGCCCCGCAGGCAGCCCTCCGCGCACACGAATATCTGGTGCGACTCAGGGATTAGCATTCCTGTGTGAACGATATTCCATATGCCGCGTGCTGGCGAGCTGTATTCAAGTCCTTCTTTAAACGGAGCAGGAAAATGCGCTTCTGAAATCGCAATGACGGAATCTCCATCGCCGGTTTCTGTGCATTGCTCAGCTCCACCCGCCATGCATCCGCACACTGTCTCCTGATCGCTTTTTCTGTGGCTTAATCTCCTGAGCATAAGCTTTCCTGTCCTTTCGCACAGACATCATAAACGGCATCTGCGAGCTTCCTGTATTCCTGAGCCATGCTGCTTTCCGGAAAAGCTTCTATTACAGTCTTGTTCTGCGGCTCAGCCTCCTGCACCGTGCTGCTCCGCGGAAGCACGCCGATTATACTGGTGCTGAAATCGTCACAGAGCTCCTGCACTTTTTCCATCTCGCGCCTGACACCGCGGCTGTTTAGTATCATACCTCCCAGCTTCGCATAACCTCTTCCTCTGAAATTATCGACGGCCATAGCTATGTTGGCTGCCGCATGTATTGACATGTTCTCGCCGGATGTCAGCACAAATACATTCTGCGCATATCCCTTCCTCATAGGCATCGAAAATCCGCCGCACACGACGTCTCCGAGAACATCATAAAAAACGATGTCAGGTTTATACACATCGTATGCTCCCTTTTTCTCGAGCTTCTCGAGCGCCGTAATTATGCCCCGGCCGGCGCACCCGAACCCCGGCACTGGACCTCCTGCCTCGACACATATCACGCCGCCGTATCCTTCCATGCAGATATCGGACAGCTCGAACTGCTCTTTTTTACTGTTTATCGTGTCAAGCACCGTCGGCAGTTCTGCGCCGTGCCTGAGCAGTATCGTGGAGTCTGCCTTCGGATCGCACCCGATCTGCATTACTTTCAATCCCTTTTCCGCGAGCGCCGCCGAAATATTGCTGACTGTAGTCGACTTTCCTATGCCGCCTTTTCCGTAAATTGCCGCTTTTATCATATCTCACCTCAATGAACGCCGAACGCATCATTCGCCGCTCTGCCTCACTCTGGAATATATAGTCTTGGCGCTCACGCCGTCGACTTTTCCAATCCTGCCAGCGAGAGTGTTTATCACATCCGGCGGAGCATCGAGCGCGATGCATATTATGTTTACTCCCGCCTGCCTGTAAGGAATTCCCATCCTGCCGATGATATAGTCACCACATGCGTGCAGCAGTTCATTTATTCTGCTTGTCGACTCGACATCATCGACGATTATCCCCAAAATAGCGATTCTCGTTTCCATCAGTTTTTTCTCCTGCAAATAAAAAAACGCATCACAAAAGATGCGTTCAGTTTCTGTCATCAGGGTATACTACTGCCTCTTAACCTCAGGCAGTCCCATCCGTCTATGTCGCGCATCTTTGATCTCAATAAAAATTTCGACCTCAGATCTGTTTTCTTTATTATCCCCCCCGCTGCCATTAAAGTCAAGCATGCCGGACTGCAGTAAACGTGCCTTATGGCTCACGACCGCTCCGCGGACAGAGAGTACTGATGCAGTGTTCATCCGATGAAAAGAGCTCCGGTCTGCGCCGGAGCTCGGAAAAAGTATTTTTTATTATAGGGATTAATTATAGTGACTGGTTGTTATTTCTGATCTGTGACATGCCTTTCGGCTTGTTGCTTCAGGCGCAGCCGCACCGCCGCGCCATATTTTAGAACAAAAGATCAGCCTGTAATACGCCTATGAAACAAGCCGTTCTGCATGAATATTACTGTCTTCGTCCTCCCCACCGCCTGAATCGAATTCAGCGGCGTTGTCGTTCAGGATATTAAGAAGCTCACCGACTTCATCTCCCGTGAGCGTAACGCCCTTGCTCATCTTCTGATGATCTGGCTGCCACTCTCTGATGTCGTATTTCGGATCACGTCCGTTCCAAACGACCGAATTGAATTCTTTGTTCCAGCCGCGCTGGGATGTTGAAAGCACGCCGTAATGCTTCACAATTTCAAAGCTGAAATCGTCGTCTCCGCCCCTCCTGTTGTTCTGAGGCATACAGGTATCACCTTCTTTCTGTTTACTGAATCATTGCCGAGCGGCACCCGCAGGCGCCGCTTTTTATTTGACGATCGTCCGTAACCTCATGATACCTTCATTTACATTTTATGTCAATATATAATTTACATATTATTACATCCACAGAATGCATATGCTTCTTTTGACTATAGTCTATATAATGTTCTTAACTGCATTCCCGCTGTAAATCATCTCTGACGGCGGAGCCGGCCTGTGTCATATGCTCAGTTTCTGAAGAAAATATCCTGTTCTTTCTCAAGAGGATATTCGTATATGTCTATACCGTCGAGATTTTCCCTGTTCATATCGACTGCGGTGATGCGGCTGTTGTCATAAGTGGTGTAGTAATAAATACCCTTGTCCATGTTAACGCATGAACTGTAGATCGTGATCTCATACTTGTCACCGCCGAGGTGAACGCATCCGCGCTGCTGTTCCACAGACTTCAGAATGTGGAAAAACTGGCTTACGCTCTGCGCCTCTGTCCCATCGCAAAGCGAATTGGCCCGTGTAAATGCCACTTTTGCGAATCGCGACTGCGACGAGAGATCTCCCGGAAGACCGATCGCACCCATTCCTCTGCTGTACGGATCGAGATCGAGTCCGCCGCCGAACGTGTTCTCAGCCGGCTCGCAGCTGAGCGATCTGTAATTGTTCAGGCTGAACAGCTGTTTGTCAAACGGAGGGTTATTCGTCATGACACCTGCCGGATTGTCATACACGTGCAGGCCGTCAGACATGCTCTCAACGACAATCGACTCGTTTGAGTCAGCGATCATCCAGTGCAGCTCCGACAGCGGGAGTTCGTCGCTGAATGGAATGTTGACGAGATTTATGTCAGCCAGCAGATTTTTTGCCTCGCCGACGCTCGAGCACTGCCCGAGAATCCACGGTATAAATTCGAACGGCGTGATGTTGTCTTTTCCTGTGACAGGCTCGTTATAATGAGCGTTTCCAGCGAAATTCAGGCCTGCCATGCCGAGTCCTTCCTCGTTTACCGCGTCATAGAACAGAGGAAAGCCTCCCATGACTGCCGCCATTCCTATCATCGCCTGATGGCTCGCCATATCGTCAGCCATACGCAGTTTAAACGGATAATTCCGCGGCATAATCACTACCTCTTCGCCAAATGATATCTCGAGATCGAGATTACGCCCGAAGTAATGATCTTTTGGATAATATGAAACAGCTGTACACATGGAAAAACCTCCTTATTTTTAAAAATTCCAATATATGAACATTCAACTGAATTATACAACGGTACCGCAAAAATGATTCATGAAATTCAATTTCCGTCTGCAGCCGCTGTTTTATTCAAATGTGAACTACCTCGACTTAATACTCTGCATTTAAAGTCGCGGATTAATTCATATTACTCATAACAGGCAATTGCAAGCAGTCTGGGATATTATGCTGTTATCTGTGATACGGTTGCACGATCACGGTATTCTGCAGTGTCTGTACATAGCCTGATCTTCCGTTTGCGAAGCTTAGGCCTCACCATTGTCACGATCAGCGATGAAAAATAGGATATTCGGGCAATATTTTAAAGCAAAGAAAAACCGCTAAAACTATTGAAAATTCAATGTTTCAGCGGTTTTAAATTTATCTGGCAGAGGGCACGGGACTCGAACCCGCGGGGCT
>CADBRA010000069.1 GCA_902796965.1 uncultured Eubacteriales bacterium | reverse complement strand
CCACCGGAAAGGAAAATATTGTAGCCGCATTTCACGAGCAGCTCCAGGAACTCAGCCGCTTCCTCTGTAATAGATCCCAGATTTATCAATTCGTTCATGGTAATCCTTTTGTTGGGAAAGCGCCTTATATTAAGCACAGGCCCGTTTATAGCGATGTTTTTGTACACTGCGTGAACCCTAGAGCCGTCAGGCAGCCTGGCATCAAGCACCGGATTCATCTCGTTTATCTCTCTGTGAATTCCGGCTCCTATCCTCATGATTACTTCTTCGAGAGCCCTGTCGTTTGGGAAATATTCAGGAATTCTATACATAATGCCGTGCTTCTCAACGAAAATATCATTTCTGCCATTGACCATGATTTCACTTATGCCCGGATCGTCAAGATATTTTTCAAGAAAATCGAGCTCTCGCCTGAGCGAATTGAAAGCTCCTTCAGTCACGGCTTTCTTTTCCGCAAGCGGCAGATTTCTCGTCCTGACATCAGAAAGAACAGTCTGCTGAATCTCATTCATCACGACTTCATCGTCTATGTCGTTCGAGGACACATTCAGCTTTTTCCTCACGTCAGAAGCGATGTCATATATCAATTCCACAGTCTTCCGTTCAGCCATCTCATACCTCATCTATTATTCTGCCAACAGACTCCGAGAAACTTCCCGTCATGCTGATGTCAGCTGTTCCCTCTTTGATGTAAAAACTGTCAGGATCATGCAGAATGATGCACGAATGCGAGTAGTCATTATTACGTTCCGCAGTCTCGTCTATATATATTTCATCGTTCCCGCTGTTTTCCATAAAAAAATTCTTCACATGCATCACTTTACCGCCGCACAGTGCTGCCATCATATCGCTCCATGCCCTCTCACCGCGATGTGTCTTTCTTCTGCTGTCGTGAAGCACAAACATTTTGTCCGCCAGTCTGACGAGCTGTGCACATTTCCCCGAGAGCTGAGGACTCAGGTCGACGATAAGCGTATCGTAAACCTTCCACCTTTCTGTCATATCCACAAATTTCCCCATCATCTCATCAGAAAGATCTCCAAAATCGCTGACAGCATCTTCAGGCATGACAAATGCATTCGCTCCGTAATCATCTTTCACTGTAAATCTTTGCGGAAGCACATTTATTCCTGAAGAAAAATTCAAAAGCAAAAGATTAACATCTGATCTGTCAGCTGACATTCTGAAATAATCATTAATATCTCCCGTCCGCTCTGCGGACAAAATAACGGCAGCCCTGTTCATCATGCGTCTCAGCAGCCTCGCATACATTATCGAGAATGAAGTTCTTCCGCATCCGCCGCTGAATCCTGTCACCAAAATAATTTCCAGTTTCCTGTCTGTCCTTGTCCCTATAGACGGAACAGCAGCTGAAGCGAGTTCTGCTACGGATGATATGAGCGATGACACGCGCTGGTATTTAAATACAAATCTCACGCCGTCGTCCCCGACAGTGATTCTTTCACTGTCCTCGGCAGACAGGACGACAGTTTTCGGACCGCATCCGAGCCTTCTCATCTGTTCCAGCAAATCAACCGACTCATCAATAAATATCAGATCAAATAATTCAAAACCGACTTTCGGCAGATTTCCTTCCTGTGCCGTATATTCTTCACCTGTTCCCGCCGTAATAGCCAGTCCATCAATCGCTGCAGCCATGAAACTGCAGAATCTTTCTCTGAATTCATCATCATCGTCCAGATACAGAACATTCATCTCGTTTCTCCTTTCCATTTTGTTCCAATCAAATATTACCATTTAATTTCGTTTATGTCAATAATATCCATATAGCAAAAAATAAAAAAGCATTGTCTCCAGTGCCTGTTTGCATATACTGTATTATCATTTGCAATGTTATGGGAATACAACTAATTCTTTCCTTGAAATAATTAAAAAATCATTTTTTACTCATGTGCTTCATGCGAGGCGCGACCGTCAGGACAGAGACAGCTGCTATCGCGTCAAAGGCTGATATGAAGCTGTATAAGGATCTGGGCATTGATTCAATCAAGTTTATGGCGAGCCTTGACAGAAAGACCTGTGCGGTATGCGGCGATATGGACGGAAAAGTAATACCACTTAAGCAATGCAGGATAGGCCTTAATATGCCGCCTCTTCATCCTAACTGCCGGTGTTATACTGTGCCGGTAACCGGCTGGGAAGACGAGACAGACATCCGTAAAGCCAGGAATCCAGACGGCAGTTATACCGAGGTTCCCGCAGATACCTCCGTCAATGACTGGAGAAAGCCGAACAGCAAGCCGATCGCGTCGAATCCGCTCATGAGTAAGCGGGCAGGCACGCTGGATGATAGAACTGCTATAACTAAAGGCTTTGCTGAAGAGCTTACTGATGATGAAAAAGCCGCGATTTACGCCTATTTAGGCAGTGCAAGTTATAAATTGAACGAGGCGCTGAGAAATTATGAGTCGCTTACTGATGAACAAAAGGCATTGATCAGGAATCTGGACAGAGCGCTGAAAAAGCTGCCTAAGTATGAGTGGACGCTGCTCAGAGAGATGGACTTCAGTGACTTTCCTGATGGAGACGAAAGAGCAAAGGCATTTTTTGATAGTCTAGTTATAGACGATATTCAAACCTTTGAAGCGTATACTAGTACAACTAGAGCAGCATCATATATGACGAATCCCAAAGTTAAGATATATATTCAAAGTGCAAAAAATGGTCGAGAATTACGTGACTTCTATAATGGAGAGAGGGAAGTATTGTACGAAAGAGGCTCCAAGTTTATAATAAAAAAGAAAGTTGAGCATGATGACGTATATTATATCCTGATGGAGGAGGCATAGCATATGAATAAAGATGACCGGCCCAAATATGTTCCACTCGAAGAACGGTGGAAGCATGATATTCCATATTTCAGAGTAACGGGACATGTTAAATTAACCGAGGAGGAAAAAAAAGCAGCAGCAGAACGGTTGCAGCATTTTATTGAACTCGCTGAGCAGGGCAAGCCCATTAACGATGACGACGATTTAAAGGACTAGCGAAAATGGCTAAAGACGATTACATGGTTATCGTATATAAGATTCTTTCATATCTGTATGAGTGCCTGAAGGCCGGCAAGGCGCCTGATCCGGCGGATTACTGCTGGAACTGCGACATGTTTCAGATTCCGCGGGCTTATTGGGAAAGCATCATGGAAGAACTTATAAACAACGGGTATATCAAAGGTGCCGCCGTGATACGATCTATCGGCCGCAGTGGTCCAGCGATAAAAACCGGCGCACAGACAGCCATTACACTGGCTGGTGCCGATTATCTGGAAAACAATTCAACCATGAGCAAGGCAAGGGCATTCCTCGGAAGCAGTTTTCAGTCTGTGCTGTCAGGAATTGTCGGAGCACTTGCATAAGAAAATATCATATTCTGTTTAACCAGCATCCTTTTCAGGATGCTTTTTTGTTGCCCTGGGCAGGGCGTAAAACTGCTTAACCAAGTGACGTGAAACACGTAAAAAAAACGTAGGGAGGAATATACATGAAACGCACATTCTTAGAAGAACTGAAGCTTAAACACGCGCCTATGAGAGGCGCGACACAGAGGTTATAATAAATGGCTAATACAGCTAACAATTTCTACTCACGCGCCTCATGCGAGGCGCGACAGCAATATTTTGTAGCAAAATTTACTGTCACACTACATCTCGTCTGCATGAGAAAGTCGTCCGTCTTTTGTTCTGACAAAACGCTTCTGTATCTAAAGAATCAGCATCTACCAGGCATGAATAACAATATCTTACAAAAAACGCATATTCATCAAGCAATTGATTCTCAGCCAGTTTTTTATCGATTTTCGATAAATTTGTTGTTAATAATCCGAGAATATTATCAATTTCCTCTTGTGTGTAATTTCTTATCTGTATATCGTTTTTATAATATTCATACGGTTCAAGATCGTCTTTTTTTCAAACGTGCTGATAGTGTTCCATTATATAT
>CADBRA010000068.1 GCA_902796965.1 uncultured Eubacteriales bacterium | reverse complement strand
TCCCATCCCGAACACAGAAGTTAAGCTCTCTTGCGCAGACGATACCTGGCGGGCGACTGCCCGGGAAAATATGAAGCTGCCGTTTTTTTCCGGCCCCGTGGTCAAGCGGTCTAAGACATCGCCCTTTCACGGCGGTAACCCGGGTTCGATTCCCGGCGGGGTCACCATAAAAATAATGCGCGTGTTAGATGAAATAATGTTTTGCTTACATTTTTAACATTATCTGACACGTGTTTTTTTATTCCTAAGTGTGCAAGTAACATATGCTATAACTGTTGGAATTTACACATATATGAGCACTTTAATTTACAGAATATGTGACTTTAAGCGTGCAGCAATTTTTTCGGCAGAATCGCCAAATGACCGAATATTTTTATGCGTGTACAAACAAGCAGCTGCTTCTTATCACATCATAATCTGAAGATACTGCTCTTTTACGAACTGCACATGCTGTCTGATAAATTATATCAGATTCAGTCGTGATGCATGGATGAAAAATTGTCCTGACTTGTTTGCTGGCGGATATCACCTAATGTGTAGTTTTGACGAACTTGACAACATAGAAAACATAAAGGAAATCGTGGACGCATTTTTATTTTGTTAGTCATAGAAGTGAACAGTCAGTAATATTTCTGTTAATGCGCTTTCTGATAGTCAGTTCTATGCGGGATATATTTGCAAAAAATATTATATACACATTCAGCTCGGAAAAATTATTTTCATGCGGATATGGTGGAACTGGCAGACACGCAGGTTTTAGGTGCCTGTGCTAACGCATATGGGTTCGAGTCCCATTATCCGCACCATTTACAGCCGGAACGCTAAATCAAGCGCTCCGGTTTTTTGTTTTTTTATTTTGTATTGCATTCAACGTAATGGGTTTTAATGATATCATAAGCATGACAATCATTTGCGTACTTGCAGCAATAGCGCATATGGACTTAGGAGCTGCATATAAAAGACAAATATTTAAAATCTGAATCATTATACAAAACCGACAACCGGAGAAAGACGATACTATGGATATGACTGAATCTGAAAGACAGGCACTTATAAACAAAACAGAGGATTTTATAGTTAACGGCAGAAAACCGGGATATTTTCATCATCTCGCTGAAGATCTCGGAGCAAAGCTTCAGGATATTCTCCCTGATGGAACAGTAAAGATAAGATATCCTGTCACAGACAGTCAGAGAAACGGCGTGGGGAATCTGCAGGGAGGAATGATGGCATCGCTAATAGACAATGCAGTTGCGATTTCAATAGTTCCGAGGACAGGTCCTTTTATGACGATCGATCTGAGCATAAACTATTTTGCTCCGGTTACAGAGGAATTCGATTATGTCGATCTGGAAGTGAAAACGATAAAACCGGGAAACACCGTGAAATACATTCAGATATTTGTATACAGGGGTGATGGAAAGCTCGCAGCTCTTGCGGGCACAAATGTGATGCATGACAAAAAGCACTGATCAGCTGCAGCGCAGCTATGGCAGGTTATAAATTTGCGGCTTTTATCCAACATGTTGGCGTGTGGGATGAAAGCCGCGTTTTTTTATATGTGGAGCTTGTTAAATGCGGTCTAAGCATAAATAAAAATACAGGATTGTGCGTGCCCGGGAGAAGAATTTAAAATTAAAGCTAAAAAAATTAGCACTCACATGTTTAGAGTGCTAACAACGGGGCATATATTAGTTGTAAGCGATGAGGGCTTACGGAAAGAGCTCAAAAAGAGCCTGAGAAACAAAAAACGTTTCCCGATGCGGACGGAGTCCGCGGAAGGATCGCAATAAAAATTTGAGGAGGTATCAGTTATGTTATCACTTACACCGAGAACATTTGGAATGAACTTATTTGACGATATGGATAATTTCTTTGACAATAGGAACTGGAGATTCTTCAGAGACAGTACGCCTGACATCATGAAGACAGATATCAAAGAAAAAGACGGACTGTATCTGCTGACGATGGATCTGCCAGGTTTCAGGAAGGAAGACATCAAGGCTGAGCTGAAGGACGGTTATCTGACAATCACAGCTGAGAAGAGTAGTGAAGATGAGAACAAGGAAGATAATGAAGGATGGGTTGTTCACGAAAGACACAGCGGCTCATGCAGCAGAACGTTCTACGTCGGCGAGAACATCACCGAGAACGATATCAAGGCAGCTTTCAAGGATGGAACGCTGAACCTTTCTTTCCCGAAGGAAAAAGCTCCTGCTGAGCCTGAGAAAAAATATATTGCGATAGAATAATATGCTGAATGCGGCAGGGCATGACAGCAGTTTAAAAGCATAATATCTCCTGAAGATGATCGAGAGAATGTGCACCGGCAGGCTGAACCTGGCGGTGCATATGATCATCCGCTCAGGAGTGTTTATAAAATAAATAGTCACATTCTCAGATGAATGCGGAGATAAAAGGAGGCATGGATCATGTTATCACTTACACCGAGAACATTTGGAATGAATTTATTTAACGATATGGACGATTTATTCGATTACGGAAACCGGGGATTCTTCAGAAGTAGCCCTGACGTAATGAAGACAGATATAAAAGAAAAAGAGGGGCTTTATCTGCTGACGATGGATCTGCCAGGCTTCAGTAAGGAAGACATCAAGGCCGAGCTTAAAGATGGTTATCTGACCATCACAGCTGAGAAGAACAGTGAAGATGAGAACAAGGATGATAAGTCAGGATGGGTTGTTCACGAAAGACACAGCGGCTCATGCAGCAGGACATTCTATGTCGGCGAGAACATCACTGAGAACGATATCAAGGCAGCCTTCAAGGACGGTACATTGAATCTCTCCTTCCCGAAAGAAAGCGTGAAGGCACAGCCTGAAGGCAAATATATAGCGATTGAATGACAGTGTGCCGTTCCGGCATGGAAAATATAACAGTAACCTCTGAAAATGTTTCGCGAAATCGCGCTGCGGAGGGCTCAACCCGCCGCGGCGCGAGAAACATGATTTCGAGAGCAGCGATGTTTCCAGCATATGTTGTTTTACTTAAATGGGGATTTTGATTGGAGTTTTAGCTGTCAATACGTTATTGAGGAAAATAGATTGAACTGTGTATCGGCTGTGAATTCTGCAGGGGGAAGCAGAAATCTGACAGCAAGGAACTGAATATTATTTGTATAGGTTTGTTTAGATTGAACGGTTTTTAATGTGTGAGGGCGGTTCAGGTTGCAGTGAATCCGTCAGATACGAAATATATTTGAGCCATTATAATAAAGAATTTCGTTTATATATATTTTTTTTCATAGAACAAAGAGATAATATAAAAGCTTTGCCTTTTTGAATATAGATGCCGGTCCGCGTTTGGCGGGACGGCTTTTTTCATTTTTAGGGGGGACAAGAGTCAGAATGGTAGATTTATGGCTTAGGACAACGGAGTTGCTGCGGCAGAGAACGGTTTGGATGTTATTCATCAGGGATGCATCGTTTTTGCCTGTGAAAAAGCTGTGCCTCGGTTCGTCCTCCCATGCTGAGTCTGAGTGAGACAGAACACTGTGATGCAGACCCGTCCGGCGAAGCATTTGTCCGGAGAACTGCCAGGCATATCTGAACTCCTTCGAGACAGAGAGTTATATAGCTGCCGGATGTCCGCGGAGCGGTCGCGGGACATATTTTTTCCTGCTTAAATTGTGATGTAATCTTCACATTAGTTTTTGGAATCAACACAAGACTGCCATGACGCTTTCAAACCAGGCCGGTATACTTTGAATCGTAAAGCACAAGGGAGGTGCATAATGAAGACTAATCTTTTTGAGGGATTCAGCTCATACAGAGGAGACAACAGCCGCACGGCGGTTGTAATTCCGGCATACAAACCGCCTGCCGATATGATCGAGCTGGTCAGCAGGATAAACAGAGAAGGAATGTCATGCATCGTAGTCGACGATGGATGTCCCGTGGGATACGAATGGATGTGGGATGTAATAGAGCCTATGGCACTCGTACTGCATCACGACATAAACAGAGGAAAAGGAGCGGCGCTCAAGACCGCTTTTACATATATTAAGAACTGGTGCCTTGATATCGAATTCATTGTAACGATGGATGCGGACGGTCAGCATCTTGTCGATGATGCGGCGAGGGCTGTCAGCGAGGTCAAAAAACAGCCGGAAGCGATCGTGCTCGGAGTGAGAGATTTCAGCGGAAATGTGCCGTTTGCGGCAAAAGTCGAAAACCGCATCGCCAGTGTTCTTTTTTCGGGAATTTCCAAGAGAAACGTGAGCGACACGAAGACAGGGCTGCGGGCATTCAGCCGGCCGCTGTTAGGTCAGATGATAATGATCGAAGGGAGCAGAAACGATTACGAGATGAATCAGCTGCTCGCACTCAGCAGTGCAGGCAGAAAAATAGTCGAAATCCCCATGGCAACGATATACAAGGAAAAAAAGAGGAGCACGCCATTTGAGATCGTGAAGGATACCGCTGGTGTGACTCGTGTGATGCTCAGTTATTCGACATCATATGCCATCAGCTATGCTGTTGAACTGCTGCTATTTATGCTGCTGAATCTGCTCGCACCGCTGTTTTCGTACCCTTTGATATTAAGCGGCTCTGTCTCGAGGACGATGTGCGCGGCATTCAGTTGGTCGCTCAATTCGCACAAGATAGCAGGCAAAAACGGAAAATCACCGTTGAAAAAATACATTGCCGAAGTTGCGGTGACGATGATATTCGGACTGTTGCTGATGACAGGATTTTACTCACTCGGCGTGAACGTGCTGCTGGCAAAGATACTTGCGGATTTTATAACCCTCACAGGGTATATTCTCGTAGAAACATCTGCGGCCGGCGTCAGCTCCGCTGACATCGGGGAAAAAGCGGGAGAAATGGCGGCGAGATAAGCAGAAAATCTGCAGGAAAACGCTTTTCTGCGAAATGTGACGCAGCAGGGCAAAGTGGTTTTTAGGGAACTGTGACTATCTTGTAATGAAAGACTGAGAAAAGTGAGGCGGGCTGAAATGAGAAATGAAAAAAAGAATTCAGCTATGCTCTGCGTATATCTAGCGGCTTCGATTTTATGCATGTTGCTGAGCCTCGTGGTAGGCTTTGCGACCGGCGGCAGTTTTCCCCCGAAGCTCGCATGTTCGTTTCTGTGTCCGCTTACAGGAAGTTTGCCTGTGGCGGTGCTTTACATAGCGGACAGCAGAAAGCAGATTGCGGGACGCATGCATATATATAATTTCGGGATCGTGCTCATGACAACGGGCTGTATAGCAGGAGGAATAACAGATATTCTTGATAAGGCAGAAAACCTCACGTCAGTGATATTTGCGGCAGGTGCCGTGGCTGCCGCGGCAGGACTTGCGGTTGCAATAAAAGATTTCAGAATCAGCAGAAAAAAAATAACGCGATAATATCGTTTTATTGTGTTTGCCATCCCATTAGGACTGCCGGGGGATGGCATTTTTATATGCTGCTTTTTTTACGGGCATCTGGCCTGTGATGTGATATACTTTTACAGGAAAATATGGTTTGTGCTGCAGGTCGTGATTTGAGACCGGTTGTGCGGAATGATACACAGACTGTTTTACAGATTGCAGCATTGTGGACTATATATGCACGGAACCGTACCGTTTCAGGTATATGCTTCGGTTGCGGCGAAATGCCGTGCTGCCGCAGCCGCATATGCTCAGAGTGCTTTGCATGGAATCTGCGAACAGACAGATATAAAGGCGCTAATACGCCGCAGTGAGCAAACCGTTGAAAATAAAAATATTGCGGCAGCTGCCATGTGTCAGGCAGAGCTGCGGCAAAATGACAGAATATTCAAAGGAGTCAATATGTTTGAGGAATACAGTAATCTGACACTGCTTGATCACCCGCTTTTAAAACATAAGGTCACAAGACTTCGTGACAGAAATACTGGAACAAATGAATTCAGAGCTATCATAGGTGAAATCGCAATGCTGATGGGATATGAGGCGCTCCGGGATCTGCCTGTAGAAAATATAGATGTTGAGACGCCGATCGAAAAGTGCGAGTCTCCTGTGATCGCAGGCAGAAAACTTGCTGTCGTTCCTGTTCTGAGAGCAGGACTCGGAATGGTGAACGGAATACTCTCTCTTGTACCGGCCGCAAAGGTCGGACATATCGGTTTGTACAGAGATGAAATCACACACGAGCCTCATGAATATTACTGCAAACTGCCTGATCCTATAGAGGAGAGGGTGATTGTAGTAGTAGACCCTATGCTGGCCACAGGCGGCTCGGCTGTTGATGCCGTAAATCTTATAAAGCAGAGAGGCGGCAAATACATAAAATTCATGTCGGTTATAGCTGCTCCGGAAGGCATAAGGAAATTCTGCGGAGCACATCCTGACGTACAGCTTTACGTAGCGCAGCTTGACAGGTGTCTTAATCAGGATGCTTATATCTGTCCTGGACTTGGCGATGCCGGCGACAGAATATTCGGGACTAAGTGATGAAAACTCATGCGATAATTCCGGTATTCATACCTCACGAAGGATGTCCTTATAACTGCATATTCTGCAATCAGAAAGCTATAACGGCGCGCGTAAAATCACCGTCGTTCAGGGAAACAGAGACGATCATAGAGCGGTATCTCACGACGATAGAGGCAAATCCCGATATCAAGACAAAGGAAATCGCTTTCTACGGCGGAAGCTTTACGGCGATACCGATGGAAAGACAGACAGCTTATCTGGAGATCGCCTGTAAATTTAAAAAAGCAGGTAGGATAGATAAAATACACATGTCGACGCGGCCTGATTATATCGATGACAGGATTCTGGGCAATCTTAAGCGAAATGGTGCAGATGTGATAGAATTGGGCGTTCAGTCGTTTGATGAGGAAGTGCTGCGCAGATCTGCGCGCGGTCATTCGGCAGCAGATGTGTTCAGAGCAGCCGCGCTCATTAAATCGTATGGATTTGAACTCGGCATACAGCTTATGACCGGTCTTCCTGGCGATACATATGAGAAATGTATGCATTCTGTGTCGGAAACCGTGAAGATAGCGCCGTCAATTGCGAGAATTTATCCGTCTGTTGTGCTTGAGAACACTGCGATGTGTGACATGTACAGAAATGGCACTTATGTTCCGTGGAATCTCGAGAAGACAGTCAGCGTGGTAAAGGATATGTATCGCACGCTTACGGCAGCTGGAATAAATGTCATACGCGTCGGCTTAAAGAGCACAGATATAATAAAGAATGAAAACGGAGCTGTTGTAGGAGGATATCATCCGGCGTTCAGGCAGCTTGTCGAATCGGAAATTGCAAAAGAGGATCTCGAGAAGCAGTTGAATGGAGCGGAAAGTGGCAGTGCAGAGTTTTTTTCGAATCCTGTGAGCTTTTCAAATATGATTGGCAACGGAGCATCGAATAAAAAATACTTTTCAGAAAAATATCCTGGTCTGGCAATAAAGTTCAGAACTGATGCAAGCCTCAGGCCGTCTGTTTATCGTGCAGAGATCCACAGATAGAAAGGCAGTCAGGGAATCCAGGCCGGCAGAGGATAATCATTTTGTCATGTCAGTTTACAGAAAGTATAAATGTGACGCAAATATTCCTGCCTGGTCATTTGAAAAATTTACAGGTTTTTTCAAGCGGAGCAGACAAAGCGCCGCTTTTCTCATCCGCATGAAAGCACGTTTTGCGGTATAATAAAAACAGTTATTGCTATTTATACTGCATGAAATAATAGTGGCCGGAAGGGTTTAAAATGAAAAGAACAATAAAGAAAATATCTGCAGCCATATGCATAATAGCGCTCGTCTTACAGACAGGCGTATTTTCCTGCCTGGCTGACAGTACGCCTTCATATGATTCGGAAACAGGATCACCGTCTCAGACATCCGTACATACAGCCGGAGCAGCTGCATCGCTATTAAACGATACACTTGAAAATACGGATCGGAAGACGATATATACGCCTGGTGATTATGAAACAAATGAAATCGCAGTCATGTACAAGGACGGGGATATAAAGAGCATTAAATGTTCGGATAAGAATGAACTGACTGAAAAGCTCTCCGAACTTGAAGCAGATCCCGATGTTGACACATATCAGCCGAATTTCAGCTATAGTTCCGACGCTTTGACTTCATCTGAAGCAAGCAGCGTCACAGGACCCGTATATTTCGGATCGGCGTCTGAAAGGTTGAGGATAAAGAACCGCATTAAGGAAAGAGCGTCTGTTAATATTTCGGCATCTCATCCTGTTTTTCCATCGGACGCATATTACAGCTACCAGTGGGGACTCCACAATGACGGAACATTCAGAGGAGCGATGAGCCGCGTCAGAGCTGTTTCTGATGTTGATGTAAACGCTCAGGAGGCATGGAGCAAGTATAAAGCAAAAAGAGATGTGACTATTGCAGTTGTTGACACAGGCGTAGATTATACGAATTCGCAGATATCCGGAAACATGTGGGTCAATGAAGATGAGATTCCGGGAAACGGCATAGATGACGATGGAAATGGCTATATAGATGATTACCGCGGATGGAATTTCTACGACAATAATAATGTGATGTACAGCGGTTATGATGACGATCATGGCACCCATTGTGCAGGAACCATGGTGGCGGCATCAGACAGAATCGGAATTACAGGACTTGCAGCATACACAAATATAAAAGTCATGAATGTCAAGGCACTCGGCGGAATCGACGGACTCGGCACGACGCTTTCAATAATCAAAGCCATAAAATATGCGGAGGAGAACGGTGCCAGTATATGCAACTTAAGCCTCGGAACCGAGGTTAATGACAGCCTGCTTTACAGGACAATGAGAGATTCGGGCATGCTGTTTGTCGTTGCGGCCGGAAACAGCGAGAGCCTGAATCAGAATGGCTGGAACATAGATGTCAGACCTGTATATCCTGCTGCTTATACGCTTGACAACATCATAGCTGTCGCAAATGTCACAGCTTCAGGCAATATTCACTATACATCTGACTACGGCGCGGCGAGCGTTGATATAGCGGCTCCGGGCACGGATATTCTAGGACTTGCAGCGGCAGGACGCATGGAGTACATGACGGGCACATCGATGGCTGCGCCGTTCGTGACAGCGGGAGCGGCGATGGTATACACCGGCTCATACGGCCTTTCTCTCGCAGAAACGAGATATATAATCATAAATTCTGCGAAGAAAATTACAGGACTTGAATCGTATGTTTCATCAGGCGGGATTCTCGATGTTTCAGCAGCGCTTGACTGGAAATAATAAATTAACAGCGCAGCTGGTGCACAGCGGCGCTGTTCTGATAAATGAAGATTAACAGGTATAAATAATGAGTTTTTTTGAAATTTTTCTGATAGGCTGCGGACTTGCCATGGATGCTTTTGCGGTTTCGATATGCAAGGGAATGGCAGTTCAGCGCGTTTCCGTCAGGCACATGTGCGCCGCAGGCATCTGGTTCGGAGGCTTTCAGGTTATAATGCCGCTGGCGGGATATTTCCTGGGCAGCACGTTTGCCAGATATATACAGGAATATGATCACTGGATTGCATTCTGCCTTCTTTCCGCGATCGGTGTTAACATGATCGTGGAGGCTGTAAGGGGAGGCGGTGAAGATGATAATAACGATTCGTTTGCTCCGCTTACGATGTTTCTCATGGCGGTAGCTACAAGCATCGATGCTCTTGCCGTAGGAGTGACATTTGCGTTTTTAAACGTAAATATCTGGATTGCGGTATGCATTATCGGTGTGGTTACATTTGCATTTTCTGCTGCCGGAGTAAAAATCGGGAGCATATTCGGCGGAATATTCCGAAGCAGAGCTGAGATAGCAGGCGGGGTTATCCTTATAATCATAGGCTTGAAAATACTGCTCAGCCATCTGGGAATAATACATTAAAAAATTTTTTTATTTTTTTAACTTTTTTTCGAATCCGATGCAACTTTTCCGGGCTCTGAAGTGTGTCCTATATGAAAGGTCAAAAAAGATTCTTCATCAAGGGGAAATGACAGATGAGTCCTCAATGATTTTCCAGGCTTTGCTTCGGAATGGCTGCGCCATGGAGTGAGTTTCACCGGAAGATAAATCTGTTTTGTCAGTCAGATTTCTTCCGTACCGGAAAACATCCCGATGACGGGGAGCGTCGGACGGGGAGCAAAACAGGACTCAGGGGAATCTGTCATGATGTCTCCGGTGACTGTCCTGCTTTGAAAATGGGGATTTTCGTCTGGAAGCCACTGGAGGTTCATCGTGGACACACAACGCAGGAAAACGGAAGATGCGCTGAGTCGTCACGGAAAGAGGATACTTGCGCTGGCATATTCTTATCTGAGAAATAAAGAAGACGCAGAGGATGTTCTTCAGGAGACGATGATAAGGTATATCAGGTCAGGCAGGAAATTCAACGATGAAGAACACGAAAAGGCCTGGCTTCTGACGGTAGCCGCAAACCTCAGCAAAAATATCATCAGGAGCAGATCGCGCAGCAGCGGACCTGTACCAGAAGATATATGCGGCGAAGGCATCCCTGAAGAGAATATAGAACTGAGGGATGCCGTGACACGGCTGCCGGAAATTTACAGAGAGGTTATACAGCTTTTCTATTATCAAGATCTTAGTATTGCTGAGACTGCTGCAGTTCTTGGGGAGAAGGAATCCACTGTAAAGTCAAAGCTGCGAAGAGCGAGAGGGTTATTAGGCGGAATTTTGCGAGAAAACCGGAAAGAATGAGTCCGGGCGGAGGCAGCATCAGAGATGGAAAGGAAATTCATCAGCAAAACAGAAAATACGGGGATGTTTTCTGACAGTGTCTCAGCCTTTTCAGACCGTGGACAGAATGCAGATGAAAATATGACGGACGATCCATATTTTGATATGGATTTTGACATCGATAACACAGCTTTCGATTTGTATGCTGATTTCGATATCCCCGGCGATATGGCGGACAGGATTCTGGCCGGAACGGTTTTGGCGGATGAATTCGATGACGGAAACGAGCCGGATGAGATCGAGCTTGCAGCCGACGCTGCTGTTGAAAGATTAGCGGCGGGTAATGATACCAGTCGGAGTGGAGCGAAAGTCATATTTACACAGTTCGGGAAATATGCCGCGAGTATAGCAGCGTGTCTCGTTCTTGCAGTGGGCATGCTGACGCTCAGTGTTCCTTCAGGACTGAGGATAATAGGTGTCGGTGAAGATCCGTCATCGACTGTCGTAAGCGGGGAACAGGCCGGAAGTGAAGGTAAAACGGAGACAGAGCATGCCGGGAGCAGCAGTGCTGCCGGACAGCAGTCGGAAAGAATCTCGGATGAAACGATGCCGGCAGCTGCGTCAGAATCCGGGGTAACGGCTTCATCAGGATCGGAAAAGTCAGGTGCAGCTGCGGATCGTAAAGCGGGCGCAGACAGTGGCGCAGCATCGGTTTCGTCACCGAAGCCGTCCGGAAGAAGTGATTCTTCCGGCGAAAACTCAGAAAGCCGGAAGAACGTTGCTCCGGTTCCGACAGATAACAGCCGCTCCGAGCATGACGCATCTGTTGATACGAGTTCACAAAACAGCAATGGCAGCAGCTCGAATAACGGGAACTACAGCGGAAGCACCGATAATCCAAGTGACAGCGGGGATATAAATGACGGCAAGATACTCGACAATGATCCTCTCAGAACTGTAGATAATATTTCCGATCTGCATCAATACATGGGATACCAGCCTGCAGTACCGTCAGTTCCATCTGGCTGGGCTGTTTCCTCAATCGAGGTTATATACGGATCGACTGCACAAATTACATACACAGATGGCAGCCGCACAGTGATATACCGCACATCTGCCGTATCAAATAATCTGAACGCGGGTGTTAGCTATGAAATCGAGGAAAGTGACGGCGGCCGTACACTTGGAGAAGATGCAGACGGGACTGTCAGATTTGTTTCGTGGTCTGACGGCAGCGATTTGTACAGTATTCAGTTCACAGATGGGACGGACAGAGATACTGCTCTCAGTTGGGCATCTTCTGTAAGCTGATATGGAAATATAGGAAACTGCGTATTTGGATTGCGGCACGGCAGTGCTCTGCAGTGTTGCAAAAAAGAAGACCAGGGAAAATAAATTACAGAAAAGTTCCGGGTGTCCTTACAGGATGCCCGGAACTTTCATTATTGTTCAGTGAATTGTGTA
>CADBRA010000067.1 GCA_902796965.1 uncultured Eubacteriales bacterium | reverse complement strand
GCGGTTGATGGGACTTGAACCCATACGTCTTGTGAACACACGCCCCTCAAACGTGCCTGTCTGCCTATTCCAGCACAACCGCATATTATAATAATCATCGTTTCTTCAACGCATTTTGTAAATCAACAATGATTATTATACGTATGGACCTGTTTTCTGTCAACACTTTTTACCGAGAAATTATTTCATTTTTTACATCATCTTAAACAGCGTATTACGCGAATTCCGTATCGACCGAAACGAAGACTGCATAATCAGGGAAATGCTTCTGCAGCTCGTTAGTAACATGTCTGTATATCGATTCTCTGTCGCAGTCAAAATCCAGAGTTATATCGCAGAACAGAGTTTTTATCTCACAGTCAACATCCACGCCATGGAATCCGAGCATGTGGCTGTTTTCCTGCTGGAGCTTTTCGAGAACTGCAACCGCTTCTCTCGTCTCCTCATGATCCATATCGACAGCATAAAGGCCGAATACAACATACGTCATGTGTTCCTTGAGCAAATGCATCTGAAGCTTGTGCAGTTCCGGGAATATCTCCCCTATCGTAAGCGAATGATCTACCTCAACGTTTATGCTGCCCGTCATTCTGTCCGGGCCGTAATCATGAAGTATGAGATCATGAGCGTCGATCACATGGGAGCAATTTCTTACATCCTGATAAATCGTTTCCGAAAGTTTCTGATCGGCTCGCTGACCCAGAAAATGGCCATGCATGTCCACAAAAACATCCACTCCCGTCTTTATGACAAAGAGTGATATGAAGGCGCCGGCCCACGCATCGATAGAGATCCCGAATGCCATGTAGATAACCGCTGAAACAAATGTCACTGCCGAGATCAGAACGTCGTTTCTGGCGTCATTGCCTGAAGCCGTCAAAGCTCCAGAATTGTATTTAATGCCTGCTTTTTTTGTGTACCTGCTCAGAAAAATCTTTACAAATATCGTCGCCGCAATCACTATTAGGATATTCACCGAGTAATTAAGTTCCTCGGGATGAATTATTTTTTTTACAGATGAAATGATCATCTGAATACCTGTATAAAGCAGAATGATTCCGATGACAATGCTTGTTATATATTCTATTCTGCCGTATCCAAATGGATGATCCTTTGACGGCGGCTTGTTTGCGAGTTTTGTGCCGACTATCGTTATAATCGATGATGCCGAATCCGTAAGATTATTTACAGCATCTGATACGATTGCTATGGAACCGGAGAGCAGCCCTATCACGATTTTTACAGCAGCAAGCAGCAGATTCGCTGCTATTCCGATTGTTGAAACTTTTATGATCTTTTTCTCGCGTTCTGTTGATGCGTTGTTTGTTTCTATAACCATTTCCGTTCACTTCTATATTTATAACTATCCTGCAACTCTTTTCATGAACAATTCCAGTGTTTACGGCAGCTGATCAGCGCAGATGTCGGCCATGCTCCAACCCTCCCGACCTTTACCAATTGTTAATTCATGCTGCGATTTATCAGATGACCGGCAGATAACATGCGGCGCACTGCTGAATGCACGGTTACCAAATGAATGCATCACGGTATGTATATATGACAGCTGCTGAAAATCTGAGCTGCGGTAATCTTAATTACCGCATATTTTAACATGCTGCTATTGAAAGTAGAAGTTATAAAAAACTTATTCCACAATAATCATCTCGGATGACACCGCAGTATTAAGCCAATCGCTATGCCGCAGTTTATATATAACTCAGTGCTGTCTACGATATTAGTTTCATCGTCATCGGGGCACAGTCTGTAAGAACATGAAAATGCAATATGTATTCCCGCACATGAATCAGCAGACTTCATATACCTCTAAATGCACTTTGCTGATTGCACTTTATGGTATATGCTCGATTTTTTTACAGCATCTTTGTATATGATTAATATACAAATAATGCCCTTGCCACAGACAAAAGCTGAGTTTTCCCTTATCTGACTGCTCATTTGTATTGCCGAGCCTAAAGATATCCCTGCTGCATGAAACCGTTTGGCGTTCTCCTGTAAAAGAGAATATTGATCTTTTATGAAAAAACAGCAAAATAATTGTACTCAGCTGTGTCAATCTTATAAAAAATATGGCATAAAAAACTGGATGGAGATTTTTATGCTTTTCTCCACCCAGTCACGAATTGCTGATAATCAATCGCTTCCTTCTCTATAGGTTGAGGACTTCCGTCCCTTCACCGTTAATCGGGTAAACTATTGTAAATACAATATCAGTTTTTCTATATTCAATTGTCCGACAAATCTTCAGCTCTGATATTATTCAGAAGCTCTTTCAGACCAACGTATTATTCGAAAACTTTTCCAGCTGTTTTCCTAGTTTCAGATAACTGCTTCCTTGCAGCCTCCTCTAAACCGATTATTAATTCGGATGCCTTACCCGTCATAACCACCTGTCAATCAATATTCATTAATACTGATGCAGATTATCGATTTTAAGGAAACACATTGATAAAAATTACGTTTAACCTTTCTTCTTCACTTATGCCGGCTGTTTCATGCCGGTCTTCTAATATGGAAGCTCATCGCAGCCAACGAAACTGTTTTGTAGGATCTTCATAAATGCCCTTGCTTCCTGATGCCATTTAATCTCTCGATTATATCCATCTTTACGGTCAGCAGGTAAGATCCAATTATTCACCAGATAATCTCCGCCATTCACATCATTAAAATAACTTTCTCACCTGATCTAAATACTTTTACATCTATGTAAACCTCCATGACAATGAGGAGTTCTGATGTTTTATTATCATCACAAGCACTTTTGCCAAACACTGTATAAGATGCCTTTTTTCATCGCCGCATATGATGAATCAGGTCTTACCTCTTCTTACAGACAGCCTTAATACTTAAGATGATAAGTTAACTCAATATTTTACAGGCAGGTCATCTCATCCATGTGACTGCTCGATTATTACAGAATCAAAATCTGTCACCTTTTGATTCTATACTCATAAACAGCTTCTAAACTATCATATCCGCTGTTTCAGATACATCTAATTTCTTCTGGCAGATCAAGTTATCCGATGATGCTGCGCCTCTCTTCTTTTCTGAAACTAATGGAACATGTAATTCTTTTTAGTTTATCAAACTCTTCCGGATCGGCTCTCTGTTCGACTTCATTGTCGGTTTTGCAGCCGGGAGATCGGAGCCGCTGTCTACAGCTGATTTAAATTCAATAAATATAATCAACGAAAACATTTCTGCTTTCTGATATCAGAATCCTTTACTTTTAATGCTTTTTGTCTGAAACCGTGAACTGAGCCACAGGATAGAAGTACTGCTCATGTTTCAAATATTTCTGTCGATTTTTATTATCATATATAAAGCACTTTATATATGATAAACCGGCTTTCTGAAACAATCCTCGCTCATATGCCTTTGAAAAGAAATATCGTTTGAAAATCTTCGCATTACTCAACCGAAAATTTCGAGCACTTACCTGTGCTTCGGAGACATCCCGTTCTGATCAGATATCATATCTGCAGGCTGTATGATTATATGCTCCGCCTGTTTTCTCAGATCTGATATTTCTATAGAAAGCATCTGAAAGAGATTCTTTTATTGAATTATTATCCGCGCCTGATAATGAATCATATCCGGCGCTGCCGAAAAACACATCGGTCTCATCATTACTGCCCATTGGAATCTCCTCCTTCCGCATTTATAACATTTACTGTGAATCACCGCCGCTGTTCGGATTTTCCTGCCCGATCTGTTAAGATCTGCTGACTTTCCGTAACCTCTTTGGCAATCCTTTTTGCATCTTTATTATAGCATGCCTGTATTTTTTTGCAAACATTTTTTGTGAAAAATTATATATGTTTTTGCAAATTATTTTTCTGCTAACTATTTCACAAGTATTATCTGCTCTCTGCATCCGATTGTATTCAATAACATGGAATACAATCGCCAAAATGTTGATATTTCGCATTATTATTGAATTCTGTATACACGTGTGATATCATTGATTGCTGAAGAATTCGTATAATACAATATTTGTAACAAGCATGTTTATTTGTTAATTTTATAACGTGAGGTACCTGAAAATTGAGAAGAGATGTAATAACAAAAGTAAATGGCTTCCAGACGATGGACGGCGCAGGAGTGAGAATTTCAAGAGTACTCGGGCTCAATACGACAAGGGATTTCGATCCCTTCCTTCTGCTCGACAGCTACGACAGCACAAACCCTGCTGAATACCAGGCAGGATTTCCAGGCACTCCGTGCAGAGGCATGGAGCTTATAACATATGTCAAAAAAGGAACGATGCGTCACAGAGACAATCTCGGAAACGATACTACAATCGAATCAGGCGAAGTTCAGTGGATGACCGCGTGCTCCGGAATCCTTCACACTGAAGCTTTTCTGCCTGCAGATCACCTTGTCGGAGTACAGATCTGGCTCAATGTAATGAACGATGAAAAGATGGACGATCCTGATTACCATATAATAAGAAACAGTGATATTGAAGAAATATCTTTCGAGGGAGGAAATATCAGACTCCTTGCCGGCTGTTACGAAGACCGCGAAGGTTATAAGGGAAAGCACCAGCCGTTCGACATGTACGATGTGTCTCTTGATTCAGGAGCATCAGTTTCTATACCTGTTCCCGACTTCGCATCGGTCATGATTTTCAGTTTTTCCGGCGAAATACGCGTCGGCGGAACTCCTGTTGAGGCACGCTCGGCAGCAAAGCTCTCGCAGGGAGACGTAATAGAAATAGCTGCTGATTCTGACGCCGACTTCCTCGTGCTGAGTTCTGTTGAAACGGGAGAACGTGTTGTCTGGGGAAACACTGTCATAATGACCAGTGAACGCGACGTCGAAACAGCTTACAAGGAACTTGAAAAAGGAACTTTTTTCAAAAAGCAGAAGTAGACTACACAGCTGCCGCCGAAACGAAACGCAATAACCGCAAAATGCACAATAATTCAATTACTATTATGCTATATACTGAAATTTCCCGTGTTAAACGCGTAGTTTTCTAATTACAATAAAAGCCGGATCGTTCTGATCCGGCTTTTATTGGCCTGCGGACGGAGTCCGCGCAGGTCCGTTTTTTTAAGTAAACAAAAGCGTATCTGCAAAGCATTACGGTCAATTTTTGTTGTCCGCTGTACCGAACATATCTCTGCAGAATTTTCTGCCTGTTTTTGTTCTGAATATGCTCCTGTATGCTTTATCGACAGCATCTTCTGAGACATCATCTTCATACATATTTACAAGAAAATCAGCTTCGATCAGAATCCGGCAGTCTGCTCCGTCAATGTTTGTATATGTGTGGTGCCTGCCGACGAGATACGTTACTCTGTCTATTATATCACTTTCAAATTCCAGGCTGGCAAGCATTGCTCGCGCATGCTCCGGTCCTTCCTGCTCCTGGATTTTTCCGTCACATCTACCGTATTTTATCTCAGCTGGAATTATCCCTATATCATGAACATATGCCGCAGCTTCAAGCGTCATCTGTGTTTTATCATCGAGACCCTCTCCGATTCCTATAAGGCGCGCAAAGCTGTGAACTTTAATTAAATGCTGTATTCTTTTAGGGTCGCCGCTGTCAAATCTGATCATTTCAGCAGCAAGACTGTCGAGAAGTTTCTGATCGTTTTTATCCATTTTCGTATAATTCCCCTTTTGCAAAGCCAACAATCTTTTTCGTATCATCCGCTGCCGGCTGACAGGACTGCAGATCGAATCCGCTATCGCAGACCTGAAATATATTTCAGCGGATATATTCTCCCAGAACACTGTTCCACGCTTCAAAGAGTCTGTTAAATGACCATGCTGCATTTGCAGGGCTCGTTGATGGAAGTTTAACGGCGTCCATTCCTGTCACATTTCTGAGGTATTTGTCATAGTATTTCTTTGATGCAGCACCATTGCAGGCTATGATCATGATATCAGCTCCATTCATAATCAAGCCGATATCGACAGGCGTCACATTTTTTATCGTAGAATCGCTCGATCCCGATATTTGGCAGCTTTCTATAGAATCCCAGAGGGCTATACCGTGTTCAATGAGAAGCGCTTTCTTTTCCGGTACTGTCTCTGGAATATCGCTGCCCGTAAGCCTGGCTGCAAGCTGCCAAAATCTGTTCCTCGGATGACCATAATAAAAATTAATCTCTCTCGACTTCACGGATGGAAAGCTCCCGAGTACCAGCACTCTGCTTTCACTGTCGAATACAGGACCGAATCCGTGAGTATGAAATTCGCCCGAGCCGTCTTTCATATCGCTGTCAATCTGTAACGACTGCTGTACCGCTGACTGTAACCATGAGCATACCGTTGTCCTGCCCTAGCACCTCATAATCTATATCGACTCCCACAATTCCGTTCGCCCCTATGCTCGCAGCTCTTTGCTCCATCTCGGCAAGAGCATTCTGGCGAGCCTTGATGAGCTCATCTTCATATGAACCTGAGCGGCCGCCGAAGAAATTGCTGAGGCTGGCCGCAATATCCTTTATGAAGTTCACGCCTGAAACTACTTCTCCGAATACGATTCCTCTGTATTCAAGAATATTTTTCCCCTCTATTGAATTAGTAGTGGTGATTATCATTTCTGTTTCCTTTCTATGTCAGCGGAGCTGACGTGCATCAAGATTCTTATGTGTCAGATTATATCATATGACATAATGCGATAAGTGTTATACTTTATGCATAACATTTCTTTACCTGCTGTGACTTTTGCTGTCAGCATCCTGTATAATGCTGATTTCAGGGAAAATACAAGGCAGGTCTGTTATCGGAAAAAGAGGTGGAATTAAATCTTGTTCAACCATTATTATTTTGACGGAACCGAAAAATTCGATATAAAAAATACACCAACGGACGACACATCACTCGTAAAAGACCGCCGGGAAGCTGAATATCTTCTGGAGCGTAATAATTTCGAGATCGATGAACTGCAGCAGAAGCTGTATGCTGAAAAACGCGAAGGTGTTATATTCCTGTTTCAGGCTATGGATGCCGCCGGCAAAGACGGCACGATAAAGGCTGTTCTTCAGTGTTTATCACCTCACGGAGTACACGAGGAAGCGTTCAAGAGTCCTTCGGCCGCTGAATTATCTCATGACTACCTGTGGCGCATCGAGCAGCATGTGCCTGCGAAGGGTGAGATTGCCATATTCAACAGATCTCATTATGAAGAGGTGCTGATCTACAAAGTGAAGGAACTATGGAAAACACAGGCAAATGCAAAGCGGATCAAACCGGAAAAAATCATGGAGCACCGGTACGAAGACATAAGGAATTACGAGAAGTACCTGTGGCACAACAATGTGCGCACCGTGAAAATATTCCTTCATGTATCGAAAGAAGAACAGGCGAAGAGATTCCTCGACAGGATCGAGGAACCGGAGAAAAACTGGAAATTCTCCGCAGGTGACTACGAGGAGCGCAAATATTGGGCTAAGTATCAGCAGGCGTTCGAGGATGCGATAAACGAGACTTCGACAAAGCATGCTCCATGGTTTGTCGTTCCCGCTGACCACAAATGGTATATGCGCTACGTGGTGAGCGAGATTATTCTCGATACTCTCAGGAACATGGACCCGAAATATCCTGTCGTAACCGAAGAGCGCATGAGCAGATTCGGCGATATAAAAAACGCGCTCGAGGCCGAGCTGGCAGAAAGCGGCACCGGCAAAAAAACAGAAAAGAAAAAGAATCAGTAGATTTTTATGCGGTAAAGCTGCAATACTCAACAAATCAAGCTGTTATGAATAAGGTAAACACCATATCCCGCACGAGCCGCAAATGCATCTGCCTGATACTCATCTCTGCGGGAATGCCAGTTACAGATGACATTCATCAAAGTATTGACAGGCCAGAGGAGCACGGATGTGGTCACTGATGCAAAGAAGCAGTTTATACCGCTTACTGCTACCTGTTCGGCTCTGTCTCTTCATCGATTATTATATCGATAAATTCGCTGAGCGCGGGCGACGGCTTCTTTGAATATATTATTCCGTACGGCGAATAATGATTCCAGTCCATAGAAATCGCGTTTATCGACGGATGAACGTCAGCCCATATCCCAAGCGTCTCCATCAGGCATCCGAGCTGATCGCACTTATTAAATGTATCGAGTGTATAAATGGAATCTGTATCTATTATGTGGATTTCTCTGTGCTCGTCTGATATTTTCTTCCTGAGTTCACCGAGCGTCGATGAAATTCCCTGCTTCATGATCATTATGCTTTCGCCTTTCAGATCATCCCATGTCAGTTTCTTTCTGTGCGCAAGCCTGTGGCGTGACGGTACGCCTATCATACATGGCATCTGAAAAAGCGGCTCGACATTATACTTTCTCTGCCATTCCGACGAATCACACGGCGCAGCAATACAGTCTATGCCTGAGTTTTCATCGAGCACACTGCCCAGAACCGCAGGGTCGTCTGAAAACGGTATCAGCATTATCTGAAACTCAGGATGATAATCACTTATATTTTTCCATATATCAGTGATTTCTCTGCACGGGCGCAGAATAGAAGTCCCTATCCTTATTATTTTTCTCCCCGATGCCGCAGCCTGCCTCGCTCTGTTTACCGAATGATCTATCATTTCAGTCACTCGCCGCATGTCTTCGTAGAATATACGGCCGGCGGCTGTAAGCCTTGCTCCATGATTCGTCCTGTTAAAAAGCACCACTCCGGTCTCGTTTTCCAGCATATTTATCTGGTTCATCACAGTCACATTAGAGCAGAAAAGCCTCTCGGCCGCCTTCGCAAAGCTGCCCTCTGAAACAACCGCATCGAAAGTTTCAATCATTTTGTCATTCATAATATATCACCATAGAAAAGCCGCATTAAGCTGTTCTTAACGCCGTTTTAAATTATACAGGAATTCCGCATTAATTCAATAAATTATAGAATATTCGCGTAGCAATAATATATACACAATATGAATTATTGCTGCGTCTGCATTATCAATTAATTATTTCACAGTTGTTTTTTAGAGGTTTTATCATGAATGAGAAAAAAGCCATGGTGAGACTCGCGCCGATCTTCGCCGTTGTGGCGGGAATCTTCTGGGGTTCCGAGGGATCGTTTGTCCGCGTACTTACATCATATGGCATGAACAACATCACCATCCTCGGCACACGTCTCGGCGGCGCTGTCATAGTCCTTTTCTTCATAATTCTGTTCACAAACAGATCAAAGATGAAGATAAATCCGAGAGACATATTTCTTTTCATATGCATAGGCGGACTCGGATCAGTGGCATTAAACTTCTGTTACAATGAGGCAATAAACAGAATGACATTGTCGCTGGCAGCCGTATTGCTTGATCTATGTCCGGTATACATGATCATCATCGCGTTCTTCGCGTTCCACGAGAAGATCACGGGCAGAAAAGTACTCTGTCTGCTGCTCTCGCTTGCCGGCGTAATACTTCTTTCAGGACTCGGCACATCAAAGCCGGTATGGACGAAACTCGGTCTCCTATTTGGTATCTTAAGCGGCATTTTCTATGCTTCATACGGACTGCTCAGCAAAGCAGCAACTAACAAAGGATACACATCGACAACGCTCAATTTCTACTCGCTGCTGTTCGGCGCTCTGATCTGCGCACCGTTTACAGACTGGAAGACCACAGGCGCTATCATCAGCTCATTTGGCGCAAAAGCAGTAGTGGTAATGATCTTCAACTCGCTTTGCTGCTCGCTCTTCCCGTATCTGCTCTTTGCATCGGCACTGCAGTATATAGACGCCGGAAAAGCCGGAATACTCGCGCTCGGCGAACCGGTTGCCGCGATGATACTCGGTCTCCTGCTCTTTAACGAAATCCCTACAATACTTATGCTCCTCGGCATGGTCGTCATCATCATAGCACTCGTAATAATGAACATGCCCGATAAAAATGCAATCGCAGAAGGCGCGTCTCCTGAAGAGATCTCAGGCAGCAGCATTAAGACCGCTGATTTAGGCAGAAATGATTCTCAGGATAACAGAGAAAAATAAGCTTTCTGCAGCATAAAGCCGAAGCTTACGCAAACTATGCACATCTCACAGCGCCCTATCATAAAAATCGCTATTCTGTATTAACTTATATTTACAAAGAAAAGGATCAGGATCTCATCATAATTTGAGAATCCGGATCCTTTTCTTATATGGCAGGACAGATACGCTCGATTAAGCAGATCAGATTCCGCATGCTTCATCATGAACCGAGCAGCATATCACACAGCTTTATGCTGCGGCATACGTGCGCTCCGCGCACAAAACCGTGCACGCGCCTGCTTTCCTGCAAATGGCACGCGGATATTTTTTCTCTGTAAGCCGTTAAAACTGCCCGTTCTCTACATCCTCTATTATTTCAGCCAGGTACGGGAATGGTTCGAGGGATCGTTTCAGTATTCCCTGCATGTACGCTATCAGTGTGCCGTAGTTTGTCACAGGCACATTCTGATCCTCTGCGCATTTCATTCTGTAAAGCATCTCACGCTCATTCAGCATGCATCCACCGCAGTGCAGCACCATCCTGTAAGGCGACAGGTCGTCAGGAAAGTTTCTGCCGGAGCACGTTTCAATTTTGAAATCCTTTCCTGTGTAATTTCTGAGCCAGCGCGGAATCTTTACTGTTCCTATGTCGTCGCATTGTCTGTGGTGAGTACATCCCTCAGCTATGAGCACTGTATCACCGTCGTCAATTTTCTCAACCGCAGCCACGCCACGGACGGCGGTTTCCAGAAATCCCTTGTATCGCGCCATGAGTATCGAAAACGATGTAAGCATAACGTCTTCCGGCACGTCTGCAGAAACTTTTGCAAATACCTGACTGTCTGTGATAACTATTCGCGGCTTTTTACCAAGATTCGCCAGTGTGTCTCTCAGTTCGTATTCTTTGACGACGACGGCAGCTGCGTCAGCCTCAAGTATATCACGGATCGTCTGCTGCTGCGGCAATATCAGGCGTCCCTTTGGCGCTGCCTTGTCTATGGGAACGACGAGCACAGCAAAGTCGTCCGGATGAAGGAGATCTGCCACAATCTGCATCTTGCCTTCACTGACAGGCTTTATCGCAGCCATGCGTTCCTTTAATAATTCTATATTTTTACCTTTCTCCGCCGAAACCACAACGCAGTTTTTCTCGGGTGCGTCTGCATTATTCCTGTATCCCGGAATATCATCGGCCGAGGTAAAAAGATCCGATTTATTGTAAACAACGAGAAACGGCATGTTCTTTTCTCTGAAAAGACCGGTCATCTGACGGTCTGCACTTCTCATTCCCCGTGTTCCGTCTACGATGAGCACAGCGATGTCTGTGCGGTTTAAAACCTGCTTTGTTTTACGTACTCTCAGTTCACCGAGTTCTCCTACATCGTCGAATCCCGGCGTATCTGTTATCATGACCGGGCCGAGCGGAAGAAGCTCCATCGCTTTGCTGACCGGATCTGTCGTAGTTCCCGCCTTGTCAGACACGACGGCAAGATCCTGACCTGTGACTGCGTTTACGACGCTCGATTTTCCTGCATTTCTCATACCGAAGAAACCGATATGTATTCTCTCGCCCGAAGGCGTGTCGTTCATTCCCATAATTACCTCTCAATTTTTTGATTCTTCAGGTTTTCGAGTATTTCTCTCGCTTTCTGCGGAGTATTTTCCTTGACGACTCTGCTGACAGTGTCATATCCCACGTCCGAAAGATATGAAGCCGCGAACGCATACGTATTATCGAGTATTTCGCCGCATCTCTTTTCATCTGCTTCAAGTACATCTATGCACTTTACACGGAATATATCTGACGCATTTGTGAGTATTTTTATGCTTTTCAGCAGATTGTCAGCTATCAGCGGAAACAGAGCATTGAGCTCAAATTCTCCCCTGCTCGCCGCATAAGTTATTGCCGCATCGCATGAGATGACCTGAGTGCCTGCTTCAAGCATCATCTCAGGAATTACAGGGTTTATCTTGCCTGGCATGACTGTTGACCCCTGTTGAACAGGCTTCAGTTTGATCTCCCCTAATCCGCCGTATGGGCCGCTGGCCATGAGCCTGAGATCGCCGGCGATCTTCATCATACTGACTGACATCGATTTGAGAAGCCCTGAAACTTCTACGAACACATCCTGATTCTGAGTTATATCCATAGGATATTCGGCTCTGGCAAGCCCGATATCCGTCAGCTTTCTGAGTTCTTCCACCACCTCGAAGCGGTATTTTCTGAGTGACAGATTCTCAAGTCCTACGGCCGTGCCGCCGAGGTTTATCTGACGAAGTCTTTCCTCCACTTTATATAACCTCCAGCGGTCGCGCGCGGCAGCCTGAGCATATGCTCCGAATTCGTTTCCGAGCGTCACTGGTACAGCGTCCATTAATTCTGTGCGGCCGAGTTTCTTCACGTTTTCAAACTCATTTTCCTTTTTCTGGAGGCTTTCCTGAAGTGCAGCACATGATGAGCTGAGTCTTCTCAGACCGCGTATCGATGCAATTCTTAGTCCTGTCGGATAGACGTCGTTTGTCGACTGACCTCTGTTTATATCGTTTAACGGGTGACAGTACTCATATTCGCCGGGCCGGTGGCCTGTACGCAGCAATGTCATGTTCGCAATGACTTCGTTTACATTCATGTTGGTACTTGTGCCAGCGCCTCCCTGAAGAGCGTCGAGTGGAAATGCATCCTTTATTTCGTTCTCTCCCTCAGATTCCAGCGCGTCCGTTATCTCATCGCACACTTCTGACACTATGCCGTACAGATCAGGCTTTATCCCGATCTTTCTGTAAGTGATCGCAGCGGCTTTCTTCACTGTCACGATTGCGCTGATAAGCGAGAAATCTGTCCTGTGTGTTTCAAGCGCAAAATTCTCAAGCGCCCTGGCAGTATTTATTCCGTACAGGCATCCGTCTTCAAGATCAACACTGCCTATAATGTCATGTTCTGTTCTCATTTCAGTCGGTCCCCTTTTTCTATGATATCAGCAGGCGCAGCTCTCATGCATTACGAAGATCAGTATCTCACATGAACAGAAGAATCTGAAAATTCTAAAATCTCATAAAAAGCAATATCCGCACATCCGCGGCTTCTGATAATTGTAAGCGGCAAAGCCGCATTCCTCAGCTTATCTTGAGGCAGTCTGCTGAATTTTGTTTTCATTCTATCACATATATCAGGCGCTTTTCTTTCTTCCTTCTATTATTATATTTTTAACAGATATGAATCTCAAAATCGGATTAAAATGTTCGGTGAATGTCAGCCGCAGGAACGTGACTGCTAAATCATTCTTCAAAATACAGAAATGATTATACTGCCGTTATCATTCCAGATATTTTTGCACATACTTATGTTCTCTGATAATATATATGCTGTATGCAGTTTTATAGAATAAGCGCTTCAGCGGGACAATGCACTGCTCGTCTTTTCCTCATGAAAAATATCCGCATTTCTTTTTACTTTTACTGCGGGAAAAGAGCGCAGACCATGCAGCAATACAGGATCATCCAGCTCAGCATAAAGTCTTGAAACTGCAGAATATCTTTATTTTAAGGAGAGAAGATCCAGATGATACTGATAAATTTCCTGACAGACTTTTTCACAAATCCAGTGCTGATGTCAGCCGGCGTATCATGGTTTATCGCACAGGCCGCAAAGGTTATAATCGAATCTGTGAAATACGGTTTTGACAGGCATATTCTCGGCAGAAGCGGCGGCATGCCAAGCTCTCACTCAGCGACATTCACCGGTCTGACGTTTTCATGCCTGCTGCTCTATTCTGCTCACAGCACAGAATTTGCAATATCGCTCATGCTCGCAATAGTTGTAATTTATGATTCTATGAATCTCAGAATGGAAACTGGAAAACTCGGCGCTGCCATGAACAAACTTCATGAAAGAGATAAGAATGCCGGACTTGAACAGGTAAGCGACGGGAAATTCGAGGAAAAGGCAGGCCACACTCTGCCTGAAGTAATAGCCGGTATCTGCATCGGAATTATCGTTTCAAGCATACTCACGCTGCTGGTATTTAATTAGAAACGGCCCGGACGCAACCGCAAATCTCCATCCGCAGTTACACATCGATTTTTCAAATCGGGGCAAAAGAACCCCCTGTTATATAACCAATCCATGCAAAAATATATGCTTATTGTTAGTATACTATAATTATTTATGGTAGATTATAAGCAGGGGCGATATATCTTAAGCCGCTGCAATCACACGGTTTTATGAATATCGCATACCACTTGGCCCGCTTGTTCTAATTATTGCAAACCTTCACGGCTGAATTCACGAGTGTCAGCCACCATAACATTAAAAAGACATGCAGAAAGGCCGGACTTGTGCCCGGCCTTTCTTGTCACGTCTTTGGAGAATATACTGATGCTTGTGCTGAGACTGATCCGTGATTCGTCAGTCCTGAATATTTTCGCCCTCCGGAAGCGGATCCGGTGTGCTGCCGTGCTTTACTATCTTGTAAATGCCGATTGTAAAGAGCGGAATTATAAGTGTGATAAGGTATGCATACGGCAGGGCGCCATATCCTTTAAGAATAATAGCGGTTATGCCGAATTTAGAAATGAGCAGTCCTATGATTACAAGACCTATCGTTATAGTCGGTCTTACCCATTTAGGAACGCTGCCGCCCTTTCTCTGATAGCTTACTTCCACACGGTCGGTTACTGCCTTTACGAATCCCATGCCTGTCTCGATCAGTGTTCCGAAAAGGACGATTTCAAATGCGATGTAGAGCCATGGCATATTGAGTTTCTCGAAGAGCAGGTTGATAGGAACTTCCAGTGTAAGGAAGTCAGGATAAAATGCCGAGAGCGCGAGGAAAAGGAACAGAGCCGGGAGCACGGCAATCACACCTGTGAGAGCTCCGGCTGTATACGCTTCTTTTCTGCTCTGACAATCATCTGTCGAGTAAAGCACTGCAGCAACAATGCCCAGGTTATATGATGAATATATGAGACCGTTTGACAGCCACGTGTGCTTGATCTCAATAGCCCCGAGGTTTGCGCCGATTGAGTCTCCGAACTTTACAAATACGATGATAAAAAACAGAATATATACTGCATAAAGAACGTATGACCAGAACGCGAAGACACGCTCGACAACTTTTGTTCCCGAAATTATGAATATACATATAAGTGCAGCGAGAACGAGCGAACCCCACCACTTGTTTACGTGGAGAATAGTGTTGAACATGCTTCCTGAAGTTGCGATAACAACGCCCAGAACCATCAGACAAGCCGCAAGATAAGTAATTTCATATAATATTGAGCCCTTGCCCAGCAGCTTTGCTGTCAGACTGTGGTAGTCATACGTTCTGAATATTCTGGCGAATTCATACGTTACCATGCTTATTATGCTCCATACTACAGCGACTACAACGCATGTGAGTATTCCTCCCATTACGCCGTTTACGCCGAAGTACTGAGCCATCTCGGCGCCGGTTCCGTAACCTCCGCCGATTACCATTGACTGGAATATAAATCCCGGCAGGAACAGACGCTGGAATTTATTATGTTTTACCAGTTCCATAAACTAATACCTCCTGATTTCTGCAGCATCAGCTGTTCACTATACGGCAGAGCCGTTCAGCGCTCTCTCTTATGAGCGTGCACCTCCTGTCTGAAAAATTGTGGGTGCTCGGTATCTCCATGTAGTCGATACCTCCCTTTCCCAGTTCATTTACTCTGTCATATATATACTTCCCGTTCTCCTCCGGGACAGCAATCGTGTCATAGCTGCTGCAGATCACAGACAGCGTCCTGCCGGCCAGTCTTTCAGCCTTTGATTCGATCTCAAGCTCGCGGTAATCACGTTCAAGCTCATTGTAGAACTCCTCACGCGACGTGTTTATCCAGTCGATTCCATCGTCTATAATGTCATACATGATGTGATTAGCGCGTCCGTCCGTCTTAGAGAGCCTGTACATCCTGCCGAAATCAAACGGCGATGCCACAACAGCCCCTTTTATGCCCTCGCTGTCCGCCAATGTGTGAAGCGAAACAAATCCGCCGAGGCTCTGCCCGAAAAGCAGTATATTGTCAGGATCGAATCCGTATTTCTCCCGATTTTCACCATCCTTTACGAATGCCAGCAGCGTTTTCGCATCATCGAGATCATTCATAAGCGAATAGTGCCCTTCAGAGCCATAGCATCCGCTGTAATGAAGTGTGATCACATTGAAGCCTATGCGCCTGAATGCATAGCCGGCATCGAGCATCTGCTCGTTTCCAGGAAAACCGTGGAACAGAAGTATCGTCGGATGAGGACCCGCTCCCTGCGGCGTAAAAAGCATAGTGAGAAGAGTCCCTCTGTTGCCCTCAAGCAGTATTTCTATCTCCTGAGGAGGATTCTTAAGATCCTGAACAGGATTGTCTTCAAATAAATATCTTGTTGAAACCATATCGATTTTCTCCGCTATAAATCACGCAGACTTGCGTCCGCTCCGCGGACATAACCGGCTGGCCTGCAAATCATGCCCTTTCATCGGGTACTGCAAGCGAGCTGGTCCGGCAGCTTATTGCAGAGCACCGGCAAAGCCGGCTATCTGCGGACGGAGTCCGCGCAATGCTAAGTATTATCAATTATAAAAACGTGGTGAGTTATGTTTCTATTCGATGTATATTTTTTCTACTCTGTCTGTGATAAGACATGTCGGCTCACAGTTTATTGAACCTGTGAGTTCTGCGACTTTATCGAGCGGCATTCCTCCTCTGCCGTATAATATTACTTCGTCACCCTCGCGCACATCAGGCACATCCGAAACGTCGAACATGCACATATCCATGCATATACGGCCGATCTGCCGGCATCTTTTTCCTCTTATGACGCTCCAGGCCCCTCTGTTGCTGAGGATCCTCGGATATGAATCGGCGTATCCGGCTGTAACGGCAGCAATTTTCATCGGGTGTTCTGATGTAAACGTACATCCGTAGCTCACGCTTGTTCCGGCAGGTATTTCCTTTACCTGAGCAACACGCGCTTTGAGTGCGAGCACAGGTTCAAGCGGTCCGTCTTCCTTATAAATCCCGTCAGGATAGAAGCCATACATCATAACGCCCTCGCGCACCATGTCGAAATACGCCTCCGGATGATACATGATAGTTGCACTGTTTCCCGCGTGGTGAATTACGTCTTTATCGAAGCCCTTGTTTTTCAGCTCTTTAAGCACGTTTTTGTAATTCTGCACCTGCCACGCCGTATAATCATCCTTTTCCGGCATGTCGGCCGCTGCAAAATGAGTGAATATACCGCACATGTCAAGGCCGGGCAGTTCATTCACAGCTATGACGTCATCAGCTGCAGCTGACGCGTCGTGCTGTGCTGCAATTCCGGTCCGCGTCATGCCAGTGTCGAGTTTGGCATGTACTTTCAGCAGCCCGTCCGATCCTGATTTAACAGACTCTGCAGAGAGTTCACGCGCGTAATCGAGCGAAAGCGCCGACTGTGTGATGTCATTTTCAATCATATCCGAAACCGAATCAGGATCAGTCCATCCGAGTACGAGAACCGGTATTTTTATGCCGGCCTCTCTCAGCTGCACCGCTTCAGGAAACGACGCGACAGCGAACGCGTCGGCGCCTGCTTTTTCAAGTATTCTTCCGCATTCCGCAGCTCCGTGGCCGTGTGCGTTTCCCTTTATAACGCACATGACTTTTTTACCTGTCTTCTGCTTCGCGTAGCTGAGGTTGTGGACCAGTGCTCCGGCGCTGATCTCAGCCCATGCGCGGTATTTGTGCTTAAAATTCATTTTTCATCTCTTCTCCGTTTTTGTGATAACAGATATTATATCAGACAATATTATCCTATGTTAATGATTTTGTAAGAAACTGCATTTTGCATCATGCTGCGCTGCAGATACATATCTCTGTTATAGGTTAACATTATACATTTCTGATCATTTATGTACAGAATTTATATGCAAAAATAACGCTGTGCTCATATACATATCTGTTATTGCCAGATATCAAAAATATCTATATATTGCTGTATTTTGCGGACGGAGTCCGCGAGAAGTATTTTGTTTTAATTCATAAAAATACCCCGGACATATTCATGTTTCCATGCGTTGTCCGGGGATAACTAAATTCAAGTTATGGTTAATGCAGTTTCTGTTACATTGAGAAGAGTCCGAGCGCCGACGCCACTGACGATACAAGTATCAGGACGATCGCGATCGGGCAGAACCACTTTACGAGGAATGAATATATCTTCTTAGTGTGGAATGTAACTCCGCTCTGCTGCACCTCATCGATGAGAGTCTTAGGCTTGATTACGAAGCCGACGAACAGACATGTAAGGAGTGCGAGCACCGGCATGAGCACGCTGTTGCTGATGAAGTCAAGGAAATCGAGTATATCGAATCCGAAGATTGTGACTCCGCTCCATGCTCCGAATCCGAGAGAGCAGATTATTCCGACTACAGCGCAGTAAATTGTGGTGATGACTACGGCTTTTTTCCTGCTCATATGAGTCATATCCATTATGTTGGAAACGACTGCTTCGAGAAGTGAAATCGAAGATGTGAGCGCGGCAAATATTACAAGCGCAAAGAACAGTAATCCTACTATGCGGCCCGCGGCGAACGTATCGAAAACCTTAGGCAGCGTGATGAACATAAGCCCAGGTCCAGCTCCCATCGCAGATTCGTTTCCGCCTGAAAACAGAAATACAGAAGGAACGATGATGAGGCCGGCAAATATTCCGACAAGCGAGTCAAAGAACGCGATCTGTCCTGAAGACGTCGCAAGATTGTCCTCTTTTTTCATGTATGAACCGTATGTCACCATGATGCCCATAGCAATAGACAGTGAATAGAAGAGCTGACCAAGTGCGGCCAGTACAAGCTTTCCGCTGAATTTCGAGAAGTCCGGCTTAAAATAATAAGACACGCCTTCGCCTATTCCCGGCAGTGTACAGATGTATATCGCGAGTCCGACTACGAGCACAAGCAGTACAGGCATCAGTATCGTACTGACTCTTTCTATGCCCTTTTCGACGCCGAAGAATACGACGAGCGCGGTCAGGAAAAGGAAGATCAGCAGAAAGATTATCGGTTCCGCAGTGCTTCCTATGTATGAACCGAAGAAGGAATCACTTACTGCCTCTTTTTCGGAGCCGACGGCGAACGTGCAGAGGTATTTCGTGACCCAGCCGCCTATCGTGCAGTAATACGGCGTTATTATCATAGGAATGATAAGACCGAGAACACCACAGATGTTGCTCTTCTGACCGAGTACTTTAAATGCGCCTATCGAAGACTGCCTTGTTTTTCTGCCTATGCTTATCTCCGTGATAAGCAGAGGAACTCCGAACAATATCGCGAGACATATATATGTCAGCAGAAAAATTCCGCCGCCGTATTTAGCGGCAAGATACGGAAACCGCCACAGATTTCCGAGGCCTATCGCAGATGACGCTGCTGCGAGCACAAATCCCAGTTTAGATGAGAAATTTGCGCGATTGGTGTTTTGTTCCATAAATTACTCTCCCTCCATCAAGTCCGGTTTTCCCCGGACGGGTTTTCCGTTGCATTATACCACAATAAAGCGCCTGAACAGCCGCCGATAGAAATTTTAAGCCATTTTCAGGAAAAGAGAGGTAACCATCGAAATATTTTCTATGGTTTTACAGAGTTGCACTAATATTTTCTAAATGTGCACTATTCTATGCTGATTTGTGCAGTTATGCAGGTCAAATACAGGAAATATTGCTTTATTAAAATAACGCGTTAATGCGACATGGCAGTAAAAGGTATGTCGGTCATATGTGGCGCAATCAGCCCTGTAAATGCTATTTCAAAAAACTCATGAATGATGCATAAAAGAAATAAAAACAGGTAATTTAAAATTCTCGGCATACCCGGCATGCCGGACTTTGCGAGGGAAAACAAATGATAATCTTTCCATTTCCTTCAATCATAAACTTATTAGCAGCCACCGTTCTCATCATCAGAAAAACAGCCGCGGCGAATCTCGTAATAACGCTGACTCGCTCTCTCTGATTCTCTCTTCTCTATCCAGCGCTTCCTGTCACTGTCGATGGCCAGCATTTCGTCTGCGATTTCTTCCGGGCTGCCCGGCCGTGCTTTTTTCAGATAATTAATCATCCTGTTCATAGTATTTTCTGAACCGAGACTTCCCGCTATCATCTTTCCGAAATCCTCAGGATAACCCATTTCGACAATAGTGTTTATAAGTTCCGAATATGCTTTTTTCCAGTTATCTGTCATATTTTTACTTTCCTGGCATTGACATACTTATACAGTTAAAACTGCGGGCTTTTCACCTTAAATTCTGTAAAAACGATATGCTCATATAATCTGCTTCAAACGGCTTTAGGGGCTGCATCTCTATGGTTTTTTCCCAGACATCTTCTGATAAGACCGCAGATTTCACTTTTTTCTGTTTTGCAGCCGCCTGATATCCATTCATATATTATGGCAAGCAGTCCTGTGATAAAGAAAGCTGAAACATATCTGATTTCTTTATCATTAACGAGGTTGTTTTTTTTCACAAGCGGCATGAAAAAGACATTATTAACGGCGTTGAACATAGCTTTCTGACCTGCAGTTGTTCTGAAGCACGACAGAAACAGCTGACTGTTGTCTTCGATGCAATAGAGAAAAGGAATCAAAATTTCATTTTTGATTAGATCCTCAACTCTTCCTGCAGATAACGGCTTTTCAATATCAGCAGCACCTATACGTTTTATCAGATCGCTGAGCTCGTCAAGTTTTACACGAACTGCGATGATGAGAAGCTCTGATGTGTCTGAACAGTGACCGTAAAATGTGGTTCTGCTGACTCTGGCTTCACGGCATATATCACTTATTGATATTTTATCGAAATCCTTATGTTCAAGCATAACTCCGAGTGCGGCAATCAGTTTCATCTCGGTGTTATGGTATTTTCTTTCATATCTGTTCAATTTCAGACCTCAAACACAACCGTCAAGAGCGCTGTATGATTTTTATTTCATACGACAGCATGTAATACAAAATTCATGTAATAATTATATATGATTATAATTATTATTGAAAGTATTACAATTAGTGCAATCAAAAAGTATATCACGGTAACGATATCATATTCAGTCATCGAATCCGTCGTTCATCCCATTTCCTCTGTAATGGGTGAAAATAAATATGATGAAAGCTCCGCTTTCAGGCTATCGCCCTTGCAAGTCCGACGAGTCTTGCACCATCCCATGCAGTTATAACCGTTGGAGAATTCATAAGAGCCTTGTAAAGGCTATTGGGATATTCAGCCGAAATCCAGTTTACAGAACTGAAAAGCGTCTGAACATCATACATTGTGAACTTTTTATCATATGTATATTCGATGTTTTTCATTTCAATTTCCAATTTATTCAGAATATATTTCCCTGCGGCATCAGCAGCTGCCGGTCTGCCGCTCCGTCTCCTACTGCATGACAAGAGGAAGCATGCGTATCAGTATCATGTAGCATACAGTGCCGCCTGCCATAGGCAGCAGCATGCCTCTTTTCCAGATATATAGCGCCGCCACGACTATCAGTGAGATTATATCCGGCAGGCCGAACATATCTCCTGTAAAATTCACATTTCTCAAGCAATAAATGACCAGAAGACCGAATACAGCAGGCGCCAGAACTCTGCCGAGATATTTTACCGTCATAGGTATTTCTCTTCCCTCTGTAAAAACCATATATGGAAGAAAACGCGTCAGGACTGTGCCGAGCACTACTACCGCAATAGTGATAAACATCTGAATTATGCTCATATGTCATCACCTCCGTTTCCGTTATTCGAAAGACCTTCGCCGGAAATTTCAGCATTTTCTGAATGATCACTTGCTGATGTATCATGCTCCAGTGTGTAGCCCGCCTTCTCCATGGGCTTTCTGAATATGAGAAGCACCGCTAAAATCACGATCATAGAAGGTATCATGAAATGATCCGGCCCGAAGATCACAAGGCACAGTACTGAACCTGCTATACCTGTTAGCTCGCATATATGGTCCCTGAACAATGACCTTAGCTTCGTGCCGTCCTGCATCCACTGCTGCAGAAAAATGACGACAAACATCGCTGTCATAACAAAATCGAGACCGTCAAGGTTTATCGTTATGAGGGATCCGAAAAATCCGCCTGCAGCGCTGCCTGCCACCCAGTACATCTGGTCGAGCAGCGACACCCAGAAATAGAACCAGCTCCTGTCGACGTAGTCAGGAATATCTGCCGAATAATTGACTGAAAACGTCTCGTCGCTGGTCGTATATATCAGATAAAATTTTTTCCACCCCATGTTTCTGTATTTTCCGAGCATTGAAATTCCGTAAAACAGATGCCTGGCTCCGACCATTACCGCTGTCGCGAAAGCCGAAAGCGGGTTAAACGATGACAGCAGTATCGAAACCATCAGAAATTCCATAGAGCCAGTGTATATGATCAGCGCCGTAAGCGCCGGAAGCCAACCTGGAAATCCCGATGTGGCCATGAGCATGCCGTATGTGATTCCGAGAAAAATATACCCCGTCATAACCGGAATTGTCTTTGGAAATGCAGTTTTCATCGCCCGCAGCGCACCTCTCTTATCATCCTGCCCGGAAATGACTGCTGTTCTTCCGCTTTCACCTGCGCGTTCAGTGCCATCAGAGGTTCTATTACTTTTCATATTTATTTTGCCGTCGCTCCCGGCCCGGAATATAGAATAGATGTATATGACTCTTCATGCGGGAGCACACCCTCCTTTACCTATATTTTTATGCAGGCGGAGCCTGCGCAGTTTCTTCGTTTCATGCAATACTCTTTACTGTATATTGATATTTCCAGTAGCGAACCTTTATCATTTCAGCTTTTCGGCCTTTTTCCAAATATTAAATTGCATAAATCGCTCCACAGCCGTAAAAAGTTAAACTGTAAACGAAATTGTATAGAATTATATCAAAACCATGTGAAAAGAAAAGACAAAATCAACTAAAATTTTGATCTGCTGTTTTTGCAGATATCCCCGCGCACAATACCTGTCTGCTAACCTCATGATGAGATCATGTCAAGTTTGTGATATAATAAACAGGATTGTTGTTTTTTACAGGAAAGGAGTCCTTCTTTGTCAACTACTAAGAATAAAGGGGAAGAAAAGAAAAAGCGCAGGCTGCCTCTGCTGGCTAAGCTTATCATAGGCATTGGTGCAGGAATAATCATAGGCAGCACAGGAAAGATTTTTAAAATATCGGACACTGCGGGGTTTGTCGGCACAATCCGAGTAATATCTACGCTCGTCAATCTGTTCGGAGAATTTCTGAGCTTCATCATACCACTCCTGATCGTGTCATTTGTAGCAGTCGGGCTGGCGGAACTCGGAAAAAAAGCAAACAAGCTTTTTGGAATAACACTGATTCTCGCCTATACCTCAACGGTAATAGCAGGATTTACTGCATATTTCCTCGGCAGCTCGCTTCTTCCGGGAATGATAAAAAATATCACAGGATCAGCTGCCGGAGAAACGTCATTTGATCCTATATTCGATATCGAAATGACGCCGGTATTTTCTGTCATGACTGCACTGATTTTGGCCTTTGTACTCGGCCTTTCCATGGCCAACATCAAAGCCGAAGCGCTCATGAATATCATGCAGGACCTGAGAAAAATCGTCATCCTCGTACTTGAAAAAATCATCATACCGCTCATTCCATTCTATATTGCCGGCACGTTCGCAAAGATAGCGGCCGGCGGTCAGCTCGGATCCACAATCGCGATGTTCGCCAAGCTCTATATCTGCATCATATGCATGCAGTGGATCTACATCCTGTTCCAGTTTACTGTCGCCAGCATATGGCGCCGGGAAAACCGCTGGAAGGATCTTAAAAAGATCATGCCCGCATATTTTACAGCGCTCGGAACACAGTCGTCGGCAGCTACTATACCCGTTTCACTCAAGTCGGCTGAAGACAACGGCATCGCTTCCGACATCCGCAATTTTGTAATTCCGCTCTGTGCCACAATACATCTCGCAGGCGATACGATATGTCTGGTGCTCGGATCAATCGGCATTATGCTCGCGTTTGGAATTCATCCGACGATCGGCATATTTGCACCATTCATATTTATGCTCGGAATCACTATGGTCGCTGCCCCGGGTGTGCCGGGCGGCGGAGTTATGGCAGCTCTCGGTATCATAAAATCCATGCTCGGATTCACAGAGCCTATGAGCGAGCTTATCATTGCACTTCATCTTTCTCAGGACAGCTTCGGCACAGCGTGCAACATAACGGGCGACCAGTCCGTTGCCGCAATCGTAGAGTACATCGAAAGCAGAAGCCTTAAAGACAGCTGTCCGGACGATGATGAAACAGCATATGAAGAAGCTGGAAATCAACAAAACCCGGACGATCACTCTGTTACATATGAGGAAGATAACTGACTGATCTTAATCATGCGGCCCGGACTGCATCTATCAGAGCTCAGACATCGCGTTTGCCCTCATTATTGAGAAGCCACGCAATACCTGCTGCAGTCCTGAGGCCGCTGTCTTTAAAATGATTTCCTTTATTCCATTCAAGAACTGTGTTAATTCCTTTTTCCTTAAATATCTCTTCTTCGCGTCTTATGCAGTCTCCCACTTTAGCCATGATCTGATTTTTTGTCTTTTCTTCACGATCCCCCAGACTCATATATACTGAATGTGTTTTTATCATATTTTTCTCCGAGTACTCAATCCAGCCCGGAAACCATACGGAAGGAGACGCTGCAGCCGCTCCTGAAAAGATATCTGTCTGACAGACTGCCCATAGCGCAAAAAGTCCGGCAAGTGAATATCCTGCTATGTAAAATTTCCGTGATGCTGGATCGCTGTGCTCTGATCCGAGAAAAGGGATCACCGCGTCTGTTATAAACGACAGCGTATCTGACGCCCCGCTGCCGAATCCCTCTTTGCCGAATACGGGAGGCGCTTCCCACGGTGAGAGATCCATGTTCCAGTCATCGACCGGCAGTGCAGCGATCATGAAATCATCACCGCCCGTGATACGTCTGACTTCAGCAGCTTCATTCTCCATCTCTGAAATATCGTGATCGTCAACGGTCTGAATCACTATATTTACTGAACTCTGATTTCCATAAAGTCTGATTCTGTTCTTATCCATGTTTCACCTCTTGACTTATACTATGATGTCCTTCATTTACCGTCTTATCCGCAAAATCGATTATGTCGGCCAATATCGGATCGTTCATACGGTGCTTGAGACATACCGCGTAAAGCGTCCACGGTATAGAATCCGATATCGTAATCATCCGCACAGGATAATGTACATAATTATCATGTATATCGACATCGATGCCGATTCCCTTCTTCTGCGACACAAGCATGTATATCAGCGAGCTCTCCATCGTCCTGATATGTATTGAAGGCACGAAATCAAGCTCCTGACAGCGCTGCTGCACAAGATGATACGTCTGATACTTTTCGCTCAGCGTTATGAGCGTTTCGCCCTCAAGATCCTTCATCGTAACGGAATCGCGCTCGTAGAACGGATGGCCTTCATATACTACAGCACAAAGTCTCCTGCTGAATATTTTTCTGCTTTCAGCTGCCGGCGAGCCTGAAGCAGTCGTCATAAACACCGCGTCTGTCTCTCCCTGCAGCAGCTTTTCTTCTATTTCGTCGTTGAACCCTTCAACCCACTCGAGGCTTACGCTGTCCATTTCTGCAAGATGTTTCTCAAGGTCGTCGACCGGAATGAGCCTCATCGCTCCGCATGAATAGCCTATTTTTATCTTCTTTTCATCTTCCTGAAGTCTGTTCATCTCAAGCGTGATCTCCTGAAGCAGAAACATAAGCTCCCTGCCGCGGCCGTATAGATAATCAGCACTCTTAGTAGGAATAAGCCCGCGCGCCGATCTGTCGAACAACTTCACATGAATCTCCTCCTCGAGTCTGTTTATCGTTTTTCCGAGCCCCTGAGGCGTGATATACAAGCTCTGGGCCGCGCGGTTGAGACTTCTCATTTCGTAACATGTTATAAAATATTTTATGCTCTTTGTGTCCATTGACATTTCCCCGTCGGAAGATTTCAAACTTATGACGGCGGCTCCGCCGTCAGCCCGTTCAGTCCGCGGTGCGCGGCGGACTGAACGAAATCAGCATGTGCACGGCCATGCTATCACAGCCGCGCCTGCCGCAGGCACTGTCAGCGGAGCTGACGCAGATATTTTCTCTGATACATTATCATATATTCCATTTTATCACATTGAAGAAATCTCACGGGCTTCAGTAGAAAATATTCGTTTCTATCCATCTTCAATATGTTGATAGCGCAACAATGATTCAGATGTTAAATTATTATCAGAAAGAAAAGCAAATCGCTGCCAATTTAATCAAATTTAAATCAATTAATACAAATTTTAATTCAATTTTACGCAATAACAGCAATTAACGAAAGGAAACGAAAATGGAACAGAAGTATCCTCATCTCTGCCAGCCTATAACTCTTGGAAAGACTGTTTTCAGAAACAGAATTTTCTCGGCGCCTATGGGCGGAACTGACATCACGGCCGACTGCTGCATCGGACCTAAATCGACAAAATTCTATGAACTGAGAGCTTACGGAGGGGCAGCAGCTGTAACTATTTCTGAGTGTATGGTTCACCCGCAGACTGACGGAAGCCACGCCTATCACCTCGATCTTTCGGTTCCGGGAAGTCTGCCGAGCTTCACATATACTGCCGACGCTATCCGCCGTCATGGAGCGATTCCTTCTGTTGAGCTCTCACACTCGGGACAGTTCTCGGGAACATACCTGGCCGACAAAAACAAGCAGCATGGGCTCGCGCAGTGGGGCCCTTCAGCCGGTGTCAGAGCTGACGGCGTCAAGATCGGCGAACTCACAAAGGAAATGATCGACGACATCGTAGCGGCTTACGGCAATACTGCCGCTCTCGCAAAGCGAGCAGGATTCGAGATGGTCATGATACACGGCGGACACGGCTGGCTCATAAACCAGTTCCTCTCGCCGCTTTTCAACCACAGAACCGACGAATACGGCGGCAGCTTCGAAAACCGCGTAAGATTTGCTCAGGAAGTCGTTAAATCTGTCAGAAACGCTGTAGGTCCTTTCTTCCCGATAGAATTCCGCATGAGCGGCGACGAATTCGTAGAAGGCGGATATCATCTCGACGAGGGCATAAAGATAGCTCAGGCTGTCGAGGAGTACGTAGACCTGATCCACGTTTCTGCCGGCACATATCAGAAGACATTCGGAATCACTCACCCTTCATGGTTTGAAGAGCATGGCAGAAACGTATATCTCGCTGCCGAGATCAAGAAACACGTTTCAAAGCCTGTCGCAACTATCGGCGGACTCAACGATCCTGCCATGATGGAAGAAATCATCGCATCTGGAAAAGCTGATGTCGTTGAAATGGCCCGTGCGCTCCTCGCTGACCCTCAGCTCCCTAACAAGATCATGGAAAACAGAGACGACGAGATCGTCCGCTGTCTGCGCTGCTTCACATGCATGGCTGAACGCGCTAACACGTTTACGAGAAGATGTACCGTAAATCCTCTCATCGGAAGAGAAGATGAGGGGCTTGGCGAAATTGCTCCGGCACCTGTCAAGAGAAAGGTTCTCGTTGTCGGCGCCGGCCCCGGCGGACTTTACGCTGCATATACTGCAGCAAGACGCGGTCACGAAGTAATTCTCTGCGAAGCTGACAGCGAGGTCGGCGGACTCCTCAGAGGCGAATCTGCGATTCCGTTCAAATACGAGATGTATCAGCTCGCTCTCTCATATGAGCTCTTCTGCAAAAAAGCAGGCGTCGACATCCGTCTCAACACGAGAGTCGACAGGGATTATGTTCTTAAGGAAAATCCTGACGCGCTGATCGTTGCAGCAGGGAGCATTCCAGCTGTTCCGCCTATCCCAGGTCTCAGAGAAAGCGATAAGATGTTCGTCGCTGAAGACTATCATCTCAAAAAGGACAGCATCGGCGACAACGTTGTAGTTCTCGGCGGCGGCCTCGTAGGCGCCGAGCTCGCAGCATGCCTCGGTGACGAAGGCAAAACTGTACATATCGTAGAAATGCGCGATGCACTCTGCCCTGACGCGAACGTCAGATACCGTCCTCTTCTCATGAACAAGCTCAATGATGTGAACGTTCAGATTCACACGAGCTGCACATGCAAAAAAGTAGACGGCGGCACGGTAATCTGTGAAGATGCTGACGGTAAGACCATAGAGCTCAAGGCAGATTCAATCCTCTGCGCTCTCGGACTCAAGCCGAAGACAGACGTCGTCGATTCGCTGAGAGGTCTCACTCCTCAGTTCGCGTCGATCGGAAACTGCGTAAAGCCTGACACGATCACTTATGCTGTTTACCAGGGATACCACGCTGCACTCGATATCCACTAAGGCATAAAATCAGCAGACCGCATATGTTAATAAATTAAAAAACGCGGTCCACGTCCGCTCCGCGGACAAAACTCAGCTGATTAATATATAAAAACGCCCCGTACTGAAAGGAATTTCCAACGGGGCGTTTTTAATTTAAAAGAATATGCGCTGCACATGCACCATTGTTCAGCGTCTCATGCGTGCTATTTCATGTCCGGCAGCGACTTTAGTTCGGCGTGTTAAAACCGCCTTGATTCTGCGGTCATTGAACAGATTTTTAACCGACATGCTGTGCGTTGTAGAGCATCGTGACGATCTGACTCCTCGTGCACTCCTGATTCGGGCTGAATGTCGTGCCATTGCCCGTACCGCTCGTGATTCCGTTTTCATAAGCCCAGAGAACAGCCTTTGTATACCACTCATTCTGCCCTACATCCGAGAATCTGCTCGTCTGTGACGAAGGCTCCGGCGAGCCGGCCCGATTCCACAGAAGCGTCGCGATCTGAGCTCTCGTGCAGTTCTTATCCGGGCTGAACGTCGTACCGTCACCCGTGCCGCTCGTGATTCCGTTTTGAACAGCCCATTTTACAGCATCTGCATACCACGCTCCGTCAGCAACGTCTCTGAAATTTGTACTGCCTGAAGCGTCAGGCTTTCCTTCCTCATTCCACATGAACGTAACCGCCTGAGCGCGTGTGCACACCCCGTCCGGTCCGAAAAGGCCGTCGCCGATGCCGTTTGTGATACCGTTGTCAACAGCCCAGTAGACAGCATTATAGAACCACGAACTGCTGTCGGCAGCGTCGATGAACAGTCCGCAGTAAACAGGAAGCATTGCCGTGACAGTGCTGTCTCCGATCGTTACAGTTCCCTGCATGTAAGTCAGGCCTCTGCTGTTTCCAGTTAATTTTCCATCTGAAACAGACGCGATCGAAGGATCTGCAACAATCCATCTGTCGGCCGCCACAGGAGTTATCACTCCTGTAAGAGCATTCATCAAATCCATGGTGACTATGAGCGGAGGTACATTTAAACTCTCTCCGACGTTGAGCGTCACATAGTACTGATTATCCTGCGAGGCTGAAATGTTTGAAACATCTGATGTCTTAAACGGAATCGGATCATAGTAAATTCCGTCTAATGCTTCTGTTTCTTCTGTGCTCTGCACAGGCGATCCAAAATCCTGAACCCAGAAGTCCATTCCGTTAACATTCACGTGTCCGATGCCGACGCCCTGGTAGTCTGAATCAAGCATATTGCGTCTATGTCCCTGCCCGTCGTAACCGTAATTGTCTTCTTTCCAGAGCTGCATCGCCTGACTCGCACCGACACCATATCCCATCAGTATGTTTTCTCCGGCCGCATAGTAGCCGTAAGGAGTTGTAAGTTCATTTACATACGAACCGTCAGGCCTTTCATGTGTCAGATTTCCAGTCACAATATACATGATTGCAATCTCGCCGGCTCTTATCATAGCTATATTTTCAAGTTCATAATCATATGTGAGGTAAGAAAGCCCGGGGTATGTAACAACATTTCCTGACTGATCATATGCCCATGCTTCAGAACCTGTCCTGAAGCTGTTTATCATCGGAAGCATAGATCTGGCCTCCGTCTGTCCGTAGTCGAATCCGATATACGCAGTTACATAGCTGTCACCGGCAGCCATGGCTCTGACTTCACCTTTTGCTGAATCCGCCTGATTCTGAACAACTGAACCCTCAATCTCAGGAGGCGCGGAATCATCTCCGTTCCATACCTTATCCGCCGCAAACGCAGGAACCGCGGTGCAGAGGCACATCACACACGTAAGTATGATGCTGAATAACCTTTTACTCAATTTATCTCTCCTTTTTAACATACAGAAATGGCCTGTCGCCGGAATTACGCAGAATATATTAATGCAAAACAGCGTCAGAAAACATCCCGGCAGGTCCGGCCACAAAGCGTGTTCTTCTGACACTTTGCAAATTAATTATATATCATTTCACCATGTTAAAGAGTTTTTTATAATACAATACGAATAAAGAGAGAGCTGAGAAATATGCGCCAGAAGGATATGGCTCATGTGAGCTGCATTCCGTCGGACAGGTTTTCTATTCTAATGGATGGCAGAAACCGACCGGCCTTTGTGGCAATGCATGGAACTGCATGAGAGATTATGTACTGGCGATTTCACAGGGTGCCGGTTATATCTACGGGGACGGCGGATTTACCAACCGTGAAGGCATGGTCATAGTTTCATGCCTTCACGGGATTCGTCCGGTAATTTTCAAGGTCGAAAAGACAGATATGATTGCGGACACATGGAATGAAGATCTGGAAACAGTTCGTGATCAGCACAAGGATCCCGATGACACATCCACAAAGTAGTCTGTGTCACAGGATACATTCCAGTCTGCTGAAATATTGAAGGCACAGACTGAATTGATATTTTGAAAGGTGTGAATTTTTATGGTTATTGAAACAGAAAGGTTGCTTTTACGTCCTTTTAGGGATATGCTTATGAAGCAGCTCATGCGTTCTTCAATTATCTGTTTTGTGATAAGGGAGCAAGGCGCATTTTCGCTTATACCGAGGACAATAACCTGGCGGGTCAGAATCTGTGTGAAAAACTTGGTATGTGCCGGGAAGGATTATTCAAGGAGTTTGTATCATTTGTAAATAATCCTGATAGCACTCCTCACTATGAAAACACCCTTCAATATGCAGTCCTGAAAAAAGAATGGAAGGGATAAAATACTCTTTACAGGAATTTTTAATACGCACATAAATCGACATCAGCGGAGGTATCTGATATGACAAATTTAAGTCCGTTTTGTACATGTAAAAACTTTGAGTGCCCTATGCATCCGACAAAGCACGAACGAGGATGCGGACCATGTATTGCCGAAAATTTG
>CADBRA010000066.1 GCA_902796965.1 uncultured Eubacteriales bacterium | reverse complement strand
ACTTTTCCCTTCCTTTTGGATATGAATGGTGTAAATGTCACGTTATTCATGCGGGAAATGCATTAAAAGAAATGTGTAAAAGTGGGCATCTTCAAAATGAGAAAATGGTAATGTGGTATTAAAAGCATCCAGCGATGGGTGTTTTTTTTCTTACAAGGAATAAGGATGATCCTATGGATGATAAATACAGAGATAGATTGGTAAAAAACCTGAGATCAGCAGGAAAGACGATCGTAGATAATGCAGAGGTCATGAGCGGGTGTTATAAGCATCAGACAGGAGACCTTATAATCCGTATCCGTATATTGGTCCTATGTCAAGATTTAGCGCAAATTAAAATGAGAAATTTCTCTGGTTACTGATGTCTTGGACAGAACAGCAATAGATACGCTGCTCTTCAGGCAAAAAACTCACAACAAAAAAACACCTGATGAAATAACTCATCAGGTGCTAAAAGCTTTCCATTCACCTCAACCGACAGGATATCTACGCCGCTCATCCGACGATCTTCCATGCATCAAGAGTTCTTTTCTCCGTCGAAAAATCAGCGCCTACTTTTATAACCTTTTTTTGAGATGCTGCATAGGGCAGAGCATACCCTCGGTCATCTATCTGCTTCAGTGCTTCCTCCGCCGTTTTATCCTGCTTAAACTCAAAAATATAAAAATAGCGTTCATTTTCAACCACGCAGTCACTTCTGCCATTCGCAGAGTGCACTTCTGCTCTGACATACTGGCCGAGTACCGTAAAAATGGCGTAAACAATATTCCTCCACTGCTGCTCCTGTGAGGGAACTTTCCCCTCATGGTAGGGTATCCCCGCCAGAAGAGCCTGAAGCATGATCATGAACGGTTCCATATCATTGTCACGCAGGAAACCAATCATGCGGTATACGCTGAATACACCGGCTTTCGACGCATATTCAGGGTTTACTGCGGGAATAAGAGAATTCAGATATCCATACTTCACTTCCTCATTTGGATAAGACAGCGTGTATTCCTGAAATTCCCTGTCGTAGGCACTGATAGTCAGATAACCAGTCTGATAGTAGATAGGGACAAGATCATGATAATCTGCTCTATAATTGCTGATACTTTCCTCTGTCGCCCTTACCCCTTCCGAGAAATCCTGCACAGGCAGGCCTGATTCCATCAGCCTTCTGATCAGAAATGTCGGGGTCCCGGATTCAAACCAGTATCTGCCGAACCTGCAGTCTGAAAATGCATTGAGAATGCTAAATGGATTATAAACACCCTCCATTTTTTCGCTGAAATGATATCCATCATATACTCTGGCCAGCTTTTCCAGGGTCATCTCAAGGGTCAGTTCCTGAGCCTGAGCCAGGCGGCAGACCTCCTGGGCAAAGTTCTGCATCAGTTCTTTTTCTGTGATCCCGCAGATAGCCGAATATGCAGGGAGAAGTGAAATATCCTTCAGCTGATTCAGATCTGAAAAAATAGATACTTTATTGAATTTTGTAACTCCGGAGATGAACACAAACCGCAGATACCTGTCTTCATCTTTCAGAATACTGAAGAAACTTTTCAGCAGATCGTGATTCGCCTGTTCCTGTCTCGTATTGACATCCATTGTTTCCAGAAGGGGTTTATCGTATTCATCAACCAGCACGACGACCCGCTTTCCAGTCAGCCGGAACGACTCTTCTATACAATATTGGAACTGTGTCGGAAGATCAAGTTTCTCCTGGTGCGCTATCCCATACCGTTTTTCAAAACGGTCCAGTTCATATGCAAGCCTGATCGCCAGCCCCTGTTCTGTCTGAAACGCTCCTCCCGACAGACTGAAAAGAAAGATCGGGTAAACTGTCCACTGCTCTTCCTTTGGTTTGAGCATCTCATACTTCTCTATCTCGAGCCCGCCAAACAATTCTTTTCTTCCCAGAAAGTATGCCTCAAGCGTAGAAATAAAAAGGCTTTTCCCAAATCGCCTGGGTCTGCTGAGGAAAAAGACAGATCCGCTGTTCACCAATTCTGCAATATACGCCGTCTTATCCACATATACGAAGTTTTCTTCCCTCAGTTTCTCAAATGATTGTATTCCGATTGGAAGTTTGCGCATGCTGCTGTCCCTCTGTATTCAAAAACTATACGACTAAACACACTTATTCTATTATTTTATCGACCACTGTAGTTTCCGTCAACCCTGCCTCATTTGTAAAAAATGATACGGATTACTCTGATAATGCTGCATGACCAGGCAGATTCCCCCTTGTCTCCGGCCTCCTTCCTGAGATCAGACAGCGAACACCGGTCACCGCCTGATCAGGCAGATGATCGGATAAATGATCAGATATCCCAGAGCTTCAATGATCGCAAAGATGGCGATAATGCCTCCCAACAATCCGGGTCTCTCTTTGCGTTACAGCTCATTCATTCTCCTCCTTGTCAGCTCCATACCACTTTTCCTTGAAATAGGCGACGGGTATTTTGCCCTTTACGACCAGAAAACCTTTTTTTGCCAGTTCCTCGTTCAGTGCACGCAGGATCAGATATGCTTTCCCATTGCTTACCCCCTAACTCACCGATTTCATCATATTCTTTGTTGCTTTCAAAGCGCTTAGTATCAAATTAGTATCACAGGGCATCTTGACCTGCTCGT
>CADBRA010000065.1 GCA_902796965.1 uncultured Eubacteriales bacterium | reverse complement strand
TCAGCGATTATCTCAGCGGCCGGCTGCTCTTTTTTCACCAGTCCGGCTATCTGGCCCGACATGACGGCGCCGTTGTCGATGTCGCCCTCTTCTGCGGCACGCCTAAGCGCCCCGACTCCAAGATCGACGATTTCATCAATGCTTCCGCCGTGTTTTTCAAGCATTTGAATCTTGCGCGACAATTTGTTTCTGAGCACTCTGATCGGATGTCCGGTGCTCGTTCCTGTAACGGTTGTTCCTGAAGCTTTTGCCTTTATGACTGCCTGTTTATACTCAGGTGCAACATTGCACTCTGCTGCCGACAAAAAGCGCGTGCCAAGCTGAACGCCCTGCGCTCCCAGCATGAACGCCGCAGCCATGCCTCGTCCGTCGGCTATCCCACCTGCTGCTATGACAGGTATATCTACCGCATCGACTACCTGCGGCACAAGCGCCATAGTTGTCGCCTCGCCTATGTGTCCGCCGGATTCCATGCCTTCAGCTATGACAGCGTCTGCACCTGCGCGTGCAACTCTCTGCGCTACAGGCACAGATCCTGCCACTGGGATTACCGTTACACCGTAATCTTTCAGTGTCGGGATATATTTCCCCGGATTTCCGGCACCTGTCGTGATCACAGGCACATGTTCGTCTATGATCATCTGCATGATATCGTCGACATAGCGGGATTCAAGCATCACGTTAAGCCCGTACGGTCTGTCTGTAATTTCCTTTATCCTGCGAACCTCAGCGCGGATCTTATCCGTGTCAAGAATCCCACACGAGATGATCCCGAGTCCGCCTGCTCTGCTCACTGCTCCCGCGAGCGATGCGTCAGCGATCCACGCCATTCCGCCCTGAAAAACAGGATATTTTATTTCGAGCATCTCTGTAATATCTGTCTTTATCTGCGGTATTTCAGACATTTGAATTTCCTTTCGAATTGAAGCTGTGGGTTTAATTCATATTTGATAGAACATAACATGAAATGATATCAAAGTCATTGAAAAATGCGGGCTGCCGCAGAACCGGCAGTCTGTATTCAAAAGCTATTATATAATAATAATTGTTTGATGGCAAAAGTAATGCATTCCGCTGCATTCTTCCCTGCAGTGCAGACGTGATTATTGCTGAAGCCATCAGAAAACCTGAAAAAATCTTCCGTCAGCTCCGTTGGCAATACCGTTCAGATGAGCGAAATACAAAAACCGCAGCGGTGTCTGTTCTGCTGCGGTTCTTGTTTGAATTGTCTGTTTTGGTTTCTGTTTTGTTAGGAGAGTTTATGAAAAGTATTCTGCTTTGCTGTTTTATGTCTCAGGATTTCTTCCGGTTCATCCCTTCGACAGTTATTAATATACTCCTGCTTTATGTTCAATCCCTGCCGTCTTTTTGAACTTATTTGTGAATTATGTGATTGTTTTGTGAAACACCCAGATTCAATACATCTCAGAATGCTGGATGCAAAAGACAAAAAACGCAGAGCTTCCTGCTTCGCTGTGCTTTCTATCTGCATTGTATTTGTTTCTATTTTTATTCAGAAGTGCTCTTGAAAAGCGCCTGCTTTCTTATGTCTCAGAATTTCTTCCGATCATCACTTCGACCATTATTAATATGCTCCTGCTCTATGTACAATATCCACCGTGTTTCTAAACTTATTCATGAGTCATCTGAAAGCAGCCGAAGCTCTCACTGTGCTGTTTCTCTTCTGTCGTATTTTGTAAAGCCAAATCCAACCATTACAGCTGATATCAGTGCAAGAACAGCACCGTACACAAACGGAGCCGATGCGCTGATATGAACCCAGAGGAAGCCCGCGATCACGCTCGCCGGCAGCAGTGCTATGCCGGCAAGCGCTGCCTGCAGCCCAAGCATAGTTCCTTTCAGTTCAGGCGGTGCTATCTCAGACACAAATGCTCTCTCAACGCCTGCAGTCATAGCTGTAAACAACCCGTATAAAACGAATATCAACGGCATGAGTTTCATGGATTTACATAACGCAAATGCGAAATACACGACTGAAAATGTTATATACCCGCCGACAAGAAGCTTCTTGCGTCCGATTTTGTCTGAGAGCCTGCCGCACGGAACAGCGAGGAGCGATGCCGCCGCCGTATATACAAAATAAAGAAAAATCGCACCGCTTCCAGAGAAGCCTGCATTTTCCGCTCTGAGCAGCAGAAAACTGTTTGAGGAGTTGCCGAGCGTGAATATTAATGTAATAACCAGATAAAGCTTGAGCTTTGCGTCGAGTTTCGACGCATTTTTCCAGAACGATACTCGTTCTTTTTTATCTGTCTTGCTCTCTCCTGGCGGTTTTTCCCTTACAAATGCGAATATCACGAGAGCAATCAGCACCGGAATCATCGAAACAGCGAACACGATCCTGTAACTTTCTTTCCCTATAGATCTGACGAGCAGAAATGCGATGAATATTCC
>CADBRA010000064.1 GCA_902796965.1 uncultured Eubacteriales bacterium | reverse complement strand
GCTGGATGACATGGAAGCTGTCAACACATACCTTCGCATTTCAGCCATAACACATGCGTAAACCTTCTGTTTATACTTGGTGGAGTAGATCTCATCGATACAGAGGCTTTCAGGCAGCGGGATGGTATTGATCCCTGCATACTTTTCGAATATCCGTATCACGGTAGTAGACGATAGGTGCATTGCGTCAGCTACCTGAGCAAATGTGACATGCGGGTTCTTTAGCATCTTCATGATCTGAAGTATGGTGAACGCAGACATTCTCTTGTGAGGAAAGGTAAATGGATTGGCCTCACTAAACTGCTTATTGCAATTGGTGCAGCGATATCTTCGCTGATTAAATACGATGGATGTGTACTGGTCATTTAGAATTGCATGAGTCAGGGTATGTTTCCTGTAATCATGAACGACTTTAGTGGAAGAACCACATTGAGGGCAACGCTGCCGGACTCGTTTAAGAGTGATCAAGATGAAGGCTCTGTTGCCTTCTGAAATGAACTGCACGTCTTCTAGTTCATCCGGTTCTAAGTTGAATAACTTTATGATAGTATTTTTCATGCTACCTCCTTTAGTGCTAATGGTTGATTGTGTGTAAAAACAATAGCACAACCCAGGAGAAAGCAAACAGCTGTAACCCCCAATAAGGTTACAGCGGTTTTTCTGCTATAACTTAATTACCCCCATTAAAGTTACAGGGGGGGGCAAAAACCCCTAAAAAAGTTACAGACCCTAAAAAATCTGAAGAACATAGGACTGATAATAGGAAACGAAGAATATGCTCGAGCAATTCTCAATGACATATCGTATTTTAGGTTGATCAAGGCTTATAGCCTCGGTTTAAAACCTAAAAATGGAAAATACTATGAAGGAGTAACTTTTGAACAAATAGTTGAGTTATATCTTTTTAATTCAAACTTCAGACAACTGCTCTTTACAGAAATCGAACAGATAGAGATAAACCTTAGGTGTCGAATAGCCAATTACCATTCTGAAAAACATGGTGTTCTTGGATATCAGGATGATGCATTTTTCCGAAGCAGCGGATATCATAGAGATGCCATGAAAGAAATCAACAAGGAAATAAGAAGAAACTCAAAAGCACCTTTCATAAAGAATTACAAAGAGAATTATGATACGCCTGAAATTCCTATGTATGCTGCGGTGGAGGTCTTTAGTTTCGGGACTCTGTCAAAATTCTTTAAAAATATGGCCTCAGAAGACAAAAAGGCCGTTGCAAAAACATATGGTGTCAATTACACATTCCTCGAGAGTTGGTTTGAAAGCATTTCATATGTAAGGAATATCTGTGCGCATTATGGAAGACTTTATAATGCAAAGCTTGCAAAGACGCCGATGCTATATAAGGAATACAGCAAAAGAGGGGTTTCGGGCATAGGAATATTTGGAATATTATGCTGCATGAAGCATCTTCTGCCAAATGACAGACATTGGGGTGACTTTGTTCAGTCTATACAGAACCTGTTTGAGAAATATCCTACTGTAGACAAAAACACGGTGGGCTTCCCGGAAGACTGGTCTGAAATACTGTTAAGGTGAGTATCAATACGAATTCTCTATTATTCTAAAACAGAATAGTAATATTCCGAATGCACGTGCACCTATTTCTCTGCCGAAAGAATATAGTCTATGAAATCTTTAAGCAGTCTATCTATGTGACTGCTGTTGCTTATGACCAGGGCGGTTGTGCTCTGGATTTTTTTGTCTACGCTGATAAGGCGTATCCCGGCGCTCTCGTAGGATGCAGCAAGAGTCTCTGACAGAAAAGAAACAGCGCGTCCGGCAATTATCTCGCTTATGACAGTCTCTATGTTGCGGTACTTCTTTATATTACTGCCGCTGATATTCGCCGCATCCAAAGCCTTACTGGTTACAGGAAACATGCCTGTCCGCTCATCCGCAAGGGCGATTCTTTCGTTGCTCAGCTCGTGGAGACTGACAGAGGATCTGTTTGCGAAACGATGTTTGCGGTTGACCGCAAGCTTGAGAGTGTTGCGCGCAAGAGGATATACAGTATACTTTCTGTCCAGCTTCATGTCAGGAGAAGTAATGATCACTGCGGCATCTATGTCGCCGGAATCCAGCAATTCCAGAAGATCCATAGTAGGCCGGTCGACAATGGAAATATCAATATCTTTATCATAATGCTGTCTGAAGTCTGCGATAATATCTGCAATACCCATTCTTCCCATAACAGGAATAGATCCTGCGCGCAATACATTATCTGAGCGTGAAGAGTATTTTGTCATGGATCGCACGAGATCTTCATACTCATCTACTATACGTCTGGCATATTGCACAAATTCCTCGCCGGCAGGAGTGAGAGACACCGGACGTTTTGAGCGGTTGCACAGAGAAATATCTCCAATCTCAGTTTCGAGTTTTGCAAGATGCTTGGATATGACTGATTGGGATACATTACAGCTGACAGCTGCATCAGAGATATTCTTATACTCTTCTATTGCGAGCATATATTTCAGATCAGATATATCCATTTATGATATGTCCTCCAAAATAAAAGTCGTGGAAAAACGATTAAACTATTCTGTTATGGAATAATTATAATCTGAATAGGAATAATGGTCAATCACATATCTCCTTATAATGCAGGTAAATAAAACCTCTATTAACCACTGAATAATACTATGTTGAAGGGAGACGAAGTGATGAAGGGCAAGATCGCATTAGAAGAACATTTTGCAACAGAAGAATACCTGCAGGACGTGAAGAGATTTTTCATCAGAGAAGGCGCAGAAGTATGGGAAAAAGCCAAGAACACCATCTGTGATATTACCGGCGGAGAGAGACTGGAGAAGATGGATGAGGCTGGTATTGAGAAGGCGATCCTGTCACTTTCATCGCCAACCATACAGGCTATCTGCAGCACAGATAAGGCCATAGAGGCAGCCAAAAAGATCAATGAGTATACTGCAGAATCTATACAGAGCCACAGAAACAGATTTGAAGCGTTCGCAGCTCTGCCGACGCAATCTCCTGAAGCCGCAGCGGCGGAACTGGAAAGATGTGTAAATGAATACGGCTTTAAAGGAGCATTGATCAATGCATATTGCAATATAGATGACCCGACCAAGCCGGTATTCCTTGATGAGCCTCAGTATTTCCCGTTCTGGGAGAAGGCAGCAGAGCTCGGAACACCTATATATATACATCCGCGTCCGGTTCCACAGGCAGTCAAAGACATTATGTTTGGTGATAATCACTTCTGGATGGAAACAGCTGCATGGGGATGGCATGCAAATCTCGGTACTCAGATCCTGAGACTCATCTCAAGTGGAGTATTTGATAAGTATCCTGATCTTCAGATCGTTATCGGACATATGGGAGAGCTCCTCCCAATGTTCCTCTGGAGAATAACCAACAGATGCAATACTCATAAGAGAGACTGCCTGGCAGAACTGCCAATCAACCAGTATTTCCAGAGGAATATCAGCATTACTACATCCGGTAACTGCAGCACGCCTGCACTGATGTGCGCAATGATGGAGATGAGTACTGACAGGATCATGTTCTCTACTGATTATCCATATGAAACTATGAAGCAGGCATCTGACTGGTTTGACAACATTCCGTTCAGCGATATCGACAAGGAGAAAATGGGAAGACTTAATGCAGCCAGACTGTTCAAAATAGATCTTGATTGATTTCCTGCAGCATTGGACATAGAACTATAGATACTGAACTGGAGGAAAAGAGATGAATAAAAAGGAAAAAGCAGTTAAACCTGAACGCGATCTGTCGGTGGCCGGCGCAATACTTATACTGATAGTGGTATTTGCGACCATTATCGGCGGAATCAGGATGGGAATTGGCACCAATATGGCGCTTTTCCTTGGAGCATTTGAAGCAATGATAACCTGTCTGATCCTCAGAAAACCTTGGGGCGATGTACAGAAACCAATAATAGATTTTATGAGTGGTACTTTAGTAGTCTGTATCATTCTTATAGATGTAGGCATAATGGTTGGAGCCTGGATCATAGGCGGAACAGTACCTTCACTTATGTACTATGGTCTTAAGCTGATCACACCGGGACTGGTAGTGCCTATGGCATTCATCCTGTGCAGTATCATGTCAGTTTTCACAGGGACAAGTTTTGGCTCGATCGCAACCATGGGTATTGCCGTTACGGGCGTAGCTATCGGAGTCGGGGTACCGATGCCTCTCGTTGCCGGGGCAGTAGTTGCCGGCGCTCACGTCGGGGACAAAATGTCTCCTATGTCTGACAGCACTAACCTGTGCTCAGGTGTTGCCGGAGTCGATCTTTATGACCATATAGGATCAATGATGCATACAACGGTGCCTGCAGCGATCATTTCACTAGTTCTCTACTGGATTATGGGACTCAAATATACAGCCAGCAGTGCAACAGATGAAAATGTACAGCTGATGCTGACCACGCTTGATTCGAATTTCAGGATAAGCCTGCTGGCGCTCGTCCCGGCGATCCTGATGATCGTTATCGCGGTAGCAAAGATCCCGGCTGTCCTTGGACTTACATCATGTTCAGTATTCAGTATATTCTGGGCAATGCTCATGCAGGGATGCAGCTTCAGCGAAGTAATGACTGTTGCACAGAGTGGTTATGTATCAGATACGGGAGTAGCGCTTGTAGACGGGATCCTCAACAGAGGCGGTATCAGTTCGATGATGGGAACCATAGGGATGATCATCCTTGCCTGTATGATGGGCGGAGCTCTTCAGGCAACAGGAGCACTTAAGGTATTCATGGACAATATACTGATGAAGAAGATGAAGTCAGCAAAGTCACTCGTAGTGATCACGATGATTTACAACTACCTGATCCTTGCTGTTTCCGGCAACCAAATGCTTGGCGCAGTTATGTCAGGACCAACATTTGCCGAGACATACGATGAAATGGATGTTCATCGCAAGGTGCTTACAAGGTGTATGGGCGATACGACAATCAATGGTTCTGCACTGATTCCTTGGTCGGTAGCTACGGTATATGCAGCGGGCGTACTCGGAACAGGCAACGCAGCTTTTATTCCTTATGAGTTCTTCTGTTACATAGTACCGATCTTCACTGTCATCTCGGCATTTACAGGATGGGCAATGTGGCATTCAGATGGCACACCGTTTCTCAGCAAGAAAAACAGGAAAGTTAAAGAAGCAGCATAATCACAACTGAGCATATCGAGAACCACTGATCAAGAAACCTGTTCAGTGGTTCTCTTCAGAAAAGGAAATAAACATGGCAAATAAAAAGTTTTACGGACTGGGTACGACACTGTCACCGATAAGAAAATTCTTCGCATATGGATTAGAGAAAGCCAAAGAAGTCGGCGCTGAGAATGTTTATGATTTTTCGATAGGCAACCCAAGTATACCTGCGCCGGCTCTTGTTAACGAGACGATCGAAGATCTGGCACATAATTATGACTCAGTCAAGCTGCACGGATACTCCGTGGCGGCGGGACACGAGAGCACAAGGCGGGCTATCGCTGATAATCTAAATGAGAGATTCAATGCGGGAGCGACAGCAGACAGGATTTTCTGCACATGCGGTTGCAATCCGGCACTCATAATCACAGGCAAGGCGCTTGCAGAGTCAGAAGAAGACGAAATAATCGTGCTTGCACCATTCTTCCCTGAATACCGGGTCATATTCGGTGCCAGCGGAGCACAGGTCAGGGTTGTTGCTGCGGATGAAAGGGATTTCCAGATCAATTTTGGCGAGCTCGAAAAAACTATTTGTAAGAATACTATTGCTGTAGTTGTAAATTCGCCAAACAATCCTTCTGGTGTCGTCTATACCGAGGAGACTTTGAAAAAAATGGCAGAACTACTGAAGGCCAGGGCAGAAGAATATGGACATCCGATATATATCATAGCGGACGAGCCATACCGCGAACTGGTATATGGCGAGGTTAAAGTTCCATACATTCCGGACATCTATGCAAATACGATAATATGCTATTCATGGAGCAAATCACTTTCTCTTCCGGGAGAACGCCTCGGATACATTTTTGTACCACCTCAGTGTGAAGATGGTGATGTGATCTATGCATGTCTCAGGGGTGCTGCAAGAGAAGTCGGATCAGTTTGTCCTCCGGCTCTTATCCAGAAGGTCGTCGAGAAATGTGTTGGCTGCGAGCCTGATCTTGCAGCATATGATGAGAACAGACAGCTGCTCTATGATTCTCTTACAGAGATGGGATATGAAATGGCAAAACCGGATGGAGCATTCTATATGTTCGTCAAAGCACCTAACGGCGATGCCGCTGCATTCTCAGAAAAAGCTATGAAAGAACAGAATCTGCTCGTTGTTCCGGGAACGGGATTCGGATGCCCGGGATACTTCAGGCTTTCATACTGTGTATCCGGAGATATGATAAGAAGATCGCTTCCTGCATTCAGGGCAATGATAGATTCATATTAATAGCGGAGACTTCGACTCTCGTTATACACCAAAACAAGACCAAATTGTATACATCGCATTCTCGATGATTGGAGGAAAATGTGGCATTTTTGTGGGTTGATATTTTTTCTACAAGCTGTAAGCCAGTAATTGCAAGGGGTTCAAAAACACGAGTCCCGTCAGCAGCTCCAGAACAAAAGGCTTCCGGTTTTATTACCGGGAGCCTTTTGTATAAAAAATACAATATACGGCCAACGATTTCCCCGG
>CADBRA010000063.1 GCA_902796965.1 uncultured Eubacteriales bacterium | reverse complement strand
GTGTGGTAACTTAATTTTACCGATGGCAATAGACTATGTCTATTTTTATTCAATTGAATTTGCGAAACGTATTATACGTTATCTATGTGCACAATGCTAAACATCCTCTGACCGACCAGCATACCCTAACATTGGTATCTGTATCACACTCAGTACCCAAGCTCCTCATTGATCAAAACAACATGGTATTCAATCCACTTGACACATGTGATCAGGGAGAACATGCCTGTTTATCCTGGAGCAGAACCTCCATGACTTGATCCCGACAACAGCTATGAGACGGAGGGTTTCAAGGAGACGAAGCTGTCGATGTTCTCACATACTGGAACACATATGGATCCTCCCACACATCTCTTCCCGTACAGAACGACCATGGATCAGTTCCCACCTGACCAATTCATCGGTAAAGCAGTCGTGATTGATTGCTGTGATCTTAAGGATGGCCAGCCTATTACCATGAGACAAATCCGGCAGGTCGGAGCAGATGCCGACAAGGCCGATTCTCTGCTTTTCCATCTTGGTTGGGATCAGCGCTGGGGCTGAATCCTATTTTGGTGATTATCCATGTCTGGATGATGAGATAATGGATTATATTCTGAATGACAACTACAAGGGCATCGGGTTTGACATCATTGGACTTAATCCCATTGCAGACGCCAATCTGCCCCCCACAAGAAACTGTTTGCCGAGGAAGAAATTGTAAACATCGAAAATCATTGTCATCTTGAGATGTGTGTTCCCGGACTGTTCTGGTTCAGCTGTTTTCCGCTGAAGATTGAAAACTGTGACGGATCGCCGATACGCGCTGTTGTGTGGTTTGACTGACAAATTCTAGCTGGATCAGAAAAAGACCCGGCTTCTGCGATCCAAAATCTGTTCTTCCAGAGTCATGGCATACTCACAGCTTTTTTCTTCATTTCAGAAAGAGAGCACATGTCGGGATATAAAAGAGACAGATAAGCATACCCATCAGGTGATTGACAGTCCATACTTCTGGACATTTCTGGAAGTACAGTGTGCAGAATATGGCATGACATGGTTTACAGGTATCTATCGAGGCGTTCCCATGATCTCTCTCATGGCGGCAACACCAATGGCTATTCTGCCCAGCTTGTCTTCCTTCCAGAGCAAGATTTCGGCATGGTTGTTCTGAGCAATGCAACCTCAACCTTTGTTGGCAATGTCCTTGGCAATATACTCTGTGATGAGGAACTGGGCATTCAGGATATTCCTGACTGGTCTGCCCGTTATCAAAAGGTATTCGCAGGTTAATTTTGGCAAAGCTATGGCTAAAGTACAGGAGCGCATTTCGAGAAAATCCTATATACCCATCCTGCCAAAGAAGCAGCGGCATACGAAGGCACCTATGAGCATCCTGGCTTTGGCATGATGAAATTTAAGCAGGATGGAAAGGGGCGGGTACAACGGTACATGGAACAGTCTTCCTGCAATGCTGAATCATTATCACGACGACAGCTTTGACCTTGTACTGCCAATGCTTAGTTTGCCGGTGCCAGCCTAGTTTATCATTGCAGATGATGGCAGTGTGGCGGGACTTAAAGTCTGGCTGGAAACAGATGCGGAAGTTGAGCCAGCTTTTTTCAAGAAACAATATAAATAAATACGAAGCTTCATAAGAGGCCGTAAAGGTGAGGAGTAGTGTCAGTACCGATTCAAATACGCATTCACTACACATTCACTACACATTTTGTTTAATATAAATGGACAGATGAGTGATATGCTCTTTCACTGGCAGGATTCCCTTGCACATATAATCAAATAATATCTGTAGCGGTAGCTTTCCCTGGATCTCTGGTTCCTGGCCGATGACTGCAGTGATTGTCTTATTCTTGAGAAGGTATATTTTTTCTTTTAATAAGTCATTGGTGATGATTTTAATCCGATGCGAAGGATCGATTTTCGCGATAGCCTCACAGATCCCATAATCACCCGGGTTTATAATATACAGTGCCTTAATTTCCTCGTCATCACAGATAGCTTTTAAAACCGGTTCATACTCGTCTTTCTGAAAAACGAACACATCATTCTGATTAACCAGGTTGATATGAGGATACTCCCGTGTCAATTCTGTAATAAAACCGGCGAGACGATCCGTAAAGGACCGCGTTTCTTTGTGGAAACTCGTCGCCGCCAGTATCTTTCCCTCTTCCTGAATGACCATAGCAATCAATCCTGCTGCAACTCGTCCCGATTCAAAATAGTTGCAGCCGACATAACACAAGCTGGGCCGTTCTATCTTCATGTTATAAAAGACAACAGGAATTCCGTTCTCTTCCATATGCAAAAGAAATTGATCAATTGAAGGAAGCTGTAGCGGCGTAATAGCAATACCATCAAGCCGTTCTTCTTCAATCATATCTAATTCTTTCTTAACATCTGTTTCTTTCAAGCTTTTCAAGCGAAAAATAGTGACTTCAACACCAAAAGTCTTGAGTTCAACAGCCTTCTCTTCTGCCGCTTTAATGACATCGTGAAAAAAGAAGTCCACTGGTGTATCAAATACAATAAAGCCAAAGTGAAGATGTTTTTTTTTCGCGGCAAGCATCTGACCGAGAGCATTGGGTTCATATCCATATTCATCCGCGATCGTTCTAACTTTTACGATCGTCTCTTCACTTACTCCCGGTCGGTTGTTCAGAACACGATCCACAGTTCCCCTAGAGACATTCGCCAATTTTGCAATTTCCCTTATGGTAATCATTAAAAGAATCTCCTCATTTCTTGTATATGGATCCAAGAATCGATATCTGTTTCAAAGTACATCTTCAAAAACTTATACCACAACAAATCACAAATGATATATTTATTAATTCTCGTTGCCGCTCGTCCATAGAAATTGTCGCTCCATGTGTCATGGCATTGTATGAATCTTCTCCAATGCTAATAATGCCATACCGTTTACGAAGCCATTGCAGGTATCATTATCATCACCCTTATTCTTTGCTGCCGCACCAGAGAATTCTTTATGACCGGTATCAGCCAGCCAGAGTGAAGTCATATATCCCTCACACTGAACACCTGTCATCGCATACCCATATGTATCAGAGGCCATTGAAAGACCATATTGCATTCCGCTTGTCATGATCTCCGCAAACCACCGAAGCCTGTCTTCGCCTGTTAGTTTTGCCACACGGAAAAGCTCTGGTATCACCTCAAAGAAGGAACAATCAATATAGCTTCCTGCTGGAATCACATCACAAACTGCCCAACCGGTTGTCTTAAACTGATGACTTCCAAGAAGTGTGGACGCATCAAACGGAACGTCCCAAAGATAGGTCCATGTAGTCAGAATTTTAGCCGCGTCGAGCATGCCTTTTTTATACTTTTCAATACCTGTTTGTTCATATATTGCAAGCAGACTGCGCATCGCGAACATAACACTCGCAGCATCCATTTTAACAGATTTTTTGTGAGATGTGTCATTGATCCCACCTATATAATATACATTCTTGACGTAGTAATCCAAGATAAAATCGGCCGCCTTCTGAGCCGCAGCCACATATGCATCAGTCGGCATGACAACATTCATCTCAAGCAACAGCGGGATTGGAAAGATTGCGCCGCTCCCCTGCTCGATCTCCGAAAAGCCGAACCACTGCGGCGGCTGTTTCAGGGGGATTCCATCCATGCTGTATCCTCGGTTCCATGATCCGTTATCATTTTGCATTTCAATAAGACGGTCACAGAAAGCCCGTACTGCGTCCAGCCAGTTTGCATGTTCGTGTCCCTTCTTTTTTTCTAACAGATAAGCCTTCAATAAATAGTACATGGCATCTGTCATCGATCGCGTGTAATTTCCTTTTACTTCAGAAAGCGCATCAGCAACTGACATCAGAGCGCCGACAATTTGGTCCCCCAGATATGCCTCCAGCGTTTCCCGATCTCTTGCGTACTGGAAAGGAAGCAGGATTCCAGTCCACCAATATACGTTTTTTCCCGTATCAACATTATATATTCCGTCTGGAAGTCCCGATTTCTCGATACAGTGATCGGCAAAAAAGTCCAGCGTTTTTATGGCATGTTCACGGGCATCAGGAAGATCAGCCGACCACTCTGAGTGAGCTCCGGCCATAAGCATATCATAAGCCAGCAAAGTCTGGGCTCCTGTGAATCCGTATTCGAGAAGATGATGTTTACCATATGTTTTTCGCGGAGAGAAATGGATGAAATAACCAGCCGGAGAGCCCGCCTTCTCTGTAAATTCACGGAAACTGTTATTCACCATGACAGCCCGTTCCTTCTGTGCTTCTGCAAGAGAAAATGGCAGGCTGATCTTCTCTGTCAGGATTCTATCCATCTGTATGCAAGTTGTTCGCCATGACGCTTCTGTCAAATCACTGGCCGTTCCCATAAGCAGCAGATAGGACAGCTTATAACAGGTGCCCTTTTCTATCTTTTTATATGCAGCCCATTCCGACCCGTCGATATTCAGACAGAACGAATTTCTCTCATAAAAGGGATAGTCACATCGCAAAATATACTCATTCGTGCGGTATACTGACGGGGAGAAACCAAGAGATCCGATATCTGTTTGATGAATAAAATGTCTGGCTTTAATCTGTGAACGTGTAATGGTGGTGTCCAAAGTCGGTACATCAGCCCGAATAAGAGATAAATAGCATCCGCTCTTGCTACCGAAGGACGTTACGGAAAGATTGGGATTTCTGTCATCCTTTATATCAATATTATAGGTTCCTAGATAATCTTC
>CADBRA010000062.1 GCA_902796965.1 uncultured Eubacteriales bacterium | reverse complement strand
CAGGCGCTTTCAGGCAGCACCGGGACGAAAACTATGATAACAGGCGGGAACAGATCATCAAAACAATATCGGAAATGGATTCCCGACTATGAAATCGCTCGATGGTAAAAACAAGCCGGAAAAGAAAGAAGAAGATTCGCCGGCCGTCGATGCCGGAATCAGCGTCGACGATGCATTAGAACTGCTTAAGAAATACAACGAGGATCCTTTCCACATCACTCACGGCGAGATGGTAGGAAAGCTCATGCGCTATTATGCTGAAAAGTATGACGCAAAGAATGCGGACTTCTGGCAGGTCGTCGGAATTCTGCACGATCTTGACTGGGAAAAATGGCAGGATGAAGAGCAGCATACGGTTAAAGCTGCTGAGCTTCTGAAGGAGGCCGGCGTAAATCCGCAGGTTGCTCATTCGATACAGACGCATAATTCGGATAACAATACAGAGCTGCCTAAGCCGGAACTCAAGATGGAGAGAGTTCTCTGGGCTGTCGACGAACTGTCCGGCCTTCTGGGCGCTGTTATCAGAATGTACCCGTCGCATTCGGCAGAGGATCTGAATCTCAAGTCGGTAAAGAAGAAATACAAGAACAAGAAGTTTGCGGCAGGCTGCGACCGCGACTACATCGAAAAAGGCGCTGAGTTAAACGATATGGACATCGACGAGCTCCTTGCCAGCATGATCGATGCAGCAAAAGCAGTGGATTTAAAATAAATTTTAATATCCAAACACGCAAAGAGGCACTCATTTCAGAGAATATCTGAAAGGATGCCTCTTTTTATATGTTTTTTATCATGGCTTGTATGTAACGGTATTATTAGCTTGCATTGATATATATTTCTTTGTTATTATAATGGAAATTAAAAATTATCATATATTAATTTATCATCTTATATCAATCAAGTTACTGAATCCCGATAAATTATCGAATATTCAAAATAAAATCAATGAGAAAGGGGAGAAATATATTATTGAGAACACGAAAGAAATTAGTGGGCCTGATCCTCGCGCTTGTGGTGCTGGCTGGAACGATTCAGCCGACATCGATTGTTTGGGGACTTTCAGATGATTCAGATCAGTCAGGCACATCGTCAGGCAGCCAGACGTCAGGAATTACGATTGATTATGACGGAACGGCAATACACTCTGTGACGGATAGCAATGGAGACAAGCTCATTCTGTACTGCATGAATGATTCGCTGCACTGGCCGCATAAAACGCCTTCAATCACGAACGTTCCTACATATACAGAGACGAGATTCAGCGATTTTTCAGCGCGAACAACATAACGGGAGATGCCCAGGATACACTGAAAACGGAGCTGCAGAATCTTCTTTACGCGGGGTATCCGTATAACGGCTACGGACTGTACGAGGTCGTTGATCAGGCTCCTACGATCACCGAGGAAGAATTCAACGAGCTTCTGACGCCGCCGCAGTATCTGCGTGATGATTTTCCAGATTCTCTGGGGAATAATACATTTTCATATTCAGACAGAAATGACTCTGCAAAGCTCGACAAGCTTAACTCATTTCTAAAGGAGTGTTCTGATTATTTTTCAGGTAAAACAACTGCGTCAGGCATGACATATCAGCAGTTGATACAGCTTCCGTTCTACAGAGCAGCATATTGCATGACAAACCTTTCGGGTGATCCTTTAGAGGCCTATTCCCAAATATATATGGCGGACTATTATGTGACGGAGCAGCAGGCTTATGAAAGCACGCGCGACGCAGTATGGTCAGTTTTAAAGAGTGCGGGAATGAAGGACAACGACAATGAAGTCATTAACAACTCACTGACCGATAAGCTTATTAGTGCGGATAAGACAACTCCTATACTTACAGAGGAGCCGAGCGCAGACAAGGTAAGCGTGACAGGAGATCCGACATTTTATTACAGTAATGACGATCAGAAGTGGCACACAGACAGACTGTCGCTTTCAGCGCCGTCTACTTACAGGACAGCGTTCAAGCTGACGCTTCCTGATGGCATCAAAGAAGAATCAGACAAAAATCAGGTCAGGGCCGGCGAAAGTTTTTCACTTGTTTCCGACACGAAACCTTCGTCTGATGTTTCCATTAAACTGTCTTCCACCGTGCCGTGGATGGATCCGGATCTTAAGGTTTACGTTGCTGACAGCAGCGTGAAAGCTTCAGACGGAAAAGGATTCCAGAATATGATAGGCGCAGTGATCCATCAGAAGGACATTGCAGTGACTGCATCACTTTCTGCATCGACGGAATTTTCATTTACAAAGGTCTGGAATGACAATAATAATCAGGATGGCCTGCGGCCGAGCACAGCTGATTTCGCATCAAAGCTGCATCTTATGTCAGGGGACAGCGAGCTTACAGGCCAAACGCCGGAAATAACGGTTAACCCTGACGGATCGTGGACGGTTAAGTATTCAAATCTTCCGGTGCTTACAAACAAGGATACCGCTTATACAGTAAAAGAAGACAGCATAGATTCATACACGTCCGATAATAATAGTGTAAGCAATGGCAGCACGCTGACGAATACACATACGCCTGAAATGACAACTGTATCCGGCAGGAAGACGTGGGAGGACAGCGATAACAGCAGCGGAAACCGCCCGGCGGGCATCACAGTGAACCTGCTCGCAAACGGTGAAACGATAAAAAGCACGACCGTGAGTCCAGACTCTGACGGAAACTGGAACTACAGCTTTACAGATCTACCGAAATATGAAAACGGTCAGGAAATCACCTATACCGTGACAGAAGACGCTGTTGCCGATTACAGCGCAGATATCAGCGGATACAATATAACTAACAGCTATACGCCGGGATATACGAGTCTGACCGTCACAAAGGCATGGGAAGACAATGGCAATCAGGATGGAAAGAGGCCTGCCAGTGTGCAGGTTCAGCTTTACGCCGACGGAACAGCATCGGGTGATCCTGTGACGCTGAATGCTGATAATAACTGGACATATACGTGGGAACAGCTGCCTGAGAGAAGCAGCGGAACTGCGGTAAGCTACACAGTCGGTGAATTGACACAGGTCCCGGGTTACACAACCTCGATCACCGGCAGCGCAGTGGAAGGCTATACCATAACGAATATAGCTGAAAAAACTGAAACACCTGATAATCCGGGAACTTATGAACCGGAGACCATAACTATATCAGGCACGAAAACATGGGATGACAATAACAACCAGGACGGCAGACGCCCGGACAGCATAACAGTAAACCTGTTTGCGAACGGATACCAGCAGAAGAGCATCAGAGTACAGCCCGACAAGGACGGAAACTGGAATTACACTTTTTCAGGACTCCTGAAGTACGAGAACGGCAAAGAGATAAATTACACCGTGACAGAAGATGCAGTCTCCGGGTATACCACGGAAATCAACGGGTACAACATCACAAACCACTATACGCCTGCTACGACGAGCATCAAGGTCACAAAGAGCTGGGACGATGACAATAACAGTGCAGGAAAACGTCCTGACAGTATACAGGTTCAGCTTTATGCCGACGGAACGGCATATGGCGATCCGGTAACGCTCACGAGCGCCGGGAACTGGACTTACACCTGGAGCAGCCTGCCGGTCAAGAGCAATGGCAACAAAATCGAATACACTGTCAGGGAGCTGACAGAAGCTGGCGGGTACAAGTCATCCGTCACAGGCAGCGCAGAGGACGGATTTGTCATCACGAACACATTCACGCCGACAGACAGCGGCGGAGACGTGCCTGACAACGAAAATCCTTCAACGCCTTCAACACCGACGACGCCTGTCACACCGGGAACGACAGATAATTCCGGCAATGGCGGGACTGCTGAAGAGTCAGGTCGGGAAACCGGCATCCCGAGCAGCGGATCGGGCAGCACAGTTCCGTCGGCAAGTACCTCGGGCAGCAGTAATTCTGATTCCGCATCAGCAGGAAAATCAGGAACTTCGTCTGCTCCGCAGACAGGAGACGACATGCGCATATTCCTATATGGCGCGGTTGCTGCAGGCTCTGTCACTGTTTTGATACTGCTCACAGCATACAGAAGACGCCTTAAAGAAGAAAAATAAATAGTTCTGTATCAGCAGGAATTTGCTGAAATCCGGCTGCAGCAGATAATGCAATAATATGTCCGTGTCCGCGGTTAAAGTATTTATTTTGACTTTAATCGCGACACGGACATTTTTTACCGTATTTACGACACAATAACCGTAACGGCAGTGTGACGATAAAAGCGTGTTGCATACGATGGCGGCAGCGGCGGCGCGCAGTGTTCCTGAAAAAAACGCCGGCTGAGATTTCTGAACACCTTTTCATCAGTGTAATTGTTGCTCCGTCAATCATAATTTCAGATAGAAAATGCCGGAACAGGCAATACAGCAGCCGTCTTTTCTGCTCTGTCTGACTGGTGTGAATTACGGTGACGATGAATTATGTAACACTGCGGCGAACTCTCGGGCGTTGTGCCCGGTCGTAGACTCTCATGCCAGCTACTGCGCGCCGTCCGGCTTAAATCGATGTTCTGTCAGTGAATCCTCATGGAATTTTTCTGCAGATACTGTGTGCCGGCCGTCAGCTTTTTCTGTGCGGACGGAGTCCGCGTGAGTGAGGTATTTCCTCGGCTGATTTCATGTATAATGTATAATACAAAAAACGCGATATTTTTCTGTACGGCGAGGGTAAAAACATTCAACAGATACTATTCGTATCTGGTATAGTTAACAGGGAAGGCGGATGCCTTTCCGTCAGAATGAACAGGCCCCGGTGTTTTCCGGAGCAGGCCGTATAAAAATCAAGAAACAAGGAGGAACAGTATGAAAACTTACAAATGCCTTATCTGCGGAGAAATCTTTTCAGTAGAAGACGGTGTTGAGCCGGTTTGCCCTAAATGCAAGGCTAAGGGAGACAAGCTCCAGCTGGTAGAGGATACTCCGGCTAATCCTTACGCGGGCACTCAGACAGAGAAGAACCTCGAGGCGGCTTTTGCGGGCGAGTCTCAGGCCAGAAATAAATACACATATTTTGCTTCGACAGCCAAGAAGGAAGGATATGAACAGATCGCGGCTCTCTTCCAGAAGACTGCTGACAACGAGAAAGAACATGCAAAGATGTGGTTCAAGGAACTGAACGGCATCGGAGACACAGCTCAGAACCTGAAGGCTGCAGCAGAGGGCGAAAACTATGAGTGGACAGATATGTACAAGGGATTCGCAGAGACAGCTGATGCAGAGGGATTCCCTGAGCTCGCGGCGAAGTTCCGCATGGTTGCTGCCATAGAGAAGACACATGAGGAAAGATACAGAGCGCTTCTCCATAATGTTGAGACTCAGGAAGTTTTCAAGAAGAGCGAAGTCAAGATCTGGGAGTGCAGAAACTGCGGTCACATTGTAGTAGGTACAGAAGCACCTGAGATTTGTCCTGTATGTGCTCATCCGCAGTCATATTTTGAAATAAACGCAAAGAACTATTAATAAGCGGCAATACATAAGAAGTTCGCAGGATAAGATCAGGCAGAACGTCATGTAATTGAAAAATTAAAGCTTAGGGATGTCACGAAAGACAGAAAAAGTCGGCTGCGAAACATTGCGTGAGCTCCGCTCACATCGCCGAAATCACGCGAATGCAGCGCAGTGCGATTCCGTGGGTATAAAAAAATCCGGCGCCAAGAGCCCCGGAGACGGAAATATATATCTGAGAGGATTCCGGCATAATAGCGCCGGGATCCTTTTTGATATATACATATGATTATATATAATTTTCAGGTTTCCTGTCTGGCTCCGGCCGCAGACTGCATATCCGTCAGCGGTTATCACGGCGGGAGTATGAACATGTGCCTGTGAGCGAAGTCTGAGCCGATTCAAATTCCGTTAATGTACACCTGTAAAAGCAGGGCGAATGGCAAAAACCGAGTGCGCCCCGACCGGAATATTGCATTGTCTCATCAAAGACTCTTCATTAATATTGATGCATGAAGCTGAGCCAGAGCAGGCCAATATCTTCTGTGTCTATATTGCAAGGCAGCTGATGTATACTTCGGAGGCTCCTGAGCGGAGTTATTAATCGCTCGGGCATCATTTCATGCAGCATACATCATGATGATTCTGCTGTATGAATTATATATCCTGTTTGATATACGAGTTTATTATGCGTGTGCCGTCGTCATTTGCATGATAGTAAATGCGGACTTTATGATTTTTGTCATATTCGTAGCGCGTTTCTTCAAGAAGACCGTTTTTCTCGGCTGTCATGACGGCTTCAGTCATCTTGTCTTTGGAGAACGCCTTGAAATTTCCGTACTTGTCTTTAAGTGCGCTGATGACATCGTCGACACTTGCTTCGTCAACATGTGTGTAATATTTTAACATTGCATAATTTAAAGGTAACATCTGTTAAATTGCCTCCTTGTTCTTTTTGCTCCAGCTCTTCGGATCTGATGCTATGACGAAGATGCCGAGTGCCATTATTGCCGCTGCGATCCAGTCGTAGAACGGAAGTGAGTATCCTGCTACGCCTCCGATCACACCTACGATCAACCAGCAGAATACAGGCGATAGGAATGAATATGTGCCGTTCAGAGCCATTCCGAGAGCCGTGCCGCACATTGCATTCCCCTTATACCACCACATGAATGAGAGGAATGCTATTCCGCCTGAAATGATGAAGAATATGACAGAGGGGTCTGTTAATGCTCCGGTTACGACGAGTCTGCCGACACCGTGTCCGCCGCTCATGATCGCGAAAACAGGAACGATTACGAGCATTTCGAGGATACCGCATGTGCACTGACGGATAGTTATTGAGATTTCAGAATCTACTAGCGATGTGCCCCATCCGCATACGCAGCCTTCGATGCCCCAGCCTAATGCTGCGACGATGCCGCATGCGAGTCCGAGCCCAAAGTGACTGCTCGGATCAGCGGTGAGTGCTCCCGGAATTCCGATTATGAGTGAAGCAGCGAGGCAGATCAGGATTCCTGAAATTGTGTGCCTTTCAAGCTTTTGATTGTAGAGAATGCGGGAAAGTATAGCTCCGATCGCCGGGCAGAGGGCTGACAGCGGAGCTACGATCGATCCGGCTGCTGCCATTCCGATGATAAAAGCTGTATTTGCAACAGGACCGCCGAGGATAGCTCCGATGATTATCAGGCGGCCAGGCTTAGATGCCACGCATCTGCCGAAGTCTTTGATTTTACCGTTTTTGATTGTGTTGGCTAATGCCCACAGTGCCGAGAAACTGTCGTTAAGACCATTGCCGAGCGCACCGATAAGATAGACGAGAGCGAAGGCTGAAAGGCCTGCTGCACCGGCACTCCATTTAGCCCAGATTCCTGAATTCATTCCCAGCGTACAGAAACTGGAATAAAGGCCGTAAAAAATACCCGAAAACAGTCCTGTGATAATGCCTCTTTTATAGAAGGCGTTGTCGCCTGCGGCCTTATCACGTATGAGTTCGGGAGCATAAGTAGTTGTGTTAACCATTTATATTGCCCCTCCTATAACACAGAGCATCGATAATTCTGGTTTTGCAATAATTATATTAATATATTTAAAGTCTGATTGCTTAATGGCGCCTGATATTGCAATCGACGACTTTAACAAGTGCAATGCATATTTTTTAAACCATATTGCAACACTATGGTTAGATAATATAGCACTAAAAAACTCAAAGTACAATGTTTTTTTAGTGTAAATAAAAGTATGTATAAACCGTTGAATTACAGGAATAAAAACATATAATGAACTTTATGGTTAATATAAGGAATACATGAAAAATTCTGACATATGAACTGCGTACAAATGGACAGAATGCAGACAGTTTTGTTTACAGAAATACATTGAACTTGTGGAATGTATGCCGGAATGCTGGTGCAGCGAAAAAAGAGGCCGGAACTTTTCAAGAGTTCCGGTCTCGGTGAGTGATGCTTTGTGTGAAGAATGTTTTCGTAAGCAAGCGGAATTAAAATCTCTTCCAGGCCTTTGGTGTGAAGAAAAGAAGTATCGGGAATATCTCGAGGCGTCCGGCGAGCATATCGAACGAAAGGACCATCTTCGAGAGATTCGAGTAAAGATCGAAGTTATCTGCCGGTCCGACGCTTCCAAGTCCGGGACCGATGTTACTGAGCGTAGCCGCTACGGCTGTGAAATTCGTTGTAAAATCATATCCGTCGATCGAAATGATGATCACAGAGATCATGAATATCAGTGCATAAGCTCCGACGAATACATTTATAGAGCGTATGATCGATGTATCGAGTTTTTTGCCGTCGAGTCTTATCTGGCGTATGGAGCCGGGATAGAGGTACGACATTAGTTCGCGGCCGAGCTGCTTTACCTCCACTATGAGTCGGCATATCTTGACGCCTCCGCCGGTGCTTCCGGAGCATCCGCCGATGATCATCAGCAACACGAGCACGGAACACGCCAGTGCAGGCCACTTCCCGAAATCAGTCGTGGAATATCCTGTTGTGGAAATAACAGATGCCACCTGGAACGCAGCCTGCTGAACGGCCTTGCCGAATGAGCTGAAGCTGCCGCGTATGCTGAACGCCGTGATTGCGGTTGCGGCTGCGATTATGACTATATACCACCGTGCTTCTTCTACTGAGAACGCATCCTTGAACTTTCTGTTTATCATATAGAAATAGACGTTGAAATTCACTGAGAAAATTATCATGAATACAGTTATGACTATCTGCTGATAGGTCGTATAGCTTGCACAGCTGCTGTTAAGTACTCCGAAACCGCCTGTGCCGGCTGTGCCGAATGTGATAGTAAGCGAGTCGAATACCGGCATTCCGCCGGCAAGCAGCAGAGCGATCATGACAGCAGTCATTCCTATATAGATCTTGTAGAGCATGCTCGCGCTTTCTTTTGCGGTCGGCATGATCCTGGTGACATAAGGGCCGGAGCTCTCGGCCTTCATGAGATTCATCTTGCTGCCGCCGACCATAGGAATTATCGAGATCAGAAAGACGAGTATACCCATGCCGCCGATCCAGTGAGTCATGCTTCGCCAGAACAAAAGGCCTTTTGGCATGCTTTCTACATCATGCAGAATGCTTGCGCCCGTAGTGGTGAAGCCCGAGACTGTTTCAAAAAATGCATTGAACGGATTTGTTATTGCGCCTGCGAACAGAAACGGGAGCATGCCAGCTATACTCATGACTATCCAGGCCATCGCGACGGTGATATACCCTTCTTTTATGGAGAACTGGCGGTTCACAGGCTTTTTGAGCACGAGCGGAATGCCGACTGCAAGACATAACGCGATGGCTCCGAGCAGCGGCAGACAGCTTTCGCCGTATACGAGCGACACGACTGCTGACGGTGCCATCAGAATGGCTTCTATATTAAGAATCCAGCCGGTGATATAGAAAATCAGTGGAATATTCATCAGAAAACCTCCGCTTTACTTCAGTATATCGTTAAGGTCATGGAGGCCCTTGTTCGTTGTGACGACTACTACAGTGTCGCCGATGTGAATCGAATTTTCGCCGCGCGGAACTATGATGAGTCCGTGACGGTTGATGCATCCTATCAGTGTATTTTCCTTGAGATCGAGGTCTGCCAGTTTTGCGTCTATCACAGGCGAATCTTTTCTGGCAACGAATTCGAGCGCTTCCACACGGCCGTCGAACATGTGGTACAGTGTCTCAACGTTGTTTCCCGTTGAATTCTGTATGGCGCGCAGATACTGGATTATGTAGTCAGATGTCATCTGGTCAGGGTATACGGCACTTTCGATGCCGAGCTCGCTGATGATGTCGCGGAAAGAATTCTTGCCGATTTTCATAACGATTTTTTCATCGGTCTTTGATTTTGCGAACAGGCTCATCATGACATTTTCCTCATCGGCGTCCATGAGAGTCACAAACGCATCTGAGTTCATGAGCCCCTGATCCATGAGAGTATCCCTGTCGGTAGCGTCTCCCTCGATAATAGTCGCTTTTCTGAGTTTATCGGAGAGATCCTCTGCGCGTTCAGGATTTTCTTCAATAATATGGACGTCAGCTCCCATGCTTTCGAGCATCTCTGTCAGATATTCAGCTATTATGCTGCCTCCTGCGATGAGCACGCGCTTAATTCTGCTGCCCGAAAGCCCGATGCGCTTGAAAAACGCACTCGTGTTCTTGGCAGAAGCAAGTATATATATGTTGTCTCCGTCATGGAGCACAAAAGATCCGTTAGGGATATATACCTCGCCGTCTCTCTCGACAGCTGCGATGAGCACATTTTCTCCGATGCGGTGTCCGGCCTTTGCAATCGCGACGCCGTCGAGCCGCTGCTCAGGCCCGATATGAGCGTTTGTGAACAATATTTTATTGCGCGCGAACGTGACGACGTTGTCGGAATCAGGAAACATCAGAAGCCTTGAAATTTCACGCGCCGTAGCGAACTCCGGATTGATTATCACGTCTATGTTGAGTTTATCTCTGAGGAAACTCAGTTCGTTCAGATAGAGCGGATCTCTGACCCTGGATATTGTGTGGCATTTGCTGTTTATGCTCTGCGCGAACAGACAGCAGAGCAGATTGACTTCATCGGATCTTGTGACAGCAATCAGCGCGTCGGCTGTCTCAATCCCGGCTTCCCTCAGTGTGCGAACGGAGTTTCCGCTGCCTGTGATGATCATAGCGTCCAGATCATCAGGCACATGCTGAACCTTATCCTCGGACCGGTCTATCAATACCACGTCGTGATTTTCATCGATGAGACGCTCCGCAACAGTCAGGCCTACATTTCCGCATCCTATAATTATTGCTTTCATATTTTTTTCGCAATCCCCCAAACATTTCTGTTTAATTTTTTAATTGATATATTGTATATATATGCTATATTCATTGCTTTAGAGATAATACGCTTTTCCGTTGCAATTTACAAGAAAAATCGTCTTAACAAAATATGCGTCCGAGCAGCAAACAAGCCGGACTTACGTCAGCTCCGCTGACACGGCGCCGTACCGCAGATCTGTCTGCGGACGCCGGGCAGAAAGCAGCTCTTTCATGTGCAGCACGGCAGGCCTGCTGCTGTATCCAGCGCGGCCGCCTGCTGTCTGCAGAGTCATGCATTCTCATTTCGGTCCGCGGAGCGGTCGGATGCTGCATACGTCTGTATAAGGATGATTTTCTGCTGAAAGTACGCGTTTTTTCTGAATTGCCAGCGCATGCCGTAAAATTCAGCGGATTATTTTGCAAAAACGTCGTTTTCTCTTGATATCTTAAGCATGAAGTAATATTATTTTTTAGTATATAAAAATGCAGTTTGTTCCATCAGATTGCGCGGAAATTATGCGAAAGAGGTATATTAAATGAGAATTTTCAAGAAGTCTCAGAAGCTTGACAGCGTAAAGTATGAAATCAGAGGACCTGTTGCCGTAAAGGCAAACGAAATGATCGAAAACGGAATCGATGTTCTCAAGCTCAATATAGGGAACCCTGCTCCATTCGGATTCAGAGCTCCGCAGAACATAGTTGATGAGATGAAGAAGCACCTCGAGGACAACGAAGGTTATTCACACTCAAAGGGCCTTCCGGAGACACGCCAGGCTATATACGAATATGGTCTCAAAAAAGGACTTCCTAATATCAATACAGATGAAATCTTTACAGGAAACGGCGCGAGCGAGCTCATCACAATGTCACTGAATGCGCTGCTTGATCCTGGCGACGAGATACTTGTTCCTGCTCCCGACTATCCTCTCTGGACAGGTTCGGTAACTCTCGCTGGCGGCACTCCTGTTCATTATCTCTGCGACGAGAAATCAAACTGGATGCCTGACATCGAGGACATGAAGAAGAAGATCAACTCCCACACAAAGGGAATAGTTGTCATCAACCCGAACAACCCGACAGGTGCTGTTTATCCTGACGAAGTTTTACAGCAGATCGCAGATCTTGCCCGCGAGCATGAGCTGATCCTCTTCTCGGACGAAATCTATGACAGAATCCTTATGGACGGCTATGAGCATCATTCGCTGGCTACATTCGCTCCTGATGTATTTACGATCACGTTCGGCGGACTTTCAAAGTCACATATGATGTGCGGGTTCAGAATCGGCTGGATGATCCTCTGCGGAGACAGATCTAGAGTAAAGGATTACATCGCAGGCCTCACGACGCTCGCTTCCATGAGACTCTGCTCAAATGTGCCTGCTCAGTCTGTTGTAAAGATGTGTCTCGAGGACAAGAGCGAACTCGACGCTATGCTGCAGCCTGGCGGCAGAATCTACGAGCAGAGAGAAGCATGCATAAACGCTCTCAACGACATTCCGGGCATTTCAGTCGTAAAGCCTCACGGAGCATTCTATTGTTTCCCTAAGCTCGACGTAGACAAGTTCAACATTCACGATGACACTCAGTTCGCAATCGATCTGCTCGAACAGCAGCATGTTCTGATCACAAGCGGAACAGGATTCAACTGGCCTGCACCTGATCACTTCAGGATCGTAATGCTCCCTGACGTAGATACTATAACTGCTGCGATGCAGGGACTTGCAGCATTCCTCGCAGACTATCATCAGAAATAGTCTGTATTTCGGGATGCATCGTTTATCAGCGTATTAACCGAATAAATACGATAATGTAAATATAAGGGATCTGCCTTCGAGACGGATCCCTTTTGTTATATGACACGGCACATAGCAGATGTATTCGGCGATTCGTCCGGGGCGGAGAGAATGTCAGTTCCGGGGCAGACAGCAGGCTTGTGCGCATACGGGAACTTATAAGCAAAAACATGCATCATTAATAGTATTTTGATATAAGCAGGATCGCCATAACTATTGAAAACAGAGACGCGGAATTGTATAATACCGTAAATTGAATTTAAGCGGGAGGGAGTATTATGAACAGATCAGCAAAAACAGTCAACATAGTTCTCGGAGGCGTGATGGCGGCCCTCGTTTTCGCTGTCACTTGCATCAGCGTTCCGAACGGCCTCGGCGGATATACTCATCTGGGTGACGCGATGGTAGTGCTCGCGCTTATGATGCTCGGCAAAAAAATCGGTGCAGCGGCGGCGGGTATAGGCGCGATGCTGTCAGACATCATACTCGGATACGCGATGTGGGCTCCGTTCTCGCTCATCGCTAAAGCGGCTATGGTCGCGGTGATAGGCATTCTGCTTGACAGAGGCGGGAGCAGGCTCTGGTGGCTGTTATCAGTCGTGATCGGGTTTCTGGTTGAAACAGCGATATACTCCGGTGCTGCATATTTTCTCGAAGGCGGAATCGGCGGATCCATCGCCGAGGCGACGGGCATGATCGTGCAGGGAATACTCGGCATCGTTGTCGGAGGTCTTGCAACAGCAGCAGTTTCAAAGACAGCGCTCGGAAAGAGGATGGTTTACCACATCGGCAGTCTGAACGACAGAACTTCAAGGGAACATTGACGGATATTTAACGTTTGACTTTATCAGATATTGTTAATAGAATATATATAACGAAAATGAAAGACGGGATGAAACAGAGTAAATTTCATCCCGCCTGTCACGTGCACTTAGCGGATGCCGTGGGCAGTCCGCGTTTTTCTGTCATTTAGACGAAGGGAGGATGTCTGCAGGTATATGGATATCAAAGATTTGCTGCCTCAGGACGAATCAGGCAGGCTGCGTATCATTCAGGAAACAGTACCGGGCAATCAGATTTCTCTCGCTCATATCATAGGAAGTCCTCAGCCGATCATTTATCAGAAGCTGGGACTCAATCCGGATATCGATTACGATGGATCAGCTATTGGCATCATGACGCTGTGTCCTTCGGAAACTGCTGTAATCGCGGCAGATATCTGCACAAAGGCAGGAGACATCTATCTCGGCTTTGTAGACCGTTTCGCAGGTACTCTTATTATAACCGGATCTATGTCTGAGGTAGAGAATGCCGTGCGGGAGGTAGTTGATTATTTCAAGAGCGAACTTGGATTCGCGTGCTGCAATATAACAAAGAGGTAGTCAGTTATGCGCAAAATCTTGTTCATGGGACGCAGTGAGTGCGGAAAGACTTCGCTTACTCAGGCCATGAGAGGTGAGACCATAACTTATCACAAGACTCAGTATGTAAACACGTTTGATGTCATTATCGACACACCGGGCGAATATGCTGAATGTTCAAGGCTGTCAAAGGCACTTGCCATATATTCGTGCGAAGCTGATGTCGTGGGCCTCCTGATAAGCGCGATAGAACCATATTCTCTTTATCCTCCGTGCTGCACGGCAGTCAGCACGCGCCCTGTGATCGGAATTGTCACAAAGATCGACCATAGAAAAGCTAATCCGAGACAGGCAGCCAGATGGCTGAGGCTCGCCGGATGCCGTAAGATATTTTATATCAGTGCGTACAGCGGCGAAGGGATTCCAGATCTGCTCGAGTATCTCAAGGAAGACGGAGATGTTCTTCCTTGGGAAAAGGCCAAAGAACAGCAGCAGGCCATGACTCATAAAAAGGGCGGAATCAGAGATTTCTCACAGGAAAATCTCGATGTCGACGACTTCGACAGCAGAGAACGCCATTTCGCACACGTCGACGTAGGTGATGACGTGCTCGGAAGAGGGATCACGGCCGATGGTCAGAGCGTAAAGGCTACAAAAGATGTGCCCGCTCAGATCGGCGTAAAATTCAAGTCTGAAATAGACGAGCTTGAGGAAGAAAAGGATGCCAGAATGGAGGCAGCCGGCATAGAAAAGCCTATGGAGGCGGCCGGTATAACAGATCCGAGGAGAGCTGAGCGTCTCAGACATAAATAAGTATATCGGTACGTTTTGTTTTTATATTGAATTCCGCACATAAAAAAGCAGGCTGTAAAAAATCGTCTTTTCACAGCCTGCTTTGCTGTTATTTATCAATTCCGGCAGATAATTCTTCGTCTCTGATTTTAGCTTTGATACGGCTGAGCGTGACAGGCGTTATGTTAAGAAAAGAGGCGATATGTTTGTTTGGAACAACATGAAGCAGTTCCGGATACGTGCGTATAAACCACTTGTAGCGGTCTATGGCGTTGTACTGATAAATAGCGTTCTTTATTTTCCAGTGCTCATCGAGCGCCTTCATGAGGATGTTTGTGTAGATCATCGAAAGCTCGTGATATTCCTCGAGAAGACGCGATATCTCAGGTACGGGAATGCGCAGAACTTCACTCTCAGTCAGCGCTTCTATGCTGATGAGAGCAAGACGGTTGAATCCGTGGCATCCCATCGCGATATCTCCCCTGCGGTAGAAAAATCCGTCTGTAATGTCTTTTCCCTGATAATCAACGAAAAAACCTCTGAATATTCCGGAAACGATCATATCGGCATATTTCTGACGGTCGTCGGCCTGTATCAGAAGGCTGCCCTTTTTGAAGTGTCTGACTTCAGAAGCGTCAGCAAACTTTGTAAGCAGCTCTCTGCCATTCATGTTGAGGGCCTGTTGCAGAAACTTGTTCTTATCCATGTTTTTTAATCTCTCCGTTTATTTTTTTATTTGGTTTCATTCTATCATAATAATGATAATTGTCGAGGTAAATCAGCAGCACTTGAGACATAATGCTGGTAAAAACGTTAGACAATATCAATGTTAGCTGTACATAAATAATGTAAAAATGATATAAGCATTTTTATGTATTTAATTTACTTATATTACAGCTGCGATAATATATTAACAACATATGGATAAAAATAAAAGACCATATTTATGCTGTTATCTATGGTTAGATGCGGACGTCCGCTCCGCGGACACAGACACACAGCCCCGGACATGTCACAGAGCAGTGTTTGCGGAAACGTTTTCGGATGTGTTTTTTTGGTAATCCGATTATTTCATCGTATATATGCGGCCGCCGCATCCGTTTCACTGTTATAATGATGCGGCGAAAAACCGCGGACAGTTCCATGTGAACAGTCAGGGTTCGTTTATTGAATTATGCGTATATTTGTGATATGCTTTCACAAACGTAAAGGACAGAACCGGAAACGAGGGCGGCTTTTCTGACGCCGTTCTTATTTTATACAGGAATGAGAGGTAAGACGTATGGACTATATTTTTGCCGAAGGCAATGGACGCGTGATCAGCGGCAAGGACAAGATTTTTGGAATCAGCACACTGGCCAAAGAAGCTGTGGCGCGTGACGGAAAGGAAAATGTTACAAACGCGACGATAGGAGCTCTTATCGATGACAACGGCGAACTTATAGTTCTTTCGTCGATGGTCGAGGTGCTGAAGAACATGAAGCCTGCTGAATTCGCGGAATATGCACCGATAGCCGGCATTCCGGAATATCTTGAAATCCTTCCGAGGGCAGCTTTCGGCGACTACAGGCCTGACGGATACATCGAAGCGTGCGCCACCCCAGGAGGTACAGGTACAATCAGGAACACGATTTCGTGCTACAGTAAGTACGGCGACGCGGTTCTCACATCGAACTGGTTCTGGAGTCCGTACAATATAATCGCAACTGAGATAGGCCGCAGAATCGAGACTTACGAGATGTTTGACGAAAACGAGCATTTCAACCTCAAAGGATTTGAGGAAAAGATCGTTGAGCTGCTAAAAAAGCAGGACAGCCTCGTCATAATATTCAACGCTCCGGCTCACAATCCGACAGGATACACTCCGTCTGACGAAGAGTGGGATGAGATAGTTGCTATCCTCAAGAGATGCGGCGCCGGCGGAAAGAAGATCACGATGCTTCTCGACATAGCCTATATAGATTTCTCGGGCGATTCTTCGACAGCGAGAAGTTTCCTGCCGAAGTTCGGCAATATGCCTGACAATATTCTCGTAGTCGCAGGATTTTCGGCATCAAAAGGCTTCACGTTCTATGGACTGCGCACAGGAGCGATGCTTTGCATAACTCAGAACAAGGCCATTGCTGATGAGTTCAAGAGAGTTACGTCATTCGCCAGCAGAGGTTCCTGGTCAAACTGCGTAAGAGTAGGCCAGCTCGCTCTCGCAAAAGTGTTCAACGACGAAGCTCTGCTTAAGAAGGTGTTCGACGAGAGAAAGGTCTACGAGGACATGCTGTCGGCCAGATGCAATGCGTTCAGAGAATCGGCTGCTGCTGCTGATCTCAGAACATGCCCGTTCAAGGGCGGATTCTTCGTAACAGTTCCGTGCGAAAACGACGACGCTGTAAATGAAGAACTCTTCAAGGACAACATATTCGGCGTAGCTATAGGAGGCGGAATAAGAATCGCGATTTCAGCGATCAGCGAAGACAAGTGCAGAATGGTTCCTGGAAAGATTGCTGCCGCCATAAATAAGGTAAACGGGTAGACTGATCAGACCGCACAAAACCTGTCAGCGCCGTCATAGTATGCGTCCGCGCGGACTCCGTCCGCAGAATTAAAAAAGAGGCGGCGGGATGTTTGTTCGGCAGCATCTGAATCATTTTCACCAGACGCTCCGGGGCGGTTAATAAAGACAGGAGCGCTGAGAAGCTGCATCATATCATTTTATAATTACCGGAAATTATGCTTTTTCATGCAGGATAGGGTCTCTGTCCTGCATTTTTTATGCTTATTTATGGTATAATTCTAATATTATGTTGCTTTATAGCGGTGCAGTCGAATAAGCGGCTTTGCCACATTAAAGAGCACAGAAATTATTTGTTAAGGAGTTTTTTTATGACATCATCACAGATCTTCATTACGATCTCGATAGTCGCGTACCTGGCACTAATGGTGTATATAGGTGTGTGGTTCTCCAGACGTAACAAGAATACCGATGACTTTTATCTGGGAGGAAGACAGCTGGGTCCGTTTGTCACGGCGATGAGCGCGGAGGCTTCAGATATGAGCAGCTGGCTGCTCATGGGCATACCGGGGGCAGCTTATCTGTCCGGTCTGGCCAGCAACTTCTGGACGATTCTCGGACTCGGTATCGGTACTTATCTAAATTGGTTGTTTGTCGCTAAGAGAATCAGGAGATATTCTGAAATTTCAGGAAATTCGATCACGATTCCTCAGTTCTTCTCAAACAGATTCGGCGATGACAAAAAGATTCTGACTGCGATCGCGGCTGTCGTAATTATAGTATTTTTCATACCATACACAGCGTCTGGATTCGCGGCCTGCGGAAAGCTTTTCAACAGTCTTTTCGGCATAAATTATCTTACAGCGATGATTGTCAGCGCGCTTGTCATCATAGCGTACACTGCACTCGGGGGATTCCTCGCTGCGTCTACTACTGACCTCGTTCAGAGCATAGTAATGACGATTTCGATATTTGCGGTTCTGTTCTACGGAATACACGCGGCCGGCGGATTCGAGCAGGTCATTATTAACGGAGACAGTCTTAAAGGGTACATGAGCCTGACGTCAGTGCATAATGCCGAGACAGGCGGAGCTGAACACATCGGCTTTATAGACATTGTATCGACAATGGCATGGGGCCTCGGATACTGCGGAATGCCGCATATCCTGCTCAGATTCATGGCGATAAAAGACGACACAAAGCTCAAAACTTCGAGAAGAATCGCAACTGTATGGGTATTCATCTCGATGGCGGTTGCGCTTTTAATAGGAATCGCCGGAAACGCAGCTACAGCTGCAGGCAGGGTAGTAAAGCTCGAGGGTGCTGATTCAGAGACGATCATCGTAAAGTTCGCTATGCTCATCGCTGAGCATGGATTCGGATTTGCTCTCCTGGCCGGAGTTATTCTGGCAGGCATACTCGCTGCAACTATGTCAACATCGGATTCGCAGCTTCTGGCAGCTTCGTCGAGCGTATCACAGAACCTGATAAAGGAAGTGTTCGGTCTTAAGGTGAGCGCTAAAACGGAGATGCTCATTGCGAGAGGCTCGCTCATAATCATCTCGATAATCGGTATGTTCCTGGCCAGAGATCCTAACAGCTCTGTCTTCATGATCGTTTCGTTCGCGTGGGCTGGATTCGGAGCCTCGTTCGGTCCTGTTGTGCTCTGTGCGCTGTTCTGGCGCAGAACAAACAAGTGGGGTGCACTTGCCGGCATGATCACAGGCGGAGCTATGGTCTTCATATGGAAATACATTATCCGTCCTCTCGGCGGCGGCTGGGATATCTATGAACTCCTTCCGGCGTTTATACTCGCTCTTGTTATGATAATAGCAGTGAGTCTCCTGACAGGTGAGCCTGACAAAAAGGTTACTGATGAATACGATCAGTACAAAGCTGCTATGGCGAGAGACTGACGTGCTGATCTTAAGCTGAATGACTGTAGACTCGTGTATCCGGGAGTGACAGACGCTCGCGGAAGTGGAGAGCAGCAAAGAAAATACAGGGAACTGAGAAAGAAAGACACGGCTGAGAAAAACAGGGGGAATAAATGAACAAAAAGAAATTTTTTAGCATAGTTATGTGCATAGCGCTGTGCATTGGAGTTATGACTGCGTGCGGAAGTTCGTCCGGCAGCGGCAGCAGCAAGGCTGCTTCGTCAGCAAGCGAAAGCGCTGGCAGCTCTCAGCAGGCGTCCGCGCCGGAAGGAAACAAACTCAAGGAATTCAGCTCAGACGAGCTGCTTTCAGGAAAACATCATGTTCAGATGGAGATCAAGGACCACGGAACAGTTACGATAGAGCTTGACGCTGATCAGGCACCGGTCACAGTAACTAACTTCGTCGATCTCGCTAAACAGGGATTCTACAACGGCACGACGTTCCACAGGATCATTCCGGGACAGTTTGTCCAGGGAGGCGATCCTGAAGGAAACGGCACTGGAACAGCAGGATACAATATCAAGGGCGAGTTTTCGGCAAACGGAGTTAATAACACGCTGTCGCACACACGCGGTGCGATATCTATGGCCAGAACGTCAGATTACAATGGCGGAAGCTGCCAGTTCTTCATCATGGACGCTGACTATACGGCGTTTGACGGCCAGTACGCGTGCTTCGGATACGTGACAGACGGTATGGATGTCATAGATGATATCTGCAGCAACACCAGAGTACAGGATCAGAACGGCATGGTAGCAAAAGCTGACCAGCCTGTCATTTCGAACATATCCGTCATAGACTGATGCGTCGGGAGCAGAAAACACGTTTCGCGATCATATGACGTCATGGTCCGGCGATGTGAGCCGGAAAAGCTGAAATATGGAAGCGGTGCCTGAAAGGATGAAATCCGCGTCAGGCGCATGGAAAGTGTGGTTTTTTAATGAAAAGAGTAAAAAAGATTTCAAAACAGACTGACAACAGATTTTTAAATCTGTATACGCTCGATTCAGAGACGAGAAGCGGAGACATCATCAGATATGAAGTGGCTTCAAGAGCGCGCACTGCCGACAGTCTGAAGATGAGCCGCGAAGGAAAGCCTTCAGACCAGAGGGCTGATGCTGTAATGATCTGCGCAGTGTCGGGTGACAGACTCGTGCTCGAAAGACAATTCCGTTATCCGCTCGACGATTATATCTATGAGCTGCCGGCAGGCCTCATAGAAAAGGGAGAGACTGCGGAGGAGGCCGGCGTTCGCGAGTTCTATGAAGAGACAGGCATGAAGCTGATGCTTCTCAAAAGCCGCGATTCGTCAAGGCCGTTCTTCAGCTCGGCGGGAATGACAGATGAGAGCATTTCGCTCGTGTTCGGATTCGGCTCCGGCACTCCGACGAGTGAGCACGAGGAGCAGACAGAAGACATCAGAGTAATTCTGGCTGACAGATGGGAGTGCAGGCGCATACTCAAAGAGGAGAATGTCTCCACTATGGCTGCACTCGTCATGATGAACTTCATATATAACGTGAACGATCCGCTGGGATTCGTTGTCTGACTGCGGCGTAACACAGATTGAATCAGAAATATCGCTGCGATGCTGCAGCGGAGAGGCCGTTTGGGTGGAGCCCGCCGTGAGAAATCTGTACGCGGAGCGCTCGAGGGATTAGGCGTTTTTCAGTATTTGCTGATCTGTCTGTGCTGGCCCTGAAGCTGTCAGTTCATTTTAATTGGCGGACAGCCGGACGAAATGAAATGGAGATTTTATCATTGATTTATTAAAGTCATAGATATAAAATCAATGTTAATACCGTGGTTATAGATGCTGCAGCGAAAAAACCGCATGCCTGCATGTGGGGTGAAAGCCGTGTTCCTTTTATATCCGCGGTGTGCAATTTTAAGGGAAATTTTTTGCTGTTTTGTTATTAGAGAGGTATGGCTTATGAAAAAAGCATTCAGAATCATCCTCGCGGCTGTGGCAGTTCTGTGTATGAGCGCGCCTGCAGTCTTCGCGGATGAGGCTGCGCACGAAGCTGTAAATGAAAGCCTTCCTATCTGGAGCATCGTGCCTTTTGTGGGTATGCTGCTCTCGATAGCCATCGTTCCGCTCATAAAGCCGGAGTGGTGGGACAGGAATATGCTTTGGGTAGCTCTTGCGTGGTCTGCTGTGTTTCTTATTCCTTTTGCAGTGGCTTACGGTCCGGGAGAGGCGTGGTACAGGCTGCTCGAATCTGTGCTGCTCGACTTTGTTCCGTTCATAGTTCTGCTGTTCGGACTCTTCGTCGTTGCCGGAGGCATCGCGATAAAGGGTACGCTCGCCGGTACGACAAAGATGAACGTGATTCTGCTTCTGATAGGAACATTTCTTGCGAGCTGGATAGGAACGACAGGAGCTGCCATGCTCATGATCAGACCTGTCATCAGAGCCAACGCGTGGAGAGAAAAGAAAGCGCATATTATAGTTTTCTTCATATTTACGGTAGCCAACATGGGAGGCTGTCTGACACCGCTCGGCGATCCTCCTCTGTTCATGGGATTCCAGAGAGGCGTGCCGTTCCTGTGGACGACAACTCATATGCTTCCGATACTCATTCTGAACGTCATCATTCTGACTGTAGTTTTTGTACTCATAGACAGACATTACTGCAAGAAGGAATATGCTGCAGGCAGATCTCCTCAGGACATGATAGACAACAATGCTCCTAAGGAAAAGATCAGCATAGAAGGCGGACACAATATCATCTTCATTGCCATGATAATCTTCGGCGTAATACTTTCTGGCGTTCTTCCTTTCAAGGAAGGCTCAGGCATCCATGTATTCGATGACTGCGTATTCCCGTGGGGTTCATTCGTAGAGTGCATCATAATTCTTCTGGCCGCTTTCCTGTCAATTAAGACGACGAAGAAGTCGACGAGAGAGATCAATGAATTTACATATGCGCCTATCGCAGAGGTAGCAAAGCTCTTCATAGGAATATTCATCACTATGATTCCGGCACTTGCGATCCTGAGAGTTCACGGTTCACAGCTCGGACTTTCGCATCCTGCTCCTATTTTCTGGGCTACAGGCATGCTGTCATCGTTCCTCGACAACACGCCGACGTACCTCGTATTCCTGCAGGTTGCCGGAGCTTTAGGCGAGACAGCCGGCGTTCATACTTCAGTCGGACTCATCGAGGTCAAGATGCTCGAGGCTATTTCGGCCGGTGCCGTATTCATGGGCGCGAACACATACATCGGCAATGCGCCTAACTTTATGGTCAAGTCGATAGCAGAAGAGAATAAGATCAAGATGCCTTCATTCTTCGGTTATATGGCATGGTCGTTCTCAATTCTGATCCCTACGTTCATAGTAGACACCCTCGTATTTTTCTTGTGATATGCGGCTGCGGTGATATAAAGACAGATTATACGGACCGATATTAAAAATGTTCAGGCGTTCTGCGCATCAATCGCGCAGAGCGCCTTTTCTGTGCAAAAAATATTCCGCAAAGTGCTATACTTGTATTACAGATTTCGCGGCGGATGGCAAACTGCCGCGGCAGCGCATAAACCGCTGCAAAGCCAGGCGGGCTGCAGATGCGCATGAGCTGATGAAAGGGAGGCTTTTATAATGGCATATGCGATAAAGACAAAGAGAATATATGAAGAGCCGGATGAAGCGGACGGATACAGAGTACTCGTCGACAGAATGTGGCCGAGAGGCGTGAGCAAGGAGAGAGCGGCGCTCGATGACTGGGCAAAGCAGATTGCGCCTTCTAAAGAACTATGCGAATGGTTCGGTCACAAAGCAGAGAGATATCTTGATTTTCAGGGAAAATATAACGATGAGCTCGATGAAAATTCAAATGCTCCGGCATTTGTGAAGAAGATCGATGAAGAACTCAAGGCCGGCAGACAGGTAACCCTGCTCTATGCCGCCAAGAGCAAGATGTACAACAACGCCATCGCACTCGAGGAATGGCTGAACTACGCAGTCGAAGACCTTGACAGATAACCTGGGTGGACATCGAGTATGCATGTTCTCAAGGCATTATGCATGTTAAAAATCATGCACCGCGTGCGCTCCGCGCACAGATGCAGGCGCAGTGTGCATCTGTGCGCCTGCAGAGACACATACCGCAGAATCAGGCATCAGTCATGCATCGGCTGCCACACACAGAGAGTCTGCCGAGAAATCAGGTCATGTCTCTGTCAGTCTGGTGGCTGAAAATGCTGAAGAGCTGAGAGCCGCGCTGGTGCCGGAGCAGAGGACTGGCACATGAATCTGCAAAGGTGCTGATCGCATAAGCGCCGGCAGATAACACGCGGTTATGTCCGGTTTACATATCGGACACGAGGTAGTAAAATCAATTAGGTTTAAAATCTTATGGGAAATAACAGGAGGTTATCCGAATGGCACTTGTCACTACAACAGAAATGTTCAAAAAAGCGCTCAACTCTGATTATGCGGTAGGCGCGTTCAACGTGAACAATATGGAGATCATTCAGGGCATCGTGGATGCGGCGATCGAAGAAAACGCGCCTCTGATACTGCAGGTTTCCGCCGGCGCGCGCAAATACGCGAGATCGATCTACCTGACAAAGCTTGTTGAAGCTGCTGTCGAAGACACAGGACTTGACATCGCGCTCCATCTCGACCATGGTGAAGATTTCGACATCTGCAAAAAGTGTGTCGACGACGGATTCACTTCTGTAATGATCGATGGTTCAAAGCATCCTTTTGAAGAAAATATAAAGATGACAAAGGAAGTCGTCGACTATGCACATGACCACGGAGTGGTCGTAGAGGCGGAGCTCGGAAGACTTGCCGGCGTAGAGGACAATATAAACGTGGACGAGAGATCAGCTACATTTACAGATCCTCAGGAGGCAAAGGAATTCGTGGAACGCACAGGCGTTGATTCGCTGGCTGTCGCTATCGGAACGAGTCATGGAGCATATAAATTCAAGGGCACGCCGTATCTCGACTTCGAGAGACTCGATGAAATTCACAAGCTCATTCCTGAGATTCCTCTTGTTCTCCATGGAGCTTCAACAGTAATCCCTGAATTCGTCGACAAGTGCAACAAATACGGCGGCAATATTCCCGGAGCTCAGGGCGTGCCTGAGGACATGATCAGAGAAGCTGTAAAGCACGGAGTCTGCAAGGTCAACATCGACACAGACATCCGTCTTGCGATGACAGCAGAGATCAGGAAGTTCCTCGTTGAAAATCCTGAAGTATTTGATCCGCGCAAGTATCTCGGGCCTGCCAGAGACGCTGTAAAGGGCATGGTTTCTCACAAGATCAGAGACGTGCTCGGAGCGAGCAACAAGAGATAGAGAAAAACTGACGCATGCCTTCAGGATGGATCCTTAAAGCCGTGTGAGGCGAATCCGCAGGCCGCAGATCCAGCCTCTTGGCATCCATATATCGAATATAACAAAAGAGCAGCCTGTATGAGGTGTCCCCTTAAGTTCAGACTTTTGTCTGACCCGGGGCAGCTCATTGCGGCTGCTCTCTTTTATTTCCTATTATTATATTAGTATGGATATCTTAAATTCCGGTCATTTCTCCGACTGTCATGATGACAGGTATTGTCAGTACCGACATCACGGTTGAAAGGCATATAAGCCTCGTCGTGAACTGGACATCATATTCATTCAGTATGCTGAACATTACAGCTGTGCCGGCTACAGGGCAGCTCGCTTCTATGAGTGTCGTGGACGCAGCGACGTGGTCGAGCGGTATCAGCATAAGCAGAATTATCGGAATCACAGGGAATACGACATTGCGGACTATCGTGCCGAGCCATGCCATTTTGTCCGTTATGATGTCCCTGAAGCTTATCAGGGCGAGATTTGTGCCTATTACGATCATGCTGAGTCCCGTATTCAGATTACCGACATAAGTGAGCGCATCGCTTACGATCGACGGGAATGTAATATTGCCGATGAAAAAGACAAGACCGGCGGCTGAAGCGAGTATATTCGGGTTTATGATTACTTTTTTCAGCGTTTCCCAGTGACTGATCTTTGCGTCGTTGTTTTTATTGAAGAGCGATGTGCCGTGAGTCCACAGAAAAATGTTGAAGAGCACGAGATAAGGCACAGCGCAGAATACGCCCATGGCGCCGTTGAGGGCCTGAGCGAGCGGAATTCCGATAAAACTGGAATTAGTGTAGGATGCGCCGAATCTTAGTATGTCGCACGTTTCTTTATTTTTTACAGTTTTCTTATTGAACAGCAGCATCGCGATGAATATATTCGCGACAAATGTGATGCCCAGGATGAGCAGAAGCTTTCCGAGCAGTATCAGACGTTCCTGCGAGAAATCCTCCTGAAATGCCTTCAGAATGAGGCACGGTGAAATGATGTAGAGAAGAACCTGAGTCATATCAGTGACGGTCTTCTCGTGAATAAAACCTATTTTTACGCACAGCAGTCCGACTAACATGAGCAGGAGCATTATGATAACCTGCTCGAGAGTAACAAAAAACATAGCAATACCTGTCCTTGATTAGAATATTCAATATAAATGAAACGATAAGTGCTGCCGGCTGGTGCAGCTGGCATAGTTCAATATCATAGTATTGTGAGGGTTAAATATCAACCGTAAATTTATGTTTTTAATTACAGCTATTAGGACAAGCAGACTGATTTTGAATGTCCGCACATGATAAATGAGATATTGCTGATACATTTTTAACAAAGAATGCAGTGCAGTACGACTAAATGACGGCATGAAAGCTTTAGTCTGTGTTCAGCGGCGGTTCCAGCACGAGCGCTCCGCGCACGGGTCGGAGGCTTAGATGCCTGATTTTATGATCGGACTCTGCACTGATGTACTGCTTGATGTCGTTACAGATCAGCAGAAGGAGCGCAGTCAGATGACAAAACGCAGAATCAGAACTTTTAGTCGGGCGATGCAGCGGTGCGGCTGATTTGTGAGCGGAGCGCTCGTGGGCCGGCTGGATTTTAGCACGGATCAATTTATCCGGACCGTGACATGGCTGTCAGGCGGTTATATTATTGTCACGGCGCATCTAAACTGATAAAATATGCATTAATATAATCTTGATGTTCGGGGAGGAAAAAACATGACAGATTCCGGGAAAAACGGACTGATCGTTGTTGCTGCCACTGGGAATCCCGGGAAACTCCGGGAAATCGGAGAAATAACAGCGGAATTCGGAATTAAAGTTATATCGAAAAAGGACGCAGGCGCCGGAGATATCGAAATCGAAGAGATCGGTTCGACATTTGAAGAAAATTCATTCCTTAAGGCGCATGGCGTCATGGAGGCTGCAGGTGCGGATGCGATAGCCGATGACTCAGGACTCGCAGTCGATGCGCTGAACGGCGCTCCTGGCGTTTATTCGGCGAGATTTGCCGGAGAAGGTGCGTCTGACGAGGAAAACAATGCGAAACTTCTCAGGCTCCTCGTGGACGTACCTGACGAAAAACGCACTGCGCGGTTCGTGTGCGTGATAACGCTCTGCAGAACGGACGGAACTGTCATTACAGCTAAAGGTGAGTGCAGAGGCAGAATTCTCAGAGCGCCGCGGGGCAGAGGCGGATTTGGATACGATCCTCTGTTCGTGCCGGACGGATACGACAGGACGTTTGCCGAACTGAACGAAGAACAGAAGAACATCATAAGCCACAGAGCCATAGCGCTTCTCAATCTCAGGAAAAAAATTTCGGAAGAAAAACTATGAAACTGTTCCACAAAGAAAAAGCAAGGGAGATGGCTGAAAACCTGAAGAACATGGGTACCGGCAGGAGAATTTTTACAGTCGGTATGAGGACCATCAGACGGCTTCAGGATCCGTACTATCAGGGGACGGCGGCTGAAATAGGCTTCTATTTTCTTTTTGCCATTGTTCCGGTAGTTACACTGATGCTCCAGATCGTATACCGCATCAGTGCGGTCAGAGAAGTATATATGCAGCTCATAGAGGCATCCAGAGGAAACACCGTCATATACAATCTGCTTACAGCCATTCAGGGTACGCACACAGGAGGCATAAACCTGATATTCATCATAGTTGCGCTGTGGTCGGCATCCAAGCTGGAATTCTCGATGATCAGAATTGCAAACTATACATACATGTGCGACGGTGAAAATGGATTTCTCGGCTATTTCAAGGCTCGCGCGAGGGCGATATTCACGCTGATCGTGCTGATTATAACGATCATGACATGCATGATGCTGCTGGTTTACGGCAACCTGGCCATCAGTCTCGCAAATACAGCTCTCGGTGATACATTCCACGTCAGTTTTCACTTCATGACATCTGTTCTGAGGTGGCCGCTCGCGCTGTTCATATTCTGGCTCGTAATAGCGGTGAACTACATGATGACGCCGAACGAAACTATATCCCTGAAGGAGACGATACCGGGCAGTCTGTTCGCCGCCGCCGCGATACTCGTGGCGACTATCGCATATTACATATATTTCGAATACTTTTCTCATTTAAATCTCGTTTACGGGAGCCTTGCAGCCATCATTGCCCTAATGATGTGGTTTTACTGGCTGGGATATATACTCGTCGTCGGCATGCTGATAAATGCAGTATGGTTCGGCAGGGGCGAGGAAAGGTATTCATAACATCAAAGCACAAAATGTGGCATTGGGAAACGGCTGCGGCAGTCAGAAGCTCTGCGGGACAGTTCCTTTAAGAATATTCATCATCTGGAACAGATACGCGCTGCGCGCAATGAAACGCCGGATGCAGCCGGGAAATGCCTTAGTGATAAAAAGCAGGAGGAAAAAGAATGCTTTCGGAAAGAATCAAAAATATGGTTCCGTCGGGAACACTTGAAATCAACGCACGCGTGTTCGAGCTCAGAGAAGCCGGCACAGAGATTGTAAATCTGAGCGTCGGCGAACCCGACTTCAATACATCAGATGCAGCAAAAATCGGCGGGATAAAGGCGATCGTCGAGAACAAGACAAGATATGACAAGGCACCGGGGCTCATGGAGCTGCGCGAGGCGATATGCGGCAAGCTCAGCAGAGAAAACGGAGTAGAGTACACACCGGATCAGATAGTTGTCACGAACGGTGCAAAGCAGTGCATCACGAACGCGTGCCTGACGCTTCTCAACCCGGGAGACGAGGTTCTCATACCGGCACCATACTGGGTCAGCTATCCGGAGATAGTTAAGATCTGCGGAGGAAAGCCTGTTTTCGTCGAAACAAAGAGAGAAAACGATTTTAAGCTCACGGGAGAGGACATAGAAAAATACGCCACGGACAAGACAAAGATGATCATTCTCTGCAATCCGTCGAATCCGCTCGGTACGGTACACACAAGAGCAGAGCTTCAGGGCATAGCTGATGTCTGCGTTCCGCGCGGCATATACATCATGTCGGATGAAGTTTACGAGAGGATCTGTTTCGCAGACGAGTTCGTAAGCATGGCCTCGATCAGTGAGGCAAAAGACATGACGGTGCTCATAAACGGCCTTTCAAAGTCTATACCTATGACTGGCTGGAGAATCGGGTACACAGCGACTACAGCAGAGATCGCAAAAGCGATGGGTTCGCTGCAGGGACACATAACATCGCATCCGTCCATGGTCTCGCAGTGGGCGGGTGTCGACGCACTGAACAGCGGCTCGGACTACACAGGGATGATGATCGGCAAGTACAGAGAACGCATGGAAGCCGCGTCAGCATACCTAAAAAAAGAACTGCCGGAAGTTCCGTTCATCGAGCCGAAGGGTGCGTTCTACCTCTTCCTCGATATCTCGTGCGTAAAGAGCGCGATTGAGGCACTCCCGGGCGCGACAGAAGAGTATTCAAAGGATTTCACGATGAAGCTCCTGAACGAAAAACATGTAGCGGTAGCGCCTGGCTCAGCGTTTGGAATGGACGGATTCATCAGAATCGCATACGCCACAGACCTCGACAGTATAATCGAGGGACTTTCGCGTATAAAGGATCTCGTAAAAGAACTGGAAAGTAAATAAACGGCAGCCGCTGCCGCGCTGCGGACTGAGGAAAAATCAATATCATGCGTCCGCTCCGCGGACAAGCACGGCCGGGCGGTTCCGGGCAGAAAGTCGACAATGATTAATCCGGCTGAAGCTGCACTTCTCTGCGTGAGCTTGTATCAGGACAATATGAGCTGACAGCAGACTGTAGTAACTTTATGGGACAGGAGCTTTCAGCGGGCACTGACTCCTTTACGGGCACGATTATTTGGCTGAAAAACGATGAAACGCGGTCTTTATGAAAGGTGCTGTCACCTTTCATAAAGACCGCGTTTCGTTTTAACATTAAAATCGCAGAGCCGGGCAGGCGTATTAAGCCTTGATAACCCTTACACGGATCATACCATCGATGTTATTCAATTTCTCTAGTGTTTCATCTGAGACCTTAGAGTCGAGGTCTATCAGCGTGTAGGCGAAGCCCTCGCGGCTCCTGTTTGTGAGGTCTCTGATATTGTGAGCAGTGATCGTTCCGGTGATCTGTCCGATCATATTAGGGATATTTCTGTGGATCATCGCGATTCTGCTGGACGCGTTGCACACACCCATGTCGACAGCCGGAAGGTTTACAGAATTCCTGATGTTTCCGTTTTCTATGTAGTCCATGAGTTCCTGGACAGCCATCTCAGCGCAGTTGTCTTCGGCATCGTCCGTTGAAGCTCCTATGTGAGGCGTCACGATCGTGTTCGGCAGCGCGAGCACGTCTTCGTTAGGGAAGTCGGTGACGTATTTGCGGATTGTGCCATATTCGAGTGCTTTTTTCAGCGACGCGAAATCAACTATTGAAGCTCTTGCATAGTTGAGAAGAACGCAGCCTGGCTTGAGTGCGTCGAAAACCTCGCTGTTTATCATTCCGTTAGTTTCATCGTTTGCGTGCACATGTACAGTGAGATAATCGAGCTCAGGAAGCATATCTTCCATATTTTCAACGACTCTTACACTGTTGGAGAGATGGAGCGCACTGCGCACCGAAAGGTAAGCGTCATAACCGATGACATTCATTCCGAGGGACGCAGCCGCATTAGCCACAGGAACGCCGATGCCGCCGAGACCGATTACGCCGAGTGTCTTGCCTATGATTTCGTTGCCTTTAAACTGGCTCTTGCCTTTTTCGACCTGCTTGGCGATGCTGAGTTCGCCGGACTTTAGCGATTCGGACCAGTTGACTGCGTCAACAAAATTTCTCGAGGCAGCTATCATTCCACCGATAACGAGCTCCTTTACTGCGTTTGCATTGGCGCCAGGTGTGTTGAACACGGCGATTCCGTGCTCGGCACATTTTTTGATAGGAATGTTGTTTACGCCGACGCCGGCCCTGGCGATGCAGAGGAGACTGTCGGAGAAATCCATTTCCTTCATGTTCTGGCTTCTGACTATGATGCCGTCGGCATCTTCAAGACTGTCGATGAGCTTGTAATCGTCAGTAAGCTCGTTGAGGCCGTAAGGCGAAATTTTATTGAGTGTAGCGATATTATACATATTGAAGAGATCCTCTTTTCGTATTATTTGTTTTCCATTTCAAACTTCTTCATGAAGTCTATGAGAGCATCGACGCCCTCGTCAGGCATTGCGTTGTAGATGCTCGCGCGCAGACCTCCTACAGATCTGTGTCCCTTGATGTTCACGATACCGTGCTCTCTGGCTTCAGCCACGAATTTCGCGTCGAGATCTTTATCTCCTGTAACGAAAACGGCGTTCATTCTCGAACGGTCTTCCTTTACTACAGGGCATGTGAAGAGGCTGCTGTTGTCAATAGCGCTGTAGAGCTTTTCAGCTTGTTCTATATTATGCTGCTCTATGCCTTTTACGCCGCCCATCTTCTTTATCCATTTGAACGTGAGGCCTGCAATGTAGATGCTGTAGCACGGAGGAGTGTTGTACATCGAACCTTTGTCGGCGTGAGTCTTGTAGTCGAGATAGATCGGTGTGCTTTCAGGAGCGAATCCGAGGAGATCGTCGCGGATGATCACAATCGTGACGCCGGCAGGACCGACGTTCTTCTGAGCTCCTGCATAGATGAGTCCGAAGTCTTCTACATTATATTCTTCGGAAAGGAAGTTGGATGACTGGTCAGCTGCGAGTGTAATGTCTCCAGTGTCAGGGATGTAATTATATCTCGTACCGTATATCGTGTTGTTTGTAGTGATGTACACGTAGTCGGCATCCTTACGGAATGCGTCCTTTCCCACCTTTGGTATATATGTAAAGTTCTTGTCCTTTGAAGAAGCGGCGGCGATGACGTCGCCGAATTTCGTCGCTTCCTGATAAGCCTTGTTTGCCCAGTTTCCGGTTACAATATAGTCGGCTTTTTTCGTGTTTCTCAGAAGATTGATCGGAACCATGGAGAACTGAAGAGTTCCGCCGCCCTGAAGGAAAAGAACCTTGTAGTTGTCAGGTATATTCATGAGATCTCTGAGATCGCTCTCGGCGGCGTCGATGATGTCCTGGAAATCCTGAGAGCGGTGGCTCATTTCCATGACAGACATTCCGCAGCCTTTGTAATTGAGCATATCTGCAGCAGCTTCCTGAAGTACTTCAACCGGCAGAGTTGAAGGTCCTGCAGAGAAATTGTAAACTCTATCCATTGATTTTCGCCCTCCTGTGATTTAACAGAATTGATTTTTTATACTGTTAATTTCATAACATTAAAAAATATGGGTACATTATACGCTTTTGATTTGTGAATATCAACGAAAGATGAGCAAATGACTTTTTTTCTGAGAGTGCAGAAAAGTCATGGCTGATCACGCGTATAGTTGTTCTGGCACAAGTGCCGAAAGCCTGCGGTTTTCTTAAGAAAACGCTGCTGCAATGGTGTAAAAGCCTGTGTGATACAGCGGACACAGCGCTTAATCAAAAATAAGAATATTAAAGTGGACTTATTCCCGCCGGATGCTATAATCAATTCTATGATTATTTCAGATCAACTTTAGATTATTTCAGATTGGCAGGAAACCGGGATATTTTCAGCAAATTGAGATAGCTGCATTAATTTAGTGGGCTTCTGATTTTTGATAGGGGGCGAAATACCCGCAGCATGCCAGAATGAACTGTGTCAGGGGGATTACGTGAACAAGAGATTAACATCACTGATTATTTCCGCCGTGCTCCTTATGACGGCGGTATTTACGTGCACGGCGTCTGCGATGACAAGTGTGCCGGCAATCGGCGCACAGAGCGCTGTGCTCATAGATGCAGAAACAGGCGAGGTACTGCTCGACAAATCGATGAACATGACGGAGTTTCCGGCAAGCACGACAAAGATGATGACGGCGCTGCTCGCGATAGAAAATCTTGACCTGGACGATGCGGTCACGTGCGGACCGGATGTCATGAAGGCTGACGGCACAATACTCGAGCTCCACACTGGCGAGAAGCTCACCGTCGAGCAGCTTCTTTACGGCATGATGCTCAAGTCATCAAACGATGCGGCCGTTGCGCTGGCAGAAGCTGTGTCGGGTAATATAGAGGACTTTGCGGATCTCATGAATAAGAGAGCAGCAGAGATAGGCTGCACGGGAACTCATTTCGTGTCTCCCAACGGCCTGCCTGATGACAATCATGTGACGACGGCTCACGATCTCGCGCTCATAGCATCTGAGGCCATGAAGAATCCGACGTTTGCAAAGATTGTAAAGACGAAGACTTATACGATCCCGGCGACCAATATGCATGAGGCCAGAAAGGTGAAGAATTCTAATCAACTGCTCACCGGAACGGGCACAGTTCAAGTCGACGGCGCAGAGCGCCCTGTGCGGTATGAAGGAATAAAAGGAATAAAGACGGGATATACAAACGCAGCGCAGTCATGCCTGGTGGCTGACGCTGAGCGCGGCGGCCTCGATATCATAAGCGTCACGCTTAAGGCATCTTATTATGACCAGTATCCGGATGCGATAAAGATACTGGACTGGGGATTTGCGAATTTTGAAGCGCTGACGATCATACATAAAAACGAGGCCGTGACGCATAGCGCCGTTAAACACGGAAGGAACAGCAAGGTCGGTCTCGTGCCCGGAAAAGACATAAACATGACTGTTGAAAAAACAGCGGACGGCACGAATTACACGAAGGACGACTTCACGTACAAGACGGATTCCAAAGAGCTGACAGCGCCGGTGAGAAAAGGGACAAAAGCAGGTACTGTAACTGTCTACAGACAAGGTCAGAAGATGGGAACATATGATCTCGTCACGCAGAATTCAGTCGAAGAGTCATTTTTCTACAGCATGCTTGGTAAAATTACAGGTCTGTGGCACAGCATAGCCGGATAGAATGATGTGATATGCCTGAGATGCTTTTTTACGGGGCAAAGAATTCATTTCTTTGTCCCGTCTTTATATTGTCTGATAAAAAATTTAAAAAATCTGCGTTAATTTCTTCACTTAAAAGAGCTGAGTATTGTCTTCTTCCTTATAATACCTATAAAAATATTTAGTGCACCAATATTTTAAATGCGGGAAACCGGCTTCAAATATGGCTTTGAAGGCGCTTTAAAGCGGAAAAATACGGCCCGTTCAGCTTTTCTTGGTCCGCGGAGCGGACGGAACCGGAAATCTTTCATTTTTTCATTGTTTATCAAATAACCAGCCGTGAATTTCAGCCTAAAAGCCCGCCTTGAAATAATTATTTAATTTGATAAAATCAATGATATAGAAGATTGCATACAGTGACGTCTCTCAGCTTTTTTCATGGCTGAGGCTCGTTCAAATGGTTTTTAACATATTGAGGCGGGATGTTCAGGGTTCTGTGTACGTCACAGGCGCCAGGAGCATGCCACATGATATTATTCTCATATTTTCTTATTATTGTTTCGCAGGAGACGTTTCTACATGGACATTCAGGAAATAGCAGGTCTTGTGTCGGCGCAGGTGCTTTATGAACCTGAAGCGCCGCGATCGGCTGACATTACAAGCGCGGTGGCGGCTGACCTTATGAGTGAAGTTATGGTCGGAACGGCGGACGGCAGTTTAATCATCACAGGTCTCATGAATCCTCAGGTCATAAGGACAGCCGAAATGGTGAATGCGGCGGCTGTGCTGTTCGTCAGAGGAAAGAAGATACCGGATCAGGTTATGAGTCTCGCTTCAGACAGCTCGGTCGCGGTCATGAGGACCGACCTGATGATGTTTGAGGCGTGCGGTGTGCTTTTCCGGGAGGGATTGAAGCCGGGACGCCGTTACATTTCATGTCCGGAGGGAGAGTAAGGCAGATTGGCTGAAGAAAACAGTATGCATATAGAGACGCCTATTGTAAAGGACGATTTTGCGTCGGCCGGCGAGGCGTCGAGCAAAGTGAAAAAGACGCTGACTATGCTTGGAGTCAAGCCGTCACACATAAAACGGATTTCAGTCGCAATGTATGAAGCTGAGATAAACGCGTTTATTCACGGCGGAGGCGGCATGGCGTACACAGACATTTATCCCGATCATGTCGTGATATTTATCGAGGATCACGGCAAGGGGATAGAGGATATCAGTCTCGCGATGCAGGAAGGCTATTCGACGGCATCGGACGAGGTGAGGATGATGGGGTTCGGAGCCGGCATGGGGCTGCCTAACATGAAGCGCAATTCAGACGATATGGTCATAGACTCGAGCCCCGGCAACGGCACGCGCGTGAAAATGACATTCGACATCAGATAGGCAGCATGGAGGCATGACCGGAAAGACACGCTGACAGAGAATGTCAGACGGCTGAAAAACAGTACCCTGAACGAATTACAGCTTTGGAAGGACACCGGGAGGAAGGTTCAGATGATGAAAGACGAAAACCCGAGGAGTTCAGCTGACGAAAAGCGGCTCCAGGCATCAGAAGACATGTTCCATTCAGTGCGCCTCGACAGAGACAAGTGCATGGGATGCACTAACTGTATTAAAAACTGTCCGACACAGGCCATAAGGGTAAGAAACGGAAAAGCTGTCATAATAAGCGAGCGCTGCATCGACTGCGGTGAGTGCATCAGGACATGCACTCACAACGCCAAGCAGGCCGTGACGGACAGCCTTGATTCGATGGAAAAATATAAATTCACGGTCGCGCTGCCGGCACCGGCTCTTTACAGCCAGTTCAAGACGGCGAGAACGAGAAATCACATACTGACGGCGCTCAAGAGGATCGGATTCGATGATGTATTCGAGGTTGCCGAGGGCGCAGAGTTCGTGAGCAACGCGACGCGCCAGTATATGAAAGAAAATGAAATAAAAAGGCCTGTGATCTCGACGGCGTGCCCTGCGATAGTCAAGCTCGTTCAGGTAAAATTCCCAAGCCTGATCGACAATCTTCTTCCGCTGCAGGCTCCTGTAGAGGCGGCTGCCGGGCTCGCAAAAAAGAAGTTCTCAGAGCAGACGGGACTGAGTCCCGACGATATCGGGATATTCTTCATATCGCCGTGCGCAGCGAAGATGCACACGAAGAACGCGCCGCTCAGAGGTAAGAAATCAGATATAGACGAGCTGATTTCGTTTCAGGACATATACATGAAGCTGCGCTCCGCTATAAAAGACATACCGCCTTATGAAGAAGAGGACATCGCCACGGCGAGCAGCTTCGGAGTCAGGTGGCCTAATCCGGGCGGTGAGTCGCTGGCGGCAGGCACAAAGAAATTCGTAGCTGTAGACGGCATAAATGACGTCGTGGAGATTCTCGAAACTGTCGACACAAATGAGGACAGCAAGTTCAGAGGACTCGATTTTATAGAGTGCCTGGCGTGCAAGGGCGGCTGTCTCGGCGGCCCGCTCACTGTCAAGAACGTCTATGTCGCGCAGGTTATCATGAAGGACATGCGTTCCGAGCAGAACTGCCGCTACAAGGTGGGCGAGCTGCCTGCCAAGCATGTCGACTGGCACGATCTTCTCTGGGACAGAAAGCCGGAGCATATTCCTGTGGATCAGCTCAGCCCGAACATGGCTGAGGCGTTCAGAATGCTGTCAGATATGGAGGAAATAGGAGACAGCCTGCCGGGAATCGACTGCGGCGCGTGCGGAGCACCGAGCTGCATGGCGCTGGCGGAAGATATAGTCAGAGGCCAGGCAAAGATCACGGACTGCGTATTCAAGCTGCGCGAAAAAGTCCGCGGACTGGCTGTTGAGATGTTCGAGCTCGAGGGTGTGATGCCTCCGACGATGGAGAATTCGAGCGGAGAGACAGATGCCGGAGACGGGGGAGAAACAGAGACATCATATATTTTCGACATAGAAGATGGTGTCAGGGGCAATAACAAAGAAGAAAGCAATGAAGATCGGGATGAAGCAGAAAGAGGAAATCCCGCGGATTCGGATAAAGTAAATAGTGCGGAAGCGGTACACTCGCGCGGGACAGCCGAAAGGTCCTCAGGCACAGGCGCCGACTGGGACAGATATCCCGGAAGCACAGGCGCCGCCGGCAAAGAAGGTGAGTCAATTGACGATAAGCGATATGGCGGATTGTATTCAGGGCACTTTGCTGACTGGCACAATCTATAAAAACAGAGAGGTCAAGACAGGATACTGCTGTGATCTGCTCAGCAGAGTCATGGCTCAGGCGCCTAAAGGATGCGCATGGGTCACTGTACTCTCAAACGTGAACATCATAGCTGTGGCCGAGCTCGCCGAGATAGCATGCGTGATAATTCCGGAGGGAATTTCTGTTCCGGAGAGCACGATATCGAGAGCCGAGAAGGAAAATATCCCCGTAGTTTCGACGGAACTTGACAGCTACGAGATCTCGTGGAGAATTCACGAGGCTCTTACAGGCGGAAAAAATTGAAATACTACTACGATTTACATATGCATTCGGCGCTTTCACCGTGCGGCGACAATGACATGACGCCGAACAACATGATAAATATGGCCGTTCTCAAGGGACTCGACATAATAGCTGTGTCAGACCACAATTCGTGCCGCAACGCTGCAGCCGTCATGGAGGCCGGGCAGAAGGCAGGAATAATCGTCGTGCCTGGCATTGAGGTCGAGAGCGCAGAGGAAGTACACATACTAACCCTGTTTCCTGATATCGGGAGCGCCGAAAAAATGGAGAAGCGCATTGCCGAAAAAATGCCGCCCGTCAGGAACAGGGAGGAGATATTCGGAGAGCAGCTGATACTTGACAGCGATGACAATGAGACAGGCAGGATAGAAACGCTGCTGATTTCAGCATCCGCGCTTTCCTCGGAGGAAATATTCGAGGAAGCATATGATGCCGGAGGCATCGCGGTACCGGCACACGTCGACAGAGATTCATACAGCATGATTTCGAACCTGGGAGCTGTTCCTGAGGATCTGGACGTCAGGCTCATAGAGCTTTCGTCGGAGTGTGACAGGAATTTATTTTTTGATAATTATCCCGGACTTGCGGAATATCCTGTTTTGAGGAATTCCGATGCCCACTATCTGTGGGACATCTCCGAGAGAATTAATTATATATCGACAGAAAGACAGATCACAGATGCCGGCAGTCTCATAAGACTGCTCAGGGGTCCCGCGGCGGATTACACGCTCGGGTCAGACGCCTGACCACTGATAATCTGATTCTGTGCTGCTTCAATAAAAATTAACAGGAGGTATATTTTTATGAGCAAATTGAGGAAAGTCGATGTTACTGAAGAGCAGAAGAAAAAGATCCTTGAGATAGTTGACAGCTACAAGGATACTGAGGGTTCTCTCATACAGATTCTTCACGATGTTCAGGACTACTTCGGATATCTTCCTATCGAAGTGCAGGAAATCATTTCCGATGCGAAGAAAGTTCCTCTCGCGGAAATCTACGGTATTGTTACTTTTTATACACAGTTCTCGACTCAGCCTAAAGGCAAATACGCTGTCAGCGTATGTCTGGGAACGGCATGCTACGTCAAGGGCTCAGGGAAGATCCTCGAGAAGTTCGAGGAAAATCTCGGCATAAAGGCCGGTGAGGTTACTGACGACGGCATGTTCAGCATAGATGCGTGCCGCTGCGTAGGAGCATGCGGACTCGCTCCTGTAGCTATCGTGAACGGCGAAGTTTACGGCAAACTCGTTCAGAACGATGTAAAGAGCATCTGCGACAAATACAGAGAAAGCTAAAAAATGACTGATTTATCGCTGCATCTGATGGATATCATGCAGAATTCCGCGGTCGTCGGTTCCACATATATCGAAGTCGGCATCAAAGCCGAGAAGAAAAAGAATCTCCTCACGCTTTATGTAAAAGATGACGGCTGGGGCATGGACGAAGAGACCGTGAGAAAAGTATCCGATCCGTTTTACACGACGCGTACGACCCGCAAGGCGGGACTCGGCATACCGCTGCTGAGGATGTCGGCCGAGATGGCCGGCGGCGGCATTTCAATCGAATCAGAGCCGGGCAGGGGCACGACGGTCACTGCGGTTTATGAGATAGATAATATAGACAGAAAGCCGCTCGGCGATGTCGGGGAAACTATGGCGATCTCTATAATGGGAAATCCTGAGCTTGAGTATCACCTGCTCCTGTCAAACGACGATGAGGAATATGTGTTCAGGACAGAGGACGTCAGAAAACAGATAGGTGATCTGCCGATAAATGACACAGTCATTATCGGATATTTAAAAGAAATGATCAGCGAACAGGTTAACAGAATATTCGGAGGTATTTTAAATGAAATCATTAGCTGAACTGGCTGAACTCAGACAGAAGAGCCTTGACAAGATGAACATGAGAAACACCGATACGAGAGAAAGAATCGTTGTGGGAATGGCTACATGCGGCATAGCTGCCGGAGCGAGACCTGTAATGAACACTTTCGTAGAGGAAGTCAACAAGAGACACCTCGGAGATGTATCGGTCGGCATGACAGGATGCATGGGCATGTGTGCACTCGAGCCGATGGTGGACGTATATGACGCTGACGGAACAAAGACGACATATATTCACATGACTCCTGAAAAGGCTAAGAGAGTCGTAGCCGAGCATATCGTAAACGGACAGCCAGTAGAGGAATTCACGATCACTGCCAAAGATCAGAATAACGCTTAAACAGGAGGAGAACTCATGCAGATTGCAAGATCACACGTATTAATATGCGGAGGAACCGGATGTCTCTCCAACAATTCCATGAAGCTCAAGGACCGTCTTGAAGAGAAGCTCGCCGAACTCGGAATCAAAGACGAGATCAAGATCATCATGACAGGATGTTTCGGTCTCTGCGCAGAAGGCCCTATCGTAGTCGTATATCCTGAGGGCTCTATGTATTCGAGGGTTTCACTCAAGGACATCGATACTATCGCCGAGGAACATCTCCTCAAGGGCAGAATCGTAGAAAACCTCCTGATCACGAACAGAGGCGAAGCATACGATGAAGAAGGACACCAGGTAGAGAACACAGACTTCTTCAAGAGACAGAAGAGAGTTGCGCTCAGAAACTGCGGGCGCATCGACCCTGAAAATATCGATGAATATATCGCTTATGACGGATATAAAGCTCTCGGAAAGGTCCTTTCAGAGATGACTCCTCAGGAAGTCATCGATGTTGTTTCAGCATCAGGTCTCAGGGGCAGAGGCGGCGCCGGATTCCCGACAGGAAAGAAATGGACATTTGCTGCTGCTTCAAAGGGAGATGTCAAATATGTAGCGTGCAACGCCGACGAAGGCGACCCGGGCGCGTTCATGGACAGATCTGTTCTTGAGGGAGATCCTCATTCTGTTCTCGAAGCAATGGCTATCGCAGGCTATGCTACAGGCGCTCATCAGGGATACATCTATGTAAGAGCCGAGTATCCTACAGCTGTAAGAAGACTTAATATCGCAATAAAACAGGCCAGAGAATACGGACTGCTCGGCAAGAATATTTTCGATTCGGGCTTTGACTTCGACATCGAGATCAGACTCGGCGCAGGCGCATTTGTATGCGGCGAAGAAACGGCGCTTATGAACTCGATCGAAGGCAAGAGAGGCGAACCTCGTCCTCGTCCTCCTTTCCCTGCAGTAAAGGGTATTTTCGGCAAGCCTTCAATGCTCAACAACGTTGAGACATACGCAAACATCTGCCCGATCATCCTCAACGGAGCAGAGTGGTTCGCTTCGATGGGAACAGAAAAGTCAAAAGGCACAAAGGTATTTGCTGTAGGCGGCAATATCAACAACACAGGTCTCGTTGAGATCGAGATGGGAACTCCGCTGAGAGAAGTAATCTATGACATAGGCGGCGGCATTCCTGACGGAAAGAAATTCAAGGCTGCTCAGACAGGCGGTCCTTCAGGCGGATGTATTCCTGCATCCCTCATAGACACGCCTATGACATATGATGATCTGAGCGCTATAGGATCGATGATGGGATCCGGCGGACTCATCGTAATGGATGAAGACAACTGCATGGTCGACATCGCTAAATTCTTCCTCGGATTCACGGTAGATGAATCATGCGGCAAGTGTCCTCCTTGCAGAATCGGCACAAAGAGAATGCTCGAGATCCTCGAAAAGATCACAGACGGCAGAGGAGAGCTCGAAGACATAGACAAGCTCGAGAAGCTGGCAAAGAACATCAAGGCGTCAGCTCTGTGCGGACTCGGTCAGACTGCTCCAAACCCTATACTGAGCACACTCAGATACTTCAGAGACGAATACATCGCTCATGTAGTAGACAAGAAGTGTCCTGCCGGCGTATGCAAGAAGCTCATTCAGATCAAGATCAACAAGGACCTCTGCAAGAGCTGCGGTATCTGCGCCAAGACATGCCCGGTTGCCTGCATCAGAGGCGAAAAGAAAGTACCTTATGAAATCGATCAGACAAAGTGCCTGAAGTGCGGCGCATGCCTCGAGAAGTGCCCGTTTAAGGCTATATATAAAGAGTCGTAGGAGGACAGCGGTTTATGAGTATGGTAAATATAACAATAGACGGAAAAGCGGTACAGGTAGAAGAAGGCACTACTGTCCTCGAAGCAGCGAGAGCAGCAGGAATTAACATCCCTACACTGTGCTATCTCAAGGGCGTAAACGAAATCGGCGCATGCCGCATGTGTCTCGTGGAGGTCAAAGGAGCCCGCGCTCTTCAGGCAGCCTGCGTATATCCTGTCGCAGACGGCAACGAGATCATCACATCGTCTCCTGCAATCAGAGAAGCGAGAAAGACAAACCTCGAGCTCCTTCTTTCGAATCATAAAAAAGAGTGTCTCACTTGCGAGAGAAACAGAAACTGCGAACTGCAGACTCTGTCAGAGCAGATGAATGTAACTGAGATCGAGTACGAAGGCGACATGTGCGACCTTCCGATTGACGATTCATCTGTTTCGATCGTCAGAGATCCTCAGAAGTGCATAGCATGCCGCCGCTGCGTCGGAGCATGCTCAAACGTACAGAATATCCACGTAATAGATGCAATCAACAGAGGATTTGTAACTGAGATCGGACCTGCATTCGGCAAGGGCCTCGGTGAAGTTGCCTGCATCAACTGCGGACAGTGCGTGATCTCATGTCCTGTCGGAGCTCTCACTGAGAAGAGCTCGATCAATGAAGTATGGGACGCTGTCGCTGATCCGGACAAGGTTGTACTCGTGCAGACTGCCCCTGCAGTAAGAGCGGCGATCGGCGAGGAGTTCGGAATGCCTATCGGTCAGGCTGCCACAAGACAGATGGTCGGCGCACTTCTCCGCATGGGCTTCGACAAGGTATTCGATACAGATACTTCAGCCGACCTGACAATCATGGAAGAAGGCACAGAGCTTCTCCAGAGGATGCAGAACAGCGGAACACTCCCGCTGATAACGTCATGTTCACCTGGATGGATAAAATACTGCGAGCACTATTATCCGGATCTCCTGCCAAACCTCTCAACATGCAAATCTCCTCATGAGATGTTCGGCGCGGTCCTCAAGACATATTATGCAGAACAGGCCGGCATAGATCCAGCTAAGATAGTCAACGTATCCATAATGCCTTGCACAGCCAAGAAGTTTGAGTGCCAGAGACCTGAACTCAGCGAAAATGGAATGCAGGATGTCGATTACGTCCTCACTACGCGCGAGCTCGCCAGAATGATCAGAGAATGCGGCATAAACTTCACGGAATGCGACGGAGATTTCGAGCGTCCGTTTGGCGACGCTTCGGGCGCGGGCGTAATATTCGGAGCTACAGGCGGCGTTATGGAGGCTGCCCTCAGAACAGTTGCCGATATTCTCACAGGCGAAGACCTCAAGGAAATCGAGTACACAGATGTCAGAGGTGTACAGGGCGTCAAGGAAGCTGCAGTTGAGATAAACGGACAGACTATCAAAGTCGCTGTTGCCCACGGCATGGGAAACGCTAAGAAAGTTCTCGACAAGATCCGCTCTGGCGAAGGCGACTGGCAGTTCGTTGAAATCATGGCATGCCCGGGCGGCTGCGTAAACGGCGGCGGCCAGCCTATCCAGCCTGCATCAGTTAAAAACTGGCTCGACCTCAGAGCAGAGAGAGCAAAAGCTATCTACAGCGAAGACAGAAATTCAAAGATAAGAAAGTCGCATGAGAACGAATCAGTAATGAAAGGAATCTACGAGGGCTACCTTGGCGAGCCGGGAAGCGAAAAGGCACACCACCTGCTTCACACGACTTATACGCCGAGAGACAGATTCTAAAGGGTCTGCACTGCGCACACAGGTTTTCAGACCTCAGGCGAAAGGTGAGCGGCTCCGGCTGCAGCATAAATTGCAGCGGGCGGGCCGTGTCATCCTGAATTCGGCGCCGGAGACGCCGGAAATACATTCTGACGTGATCAGCCTGAGCATAACATAAACAGACAATTATAAATTTGATTAAAGTCAGGCAGACGGGGAGTGCATGCGGTCAGGCGCGGCACTCCCCTCGCTGCATAAGTCCCGCGTCAGCTCCGCTGACAAGGACCGGCGCAGCAGTTTGGCGGCGCCGGCCATGAAAGAACCTGCGCCGTAATTATCCGCCTGCTTGACCGCGGCCCGCAATTCAATTAAAATCTGAATTTGAAATAGAAATTAAAACCAGCAGACTACGAAAGGCAGCAAATGACTGAATTCAGCAGCAGACTGGCAGCTTCGCTCGTGCCGTATGTGCCGGGAGAACAGCCAAAGGACAAGAAATACATCAAGCTCAATACAAATGAAAACCCTTATCCGCCATCGCCGAAAGTCAAAGCGGCGATAGAGAATGAAATCGATAATTTGAGGCTCTATCCCGACCCGGATGCGGAAAAGCCGCGTGAAGCGGCTGCAGAGTACTTTAACAAGGCCCTCGGCCTCACGGGCAGCGATGCGCTCACTAAAAACAACTTTTTCATCGGCAACGGCTCCGACGAGATACTCGCGCTGATCTGTCCGGCATTCTTCAGCGGAAGCAAGGTGGCATTTCCCGATATCACATATACGTTTTACCCGGTTGTGGCATCGCTCTTCGAAGTTCCGTGCGTCAGCATCCCGCTGAAGGACGACTTCACGCTCGACCAGGATGCAGTAAAAAATCTGCCTGACGACGTGGCAGGAATGTTCCTCTGCAACCCGAACGCGCCGACGGGAGCTGCTATATCGCTTGACGAGATCAAGTCAGTCCTCGAGGCGGACAGCAGCAAGCTGATCGTGGTCGACGAGGCGTATGTCGACTTCGGAGCTGAGACGGCAGTCGGTCTTGTCAACAGATACAAAAATCTGCTGGTCGTCCAGACTATGTCGAAGTCGCGCCAGCTCGCCGGCATAAGATGCGGATTCGCTGTCGGCTGCGAGGATCTCATACATGTACTTGATACGGTAAAGAATACGTTCAACTCATATACGCTCGACAGGCTTGGAAATGCCGCAGCGTGCGCCGCGTTCGAAGACGTGGAGTATTTTGACAAGACGAGAAAGAAGATTGCGGAAACGCGCGGCACTGTGTCAGCGGAGCTGACGAAACTTGGCTGGGACGTCATAGATTCCAAATCGAATTTCATATTTGCAGAGCCGCCGGAGGAATCGGCGTCGGCTAAGGAATTTTTCACTGAGCTTCGCGAAAATGGCATACTCGTCAGATACTTTGACAAGCCGCGCATCAGCAGCCGCCTGAGAATCACGATCGGCACACCTGAGGATATGGAAACATTTATCAGTGTGGTTAAGGAAATAATGGAGGAGCACGCGGCTCGTTAATTTGACGGAGAAAACTCTTCTGTTGCAGTCCGGGCAGGGCGTGCCGGCATGCTCCGGTCAGACTCATTGTTTGAAAAATTTTCGGCTTGCGTTTTGAGCCGGGCCATGCGCGCGCCTATTGGTTCCGCGGGCGGGATGGCTTTTTCGCAATCGATTGCGAGACGGAGCGCGCAAAAAGTTTATTCGGAGCAGCCGTCTGTATCCGCCGGAAATGCCAGCGGCAATCGACAGAAACGTTGACATCGAAACAGGTGATCTTTATGTTTGACATTGAAAAAAACATCAAAAGGCTGCCGGACAAGCCGGGCGTTTATCTGCACCGCGACAAACTCGGCCACGTCATATATGTCGGAAAGGCTGTGAACCTGAAAAACAGGGTGACGCAGTACTTCAGATCACAGACGAACATGCCGGCGAAAGTGCGCGCGATGGTCGCCAACATCGAGGAATTCGAGTACATCACGACCGATTCTGAGTATGAAGCGCTTATACTGGAGTGCAACCTCATAAAGAAATACAGACCGAAGTACAATGTGCTCCTGCGCGACGACAAGACGTACCCTTACATAAAAGTCACGCTCGGAGAGGACTATCCGCGGGTGCTCAAAACGCGCAGAGTAATAGACGACGGAGCAGAGTATTTCGGGCCTTACAGCGACGTGGGCGCCGTGAACGAGACGATAGACCTCATAAACTCCGAGTACAGGCTTAAGCGGTGCTCCGCGAGATCGTTTCCGGATAATTTCCGCCCGTGCCTGAACTACCACATAGAGCAGTGCCGCGGCATATGCACGGGAAATGTCAGCAAAGATGAGTACAGGAAGACGATTGACGACGTGCTGTATTTCCTCAAGGGACACAACAAAAAGATGATCGATATGCTGACAGAGCGCATGCAGGACTGCAGCCGCGAGCTGAATTTCGAGCGCGCTGCAGAATACCGCGACAAGATCAGAGCGGTAAAGGCGATCGGCGAAAAGCAGAAGGTCGTGCTCGGCGGCGAACAGGACATGGACATAATCCACACCGCGAAAGGAAAGAACGGCACACATATCGTGCTTTTCTACGTCAGAAACGGCAAGCTGTCGGGGCGCGACAGCTTCCATATGGATTCATCAGAGGGCGAGGACCGAGCCGAAGTGATCGAGGCGTTTATGAAGCAGTATTACACGCCCGACATGATGATCCCTAAGGAGATCATCACAGAGACTGAGCTGCCGGACGCGGCAGTGCTTGAAAAATGGCTGACGGGCATGAGGAACGCGCATGTCAGAGTCTATGTTCCTCAGAAGGGCGATAAGCGCAGGCTGCTTGAAATGACGCGCCGCGATGTGCTGGAGATGCTCGTGATGCTCGACGAACGGGAGACACAGCGCGAGGAGCGCAGAAACATAGTCAGCGAGGAACTGCAGTCAGTGTTCGGCAGGCGCACCGAAAAAGACGAAGAAGGAAACGAAGTTCCTGTTAAGTGGCGCATAGAATCATACGATATATCGAATATAAACGGTGTCGATTCCGTCGGAGGAATGGTCGTGTTCGAGGACGGAAAACCGCAGCGCCGCAGCTACAGAAAATTCAAGATAAGAACAGTTGAAGGCGCCGACGACTACTCGAGCATGCAGGAAGTCATATACCGCCGCTTCAGACGCGCAGAAAAGGGCGATCCGGGCTTCACTAAACGTCCTGACATAATATTCGTGGACGGCGGACTCGGCCACGTGCACGCCGTAAAAGAAGTGCTTGACGCGATGGGCGAGGACATCACCGTAGCAGGCATGGTCAAGGATGACAGACACCGCACGAGAGGACTTATCGTCGATGAAGAGGAGATCGATCTCAGGCAGCGCCCGGTTCTGTTCCGCTACGTTACGGCGATTCAGGACGAAGTTCACAGATTCGCGATCGACTATCACCACAACATAAGAAACAGATCTATGAAAAAGTCAGTGCTCGACGAAGTGCCGGGCATCGGCGAGGTGAGAAAAAACGCCCTGCTTAAGAAATTCGGTTCAATCGACAAGATGAAAGCTGCTGATGTCGGCGAGCTGGCAGCTGTAGACGGAATGAACATGCCGGCGGCCGAAGAACTTCATAAATTCCTGTCGGAACTCGGATGACAGACATTTACAACAAAATAAATGCTCCGGAGCATGACCGGCCTCCGCCTGCAAACCGCTGACCTGCCGTCGCACACGAGCGCTCCGCGCATATAGCCTCCGGCTGCCGGCGCATTTGCAAAAACTAGACCGCGCCCGTTGACCCGGCGCGCATCTTTCATGTATAATCAGTTCATTCAGTTAACTATATGTGTTATGATCGACTGACAAGACTGAAAGGAGAAAGCCATGGCAGACGACAAGAAAAAGAAAACGCAGCTGCCTGAAGATGAAGAAGCAGATTTTGTTACTCTGCAGTTCGACGATAACGAAGAAGTAGAGTGCGAGATCCTCGGCGTTTTCGAATGCGACGGCAAAGAATACATCGCTCTGCTCCCTGATGACGGAAGCGGCGAAGTATATCTTTACGGCTACAGAGACATCAGCGATGACGAGTTCGACATCACAGACATCGAGGATGACGAGGAATTCGAGAGAGTGGCCGCTGAGTTTGACAAGATGGCTGTCGAATAAAAATTTACACCTGGAAAATCACGGGCGGAGATAACCTATCTCCGTCTTTTTTTTAGTTGCTGCAGAACGGAAAACGTCAGCCGGCCTGCCCGGCGGACTGCATGCGGTCAAACGCTTAGGCGCGTGACCAGAAAGAAAAGAAAAATGATAATAGAAAACAACGATGAAGCAATACGTAAACTGCTGGAAGAACCCGTCACAAAGGGCGTGACAGCCCACTTTGATGAAATCTGCTCCATACCGCACAGCTCGGGGCACGAAAAAGCGCTTGCGGACAGACTGCGCACATTCCTCGAAAGTGCGGGATGCACAGCGCGCACCGATGCCTCCGGCAACGTTTCGGCGTATCTGCCGGCTTCCCAGGGATACGAAAATGCTCCGCTCCTGATGTTTCAGGGACATCTCGATATGGTGTGCGCGGTCGGAGACGGCAGCGGATACGATCCGCTCACAGATTCGATAGAGCTGCTCGCCGGCAGAGACATCGACGGGACGCCGATTCTTCACACATCAGGCCGCTCATCGCTCGGAGCAGACGATGGAATCGGCCTTGCCGCAGTGCTGTGGCTTTTTGACAGAGCTGCAGACGGCGGTATCAGAGCTGCAAAGCACGGACCGCTCAAGGTCCTCATGACGGTCCGCGAGGAACAGGGACTTCACGGAGCCGAGAGCACGCGCAAATCTCTGTTCGACGACGTTGACTTTTTGGTCAATATCGACGGATTTACAGCCGGCAGGTTCATAACTGCTAGCGCGGGCGGCAGGCGCGAGGTATTTGAGCGCGCTTCTGAATCCGTGCCGACAGGCCGGATAGTCAGCGGAGCTGACACAGGAGCCGCATCCGCGTTTGAAATAAGGATCAGAGGTCTGCTCGGAGGTCATTCGGGTTTCGATATCAACAAAAAGAGAATAAACGGAGCGGCATTCATCTGCAGGCTGCTCGCTGACATACGCGACGCAGGCGTCGATTACGCGCTCTGTTCACTCGACAGCGGCATGGCTCATAACGTCATTCCTTCGTCGGCGGACGCCGTCATTGTGTTTGAAAAGGGTCAGGAGGAGCTTGTCAGAGATGTGGCACGCATGACTCTGGCCGCTGCCAAGGCGGATGCCACCGATGATGAAGGCGATTTTGAGATTTTGGAAGTGCCTGTGCCGGAGCTCGCAGTCAGCAGAACCATAAGGGACGGAATACTCGATTTCGTGAACAGCACAACTGTCGGCGTTGTAAAATACATGGAACATTTCAAGGATATAGTAGACACATCGTGCAACCTGGGACGCATCTGGGCTGCGCCTGACAGAGAAACAGCGCACGTGATGTTCTTTGAGCGGAGCATAGACAGAAAAGCTCATGATGCTGTCATAAAAGAGCACGCCGATGCCGCAGAAAAAACAGGATTCAATCTGATCGTAGTCGACGAGTACGGCTCGTGGGAGTTTGACGGCAGGAACCCGCTGCTCGATGCTGCGCTCGCCGCATACGAGGAAGCAACGGGCGAAAAGGGCGAGCCGTATGCTGTGCATATCGGCATTGAACCTTCTGTTTTTTACGGCGACAACCCGAAGATGTATATGGTGAGCAGCGGCATGAATGTGCATGATCCGCACACTGTGAATGAACGCTGTGACATAGAGACGATCGCACCGTTCGCGAATACGCTGCTCAATCTGACGGCCCGCGTGGCGGATATGAAAAAGAGACCGCAGCGGTAAAAAAATTTAGCAGATCGCGTATGTTCGCAGTGCTGGTAACACGGAGAAATAAAAACCGGCGGAGAATAATTCTCCGCCGGTTTTTGTTTGTAATGCCGATTTAATATTGGAACACGATAATTGCTTATCTTATTCAACAACCTTGACATTTACAGCTCTGAGTTTATCAGTGTTTTTAGGATCTGGTTCAGTCTCGAATGTTACTTTCTGGCCTTCGTTCAGAGTTCTGAATCCGTCTGCGATTATAGCCGAGAAATGTACAAAAACATCATCTCCGCCTTCGTCGTCAGCGATAAAGCCATAACCTTTGTCAGGATTGAACCATTTTACTGTTCCGTTCTTCATTGAATCCTCCCAGGAATTTTTCCATACACTAATATAGTCGCACATATCCACTCATAATAGTTAAACAATTCAAACGAGCACATAAATCGGTTCAACTTAATTACGATTTAACAAGTATATAACGGGCTATGAAAGCCTGTCAATGACTTCAGATAATTCCATAAATTAATTTTTCCTCAAATTTAATAAGCAGTGATATAAAATGTTGAAAAACAAATGTTTTTAGAACCGCAGGACAGACAGCTCATCAATCAGCGCCTGTCAAATCAAAGCTTTTTATCATTTTCTAAGGCCGTTATATAACGTCCGCTCCGCGGACAGCCGGCTTCGCGCCGGGCCGCACGTCTGAAGAAATATTGAACTGGCATCGATTTAGATGTATAATAATAAGCTGTATAATTAAAAGAACAACAGTGATTAAATCAGGTTAAAGTCCGTCATATATATACTATCTGTATACTATCCGGACGGATGTCAGGGAGAACGGAACATTGGTTAATGAAAAACTCAGAAATGTTGCGATCATCGCCCATGTAGATCACGGCAAGACGACACTGGTAGACGAAATGCTGAAGCAGAGCGGCGTCTACCGCGAAAATCAGCAGGTCGTGGAAAGAGTCATGGACTCAAATGATCTCGAGCGTGAGCGCGGCATTACGATACTCGCAAAAAACACAGCGGTTACATATAACGGCGTAAAGATCAACATCGTAGACACTCCGGGACACGCTGACTTCGGCGGCGAAGTCGAGCGTATCCTCAAGATGGTAAACGGAGTTATTCTGCTGGTCGACGCAGCCGAGGGCCCGATGCCTCAGACGAGGTTCGTGCTCTCCAAGGCGCTCGAGCTCGGCCACAGAGTCATAATAGTGATAAACAAGATCGACAGGCCTGACAGGCGCATAGACGCCGTAGTCGACGAGGTACTCGAGCTCTTCATGGACCTCAACGCGACAGAAGAGCAGCTCGACTCGCCTATTCTTTACTGCTCTGCGAGAGACGGAATCGCGTCAAAGGATGCAGATCAACCGGGAACAGATCTCAAGCCGCTGTTCGACACAATTCTCGACTACATTCCGGCGCCGGAAGCCGACACAGACCAGCCGTTTCAGATGCTCGTATCATCGCTCGACTACAACGAGTTCGTAGGCAGAATCGCAATCGGCAGAATCGAGAGAGGAACGCTCAGCCAGAATCAGGAGATCGCAGTATGCAACTACCACAGCGAGGATCAGGGCGCGTCAAAGAAAGCAAAAGCGACGGCCATCTACGAATTTGACGGCTTAAACAGAGTTCCGGTCAAAGAAGCGAGCGCAGGCAACATAATCGCGCTTTCGGGCATAAGCGACATCACGATCGGAGACACGATCTGCGATCCTGAACACGTAGAACCTCTTCATTTCGTGAAGATCTCGGAACCTACGGTCGAGATGACATTCTGCGTTAACGATTCGCCGTTTGCCGGCAGAGAAGGCAAATACGTAACGTCGAGAAACCTGCGCGACAGACTCGAACTCGAGACATTAAAGGATGTTTCGCTCAGAGTCAGCGAGACAGACACGACAGATGCGTTCATCGTAGCCGGAAGAGGCGAAATGCACCTTTCGATCCTTATGGAGACTATGCGCAGAGAAGGTTACGAATTCGCCGTTTCACCTCCGCGCGTTCTCACAAGAGTTGTGGACGGAGTCCTCGAAGAGCCGGTGGAGCGCCTGGTGGCAGACGTCCCTGAGAGCTCAGTCGGCGCTGTCATCGAAAAGCTCGGCCAGAGAAAAGCCGATATGATCCAGATGACGCCGGTCGGAAACCGCATGAAACTCGAATTCCTCGTGCCTTCACGCGGACTTTTCGGATACAGAAATGAATTCATGACAGACACGAGAGGCGAGGGAATCATGGCCTCGACATTTGAATGCTACGCACCGTTTAAGGGCGACATCGCGCGCCGCTCAAACGGCAGCCTCGTCGCTTTTGAGACGGGCGAATGCGCGGCTTACGGACTTTTCAACGCTCAGGACAGAGGACAGCTCTTCGTTACACCGGGCGTTGAGGTTTACGAAGGCATGGTAGTCGGCGTTTCACCAAAAGCCGGCGACATCGACGTAAATGTCTGCAAAAAAAAGAATCTCACAAATATGCGTGCGGCCGGAAGCGAAGAAGCACTCAGGCTCGTTCCGCCGAGACAGATGTCGCTCGAGCAGTGCATAGAATTCCTCGCGGACGACGAGCTTCTTGAAATCACGCCAAAGAGCCTGCGCATAAGAAAGTCGATACTCGGCAAACAGGACCGCGCCAAGAGCAGAGCCGCACAGGCACGCCTGCGCAGAGAAATGTGACAGCCGGACAGGAACGATTCAGAATCCTGCGTCAGCTCCGCTGACAGCGGCCGCGCGCCGGCACGGACTTCGCGCAGCAGCCGGCAATCCTGCACGTAACTCAGCAGATCACACGATCCTGTCATAAGGAGATGACGTAAAATATGAAAATTCACGAATCTGCAGAAAATTATCTCGAGACGATTCTGATACTCAGTAAGACGAATCAGTACGTGCGCTCGATAGACATCGCCAACGAACTTGGATTTTCCAAACCGAGCGTCAGCATCGCCATGAAGAAGCTGCGCGAAAACGGCTACGTGAACATGGACGCGAACGGCTACATAACGCTCAACAAACCGGGACTCAAAATCGCTGAGGAAATCTATGAGCGCCATGTCGTAATAGGTAAGCTGTTAGAGGAAATGGGCGTCAGCCCCGAGGTCGCAGCAGACGATGCATGCCGCGTAGAGCATGTTATCAGCCAGGAAACGTTTGACAGAATAAAGGATTTCATGCGCGATCACGCTGACATCCTTGAGACCTGAGACAGCGCGGGGCCGCGCGTGCATCGCGGCCAGGAAATAAAAATCAGTTGATAATGGCAAAAAGGGCACGCTCAGGCGTGCCTTTTTTACCAGAGAGACGGCACAAACGCCGGAATCGAATCCGACACAGGACCTGACGGGTTGACGGCTCCGGACTGAGTAACGCGTGTACTGGAGCAGCGGACGCGCGGCTCCCATGGATTTTAGCTGTGCGGTCAGCTCCGGCCGGATGAAGCGCGAAACACGTAACATATTTCCATCTGCGCGGACACGCGCGGCACACGGTATTAAAAGGAAGCAAAAAATGAAGCATAGAGGAAAGAAAGCGAAAAAAGCGGCGGCTGCAGTGCTGGCAGCTGTCACAGCGCTCAGCTTTGCAGCCGCGCCGGTCTTTGCCGGTCAGGCGGCCGCCGCGGACACGTCAGCATCCGCTGACAGCGCTGATGCGAAAAACACTGTGAACATCACGGTCGAGCCCGGCGACGGCACTATAGCAGTCGCCGGCAAGCTCAAAGACGCTGGAATCATCAGCAGCGGGCTGCTGTTCAGAGCCCGCACGCGGTTCAGTGGAGCCGACGGTGAGTGGAAGCCGGGTTCATTCGAGCTTGACAAAGACGCGGGCGCGGGCGGAGCTATAAAAGAACTTACAGACGCACATGCGGGCGAAGTGCGTGTGACGATTCCCGAAGGCAAACAAGTACGCCAGACGGCCGCGATACTCGAGAGCGCCGGTGTCTGCGGAGCAGACGAATTTCTCAATGCATGCGTTAATCACAAATTCGATTACGATTTCCTGCAGGGTATAGATACATCGGGCAGAATAAGCGGACTTGAGGGCTACCTTTACCCCGACACATATTATTTCGAGCCTGATTCCGATCCCGACACCGTGATAAAGAAGATGCTCGACCGCTTTCAGGAAAAGGTGTACACAGATCAGATACGCAAGGAAGCGAAAGACATGAACTTTTCCATAGATGATCTCGTGAAGCTCGCGTCCATGGTAGAGAGCGAAGCGACTACTGAGAGCGACAGGAAGCTCGTCGCCGGCGTTTTCCTCAACCGGCTGAACGGCACAGGCTGGAAGCTTCAGTCGTGCGTGACGGTCGAATACGCAAAAGGCATTAAAAAGGCGATAATCTCATATGAGGACACGCAGTACGACTCGCCGTACAACACGTACAAGTATGCCGGCCTGCCTTACGGACCGATCTGCTGTCCGGGACAGGTCTCGATAAACGCGGTGCTGCACCCGAAAGCGAGCAATTACTATTATTTCCAGTCTGACTCATCCGGGAAACTGCATTTTGCAGAAACATTCGCGCAGCACGCCTCGATACAGAAAGATGTGCAGTCAAACTGGAATACTGATTAAAAATTTATGCTATGTGGCTGTATGAACCGAAGAATACAGAGAAAAATTTGGCGGTTTCGCGAGGTTTCAAAATGAAAAAATATTGAACCACCCGTTCCTGGTGATAAAATATATGTTAATTTGCAGCCGGTGAACTGACAGGCTGGAGCGCTCCGAGCACATCGGCATGAGTGTGCTCCCTGCGCCTGCACAGAACGGCGGCATAAGACATTACAGACAGACTGAGCCTCTCAGATAGCAGTCAGGCGACCTCAATGCAACGGCGTCCGGCTGCTGCCGCAGAGAAAGATCCGAAAAGGAGCGTATATAAATGGTTACAGACCGCATAGAAAAAATCAGACAGAACTACGTAAATGAGAAGCCGCGCATATCATATGAGCGCGCTATGATCTGGACTGAGTCATATAAAAGGACAGAAGGCAAACCGGCCGCGATCCGCTCGGCGCAGGCATTTTACGACTGCTGCAGCAGACTGGGCGTCCATATATTTGAAGGCGAGCTGATAGTAGGCGCTATCGGCGAATTCAGAAAATGCGGCATACTGACGCCGGAATTTTCGTGGCAGTGGGTCGACAGAGAGATGGACACATTTGCCGACCGCCCTCAGGACCCTTACATCATGACAGATGAACAGTGCGATTTCGTGCGCAAAAATATATTCCCCTACTGGAAGGGAAAATCGCTCGAGGAAGCTTTCCTCGCGCGCCTGCCTGAAGAGACAAAACACATCGGCGTCGATACCGGCATAATCGACAGCGACTCCAAGTGGAGACAGGCAGTCGGCGAAGTCACGCCTGACTATCAGGACGTCCTGTTCAAAAAGGGCTTCGGCGGGATAATACGCGAAGCAGAGGAACATATAGCCGGACTCGATATCACAAGGCCGGATGACGAAGAAAAGAAAGAATTCTACGATTCTATAATCCTCACTTCAAAGGGAATCATAAAATACGCTGACCGCTACGCGGATGAGGCCGAGCGCCTCGCCGCAGAGGAAAAAGATCCCGTCAGAGCAGAAGAACTCATGACGATCGCTGCAAACTGCCGCAGAGTTCCTGAGAACCCTCCTGAGACATTCTATGAAGCGCTCCAGTTCCTGTGGTTCGTACAGGTCGGCGGCATACTCTCGGAAAATCCGCTCTCGCTCAACCCCGGCAGGTTCGACCAGTACATGGATCCGTACTATGAGGCCGACATCGAGGCTGACAGAATCACAGCTGATTTCGCACAGGAGCTTGTAGACGCACTCTGGCTCAAGTATTCCGAGTGGGTCTGGACTATATCAGCCAACACAGCCGACTATTTCGCCGGCTACAACCAGTTCCAGAATCTGACGGTCGGAGGCAAAAAGCGCGACGGCAGCGACGGCACAAATCCTGTCACATACATGGCGCTTAAAGCCACAGAGGAAGTCAAAACGCACCAGCCGGGACTCTCTGTCAGAGTACAGGCCGACTGCCCTCCGGAATTTCTCTCAGCGGTTACGCACCTCGTTGCGCAGGGCACAGGATTCCCCGCGATCCACAGCGACAGCGTCGGCTACCAGATGCTGCTGAACGCTGGATATGAGCCGGAAGACGCGAGAGACTGGAACAACTGCGGATGCGTAGTCCCTCACAACAGAAAGACAGGCGAGTGGACTGCCGCCGTCAATATGAACTTCGGCTCAGCGCTGGAGTACGCGCTCAATCAGGGAGTGAGCCTCATGACAGGCGAAAAGATGGGACTCGGCGAAAAGCCGGCTTCTGAATTTGAGAGCTTCGATCAGGTCAAAGAAGCGTTTTTCAGGCAGTTTGACTATCTCTGCCGCCAGTCGGCAATACTCACGGTAGAAGCTCAGAGAGTCCACAGAGATCAGGTCCCGAGACCTTTCCTGTCATCGTGCATAGAAAACTGCATGATAAGCGGAAAAGACCTGAGCCGCGGCGGGGCTAAATACAACATCGGACCGGTAATCACAGGCATCGGCCTCGCAGTAGCCGCCAACTCGCTCGAAGCCATCAAAAAGCTCGTATTCGAGGACAAAGTCTGCGATATGGAAACTCTCACAAAAGCGCTCAGAGCCGACTGGGAGGGATATGAAGATCTCAGAAAAAAAGCGCAGGAATGCCCTAAATACGGCAATGACGACGACTCCGTCGACAGCATCGCGCTCGAGATCTCGAATCACTTCTATAAAGAAATCCATCAGTACAAGGACATATTCGGCTCGCCGTTTCTGACAGCATTCATGGGAATTTCAAACTATATTCCTATGGGGCGTGTGCTCGGCGCTACGCCTGACGGCAGAAAAAACGGAGAGCCTTCGAGCGAGGGCGTTTCACCATATGTCGGAACAGACACGTCCACGCCTCTCGCGGCGATGAAATCGTCAGCCAAAGTGAACCAGGAGATACACTCCGGCGGAACACTGTTAAACCTCAGGATCAATCCCGACATGGTTCAGACAAAGAGAGGACAGGCTAATCTGGGCGCGATGATCCAGACGCTGTTTTCACTCGGAGCGTTCCACGTGCAGTTCAACTGCATAAAGTCGGAGACGCTGAGAGCCGCTCAGGCGCACCCCGAAAACTATAAAGATCTTCTCGTGCGCGTCGCGGGATATTCGACTCAGTTTGTGAATCTGTCAAAGAGCATGCAGGACGCGATAATCGCGCGCACGGAGCACGCCATTTAATGGGCGGATATATAATGCAGCTCCAGAATATGTCGGTCAATGACGGCAGCGGCATCAGAACAGACATATTCATGGCCGGCTGCCCGCTGCGCTGCGCCTGGTGCGCCAATCCGGAGGGTCAGACACAGGACAATCCGATGGTTCATTACGCGGAAGCAGATGAAATCGTGCGGGAGATAGACCGGAACGCTGTTTTCTACAGATTCAGCGGCGGCGGAGTCACATTTACCGGCGGCGAAGCGACTGCGCAGCCCGCATTCCTCGATGAGCTGTCAGAGATGCTCTACGACAGAGGATACGATCTCGCTGTAGAGACGTGCGGAATTTTCAGATGGGAAAGAGTCGCGCACATACTCACCCGCATGAGCACGATATTTATGGATTTCAAGCATCCCGACAGCGGCGAGCACAGGAGACTGACTGGAGCAGGAAACGAACTCGTTCTCGAAAACATGGCGCGAGCGGCAGATCTTGACACTGAACTTGTCGTCAGAATTCCGTGTGTCGCCGGCGCGAACGCGTCCGATGAGACGCTCGCGCGGTCGTTTGAACTCATAAAACAGGCGGCGCCCGGCGCGTCGCTCGAGCTGCTGCCGTATCACCGCTACGGAGAGGACAAGTACAGGCAGCTCGGCAGAAAAATCCCGCCGGATTCATTCAGAATACCGACAGAAGAACAGCTTGAGCGCTGGCGCGCTATGGCGCGCAGCGCCGGCCTTAAAGTCGTCTCCTACAAATAAAGGGGGACGGCTTTTTTATGCCTCACGACAGCGGCGCCCGCGGAAAAGTCAGTTCAGACACGTCAGCTCCGCTGACAGGCTTTATAGTCATGGATTACATTTGCGCGGCCCGCGCGGCGGATCAGACTTGGTTCATGCCGGCATTAGATATATAATAGAAGAAAATATCTGCGTCATCGGCGCAGATCAGCAGAAAAGGAGAAACAAGTTTATGAAAAAAATCATTTCAGTGCTGCTCACGGCGGCTGTGTCACTCACGCTGATGTTTGGCGGCGCGGCGTCCGCATTTGCCGCAGATACCTCATCATCCGCAACATCCGGCACATGCGGCGCAGATGCGCGCTGGTCATACGACACGGCGGCGCGCGTCCTCACGATCTCGGGCAGCGGAGAAATCTACGACTATTCAAGGTGGAGCGTTCCATGGGCTGACTACAGGGAAGAGATCACAAAAGTCGTGATAGGCAGAGGAATCACGAGAATCGGAAATCATGATTTCGATATCTGTGAAAACATCAGGACGGCTCAGCTTCCGTCAACGCTGACATCTATCGGAAGCAGTGCGTTCGGCGGAGGACTCGAGGGAGATCTCGTACTTCCCGACAGCGTCAAGACTATCGGATACTCGGCGTTCTTTTCCTGCAAAAACCTGACGAGCCTGACATGCAACGCGAAGACTATCGGAGACATGGCCTTTCAGGACTGTGGAATCACAAAGGTCAGCTTCGGCAGCTCGCTGCAGAGCATCGGAGGCCAGGCGTTCTTCAACTGCCCGATCAGAGATGTGACATATGACGGGACAAAAGCTCAGTGGGATGCAGTCAGCAAAGGTACACTCGCATTCAGCAGCAGCATAACCAGCGCAGCATATCATTTCAGCAGCGCAGGGTCATCGTTCGCCGATGTCAGAAGCACGGATTATTTCGCGGAAGCAGTCAGGTGGGCAGTTGAAAACAGCGTTGCGGCAGGCGTGTCTTCCGGTATATTCGCTCCGAATAATTCATGCACAAGAGCAGAGGTCGTTACATTCATGTGGAGAGCCGCGGGCTCGCCGTCATCAGGCACATACAGCGGATTCTCCGATGTGCCGTCCGGCAGGTATTACGCTGAGGCGGTGACATGGGCTGTAAATAACGGCATAGCGTCAGGAACAGACAGCAGGCATTTCAGCCCTGACAGAACATGCACGAGGGCAGAGGCAGTTTCACTTCTGTGGAGATCAGCCGGAAGGCCTTATGCCGGATACTCAGGCAGATTCAGCGACGTGTCAGCCGGCGCGTATTATGCGTCAGCTGTTTCATGGGCTGTACAGAATAATGTGACATCAGGAACATCTCCGTCGTCATTCAGTCCTGACAGGACATGCACGAGAGCCGAGATCGTCACACTGCTCTACAGGTCAAAATAATTTGCTGTAATTTAACTCGCAAAAAACAGGCCGTCCGGTACCTGAGAAAATCCAGTTAATGGAAGCCCTCAGAGCCGATATGACGGCCGATTTTAATTTTCAGATAGCAAGTTAAGACATAATCCTGAACGGGCCGCATTCGGCGGATTATGGGGAATCATTTTTAACACAGATAAAAACAGACTGCTTTCGCCCGCCGCGGCTTATTCGTAAACTATCTGTAATACTTCTGTAATTGAAATTAAAAAATATACGAGTATAATAACAGTGTAGAAAACCCGGCAGCGCAGGGGTAAAAGCGCCGCCGGATTCAATACATGACAAAGAACCATGCCGTCACTTGACGGAATGCCATTTGTTATGTATAATCTTTTTTAGTCATGGGACAAGTGTCTCCTGACGATGTCAAAACTATCTTAAAAGGAAGGGACAAGATAGTTTAATATCGTTCATCCCTTCCGGAAATTCTACAAGGAGGAAATTATGAAGAAAGTACTTTCCATTGTGCTTTCTGTGGCAATGGTAATCTGCCTCATGCCTGCTATGGCATTCGCAGCTGATTCCAATTCCACAGCAGCCACAGGACTTTCAAAGTTCTCCGACGCAAGCAGCATCACTAACAAAGAAGCTGTTTCAGTACTCGCAGGACTCGGAGTCATCAATGGCAAAGGCGACGGTACATTCGACCCTAAGGGCGATGTTACAAGAGCCGAGACTTCAACACTCGTATCGATCCTCGTCAGAAGCGGCGACAGCTCATCGCTTTCCGCTCCTTCAAAGGATCCTTTCACAGACGT
>CADBRA010000061.1 GCA_902796965.1 uncultured Eubacteriales bacterium | reverse complement strand
CCAGAACTGTTTACAGAGCCTCCACAGTTGCTACAGACTTGGGAATCATCCGTAGGTGTGCTAACATAAATAACGTAGTTTTCTAAGAACTTAGGCTAGTCAATTAGAGCTTTTACAAGCTCCGACCTCTTAGGCATTTGCCGTAGGTCGGGGTAGTTGACTATCTTTCCCGCTGTTTTTCGGATCTCATCATTATCAGCGTCGGGATTCTCGGATGTCCATGCGAGAATTTTTTCTATGACGTCGTAATCTTCGATCTTAAGCGGCTCGGCAGCATGAGCATGTCTGACAACAGACAGGAGTGTTCTGCCGGGATCTTTGACAGCGGCAATTCCCTCTACGGGCCCTTCACTGAGCAATGCACCGATAATATTCAGGATAGCGTGAACTTCTTCCTGCGTGAGAGATTTCCGTCGGAGCAGATCAGCTACTCCAGCTTTTTCATAGCAGGTATATGCCGAATACTCCGGCATTATACTGTTTTCAACGCCGTGGAACAGCAGCCAGCGTTTTACCTCATCGGTGTCAGCGCTCAGATATTCGACAGCGTGAATTCTCCCCCAGCCGTGCACTCTCTTTGCCAGTGAGAATATTTCTTTCTGCGGTTCATCCCATTCAAACATGCATATCAGTGAGAATAATGTAAATTCATCTGATATGCCGATGGTCCTGACCACTTCCTGCAGTTCATCTGGTAAATCAAAGAGGCTCAGCAGCGTGAGACCTGCTTTGACACACTCTTTATCCGGAGATTCTAAAACGAGGTGAACTGCATACTGAAATATATTGACGGGATCAAATTCGTCAGCATGTTCTGTTATATATTCGCGGAAATCATCTATAATTCCTATCATGCCGCGGACGCTGAGAAATCCCGAAAGTATATCATCGGCCCTTTTGATATTTCCGTCTGACGCTGCTTTTATTATGTCTGCCAGATCATTGAGCTCTTCGTCTTTTATTCCAGCGTATGCCATATGATAAAGCGAGATACCGTCAACAGCTCCGTCAATGAATCTGATGTCCTGTTCTTTATTTTCCGGCAGGCTGAAGCTGCTGTCCAGCAGACCATTATCATCGAGGTTTTCTTCTATCAGTTCGTATATGGACTTCATAAATAAACTCCTTTCGGTTAGCAGGCGGAGACTCATTGCATTAAGACGGCGTGAGCGGCCTTGCAAACAGCTGCACACGAACACATTTCATCTGCAAAGTGTGCTGTCAGCCATTCTGAGGCCGGGCAGCCGACAGCGGAGGCATTCAAGTACTTGTTCAGGATTTCATATTTACCTGCTTATATTTTAACATGCCATGAGAAAGAAATCCCCCTCACTTCTATAAGTCGGAGCAGTTTATCGGCATGCGATTATTCAATGCACAAAAAATATAGTATTTTACCAAAAAGACAGAAATTAGTAAGAATCCTGTCGAGCAAACCCGTGAGCCCAACCTTCTATTGAAATTTGCGAACCTCTCACAACTCAAGTCATGTGTATCAGCTCGATAACCATAAAATTGTATTAATAAATATACTTGTAATAGCTGTACTAACAGCTATAATCATATCAAACATAAAATAAATTGAAGACAAGACTGGAGGTAATATAAAATGAAAAAAGATCTTGGAGTAAAACCTTTCCTGTTCCCTATGCCTGTTCTCATGATCGCTACATACGGGGACAACGACAAAGTTGATGTCATGAACATGGCATGGGGCGGCATCTGCGCTGAGAACATGGTATCACTTAACATAAGCGAAGGCCACAAAACCTCTGAAAATATCAGGAAGCGCGGCGCATTTACGCTCAGCATCGCCGACATACCGCATCTTAAAGAGGCTGATTTCTTCGGCATTGCAACAGGAAACAAAATGGACGACAAATTTGAGCGCACCGGTCTCACTGCAGAAAAGAGTTCACGCGTAGACGCACCGGTAATCACAGAATTTCCTGTCACTCTCGAGTGCAGAGCCGCTGAACTCAAGAAGGAATCATATGGTTTTCATGTCATCGGAGAGATCGTGAACGTCCTTGCCGATGAAAGCATTCTCGACGAAAATGGCAGGATCGATGTATCAAAACTCAATGCGTTTGTATTTGATACGTTCACAAGAGGATATTATGCCATCGGCGACAGAGTCGGAGACGCATGGAAATCAGGCGTTCCGCTCATGAAATAATGATTCAATATTTATAACGAATATAATCTGGACCGCAGAAGGATATATTTTCTGCGGTTCTGTTTGTAGTGAACTACCACCCACCTAAAGGTAGGTGGCTTCTGAGAGCCTTACGGCTCCGTTTAAGAAGTTTGATATTTAAGTTTCCACCTTT
>CADBRA010000060.1 GCA_902796965.1 uncultured Eubacteriales bacterium | reverse complement strand
TAATTATTCTAGTAAAATATACATTCTAGCCGACATTCATCCCACGGCCTAAAGGCACGTGGGTTTTCTGTCGGGAACTTTATAAAAATCTGTAAATGTTTTTCCCCTATACCGCGCGGCACATGCAATGTAATCCGTATCGCAGCCGGAAAATCAAAAGAACTGTCCACATGCCGCATCGCATACTGAGTCAGCATAACCCATCCACTGCAGCAATCCGGTTTTCGTAAAAAAAAAAGCAGTGCACGCTTCTGCGTGCACCGCTTTCTTTCATAATATTTGTCTGCTACAGGACGAACAGAATTCTGACTTAGCCGGTTCAGGCCGCACCCGGCGGCCTGCCGGCTGACTCCTACTGTTTCTCACTGAGCTTTACTGCCTGTTCCTTGTTCTTCTTCTTTTCCTGACCAGCAGAATGATCAAAGATCCAACTGACACAGCAAAGATAATCACGAGCAGAGCTGTAGGCGAACTGTCTCCTGTCTTGACGTTCTGTACACTTGCTGCATGAACGACATTGTCTCCGCCCTGGATCGTCCTTTCGTTTGGAATTATCCTCTGCTTTACTATCTTATTCGTCTTGTACTCGACCGGCGTATCGATCATCTGAAGCGTCGTGCTGCTTACCCACTTGTCTACAGCCTCCTGATCGAGAACGAGATTTCCGCTATCGTCGTATTTGTAGACCGATATGCTGCTGTCATATTTATTAATCCTGAACTGGATGTCATCGGCCAGCGCATAACCGTCCGGCGCGGATACCTCATGCAATATGTAGTCAGTGTCGACGTTCATCGGAACTGTCTTTGCTTCATCAAACCATCTGGCGAATGCCATCGGTCCGTCTGATGTATTCCACTCGGCTTTTACAGTGCCGGTCGATTTTTCGATTATCTGAAGCTTGGCGCCTTTAATGTACTTTCCTGCTGTATCGAGCTTAGCGATCTTCAGCTGTGATACCTGATCGGCTACGCCTGCTGCGGTTACAAGGAAGTCATTGTTGAACGCGCTGCTGTCAGCCGGTTCCACGATACCGAATGTCGAGAACGTGTCAGATGAAAAGCTTGTCTGAAGCAGCTTGTCAGATGATGATGCAATCGTTCCCGCTACTGCCTGGACATCAGTTGTGCCATTGTTATCCTTAAGATGAACGATCTTCAGTTCATTTGCATTCGTGCCATCAGGCATATCGAGACTTTCCTTGTACTGAATCGTCACTGTGACATCGCCGGCTTTCGGCTCAACAGCATTTCCGTTCCTGTCGAAAAATTCAACGTTGTAATATGCAACCGCATTACGGACTTTTCCTAATGCCGCCTCGACAGCTTTGTTCGCGGACTTTTCGCTGCTTCCGCTCAGCTGCGTGACCTTCATCGTCGTTCCTGCGTCAAACGCTCCTTCAACAGCTTCTGCCTGAGCAGTTATCCTGTCGTCCGAGTACGTCAGTGACGCGTTATTATTCAGCGCAGTCTTTGATGACGTATGATTTACCAGCAGCCGGCTGCTGTCCTGCGAGGTTATGTTACCGACCTCCGTCGGATTTCCGTTCTCGTCGAATATAGCTATCTGACCGTTTTCCGTGTACTTCAACTGGAATTTCTGACCTGCATAAGGATCGACTTCATGGCCTTCCGACGCTGCTATCTCCTTGAAATAGTAGAGCGTATCAGTGTCAATATTGTCAAAGTACATGTAACCGTTCTCATCAGATGTCTGTGAGTCTACGAGAATATCATTTCCTCCCGGAACTACCTGATAAAGACCATATGTTGAACCTGCCAGAGGATCATATGGAGCTTCCTTTGATCTCTTCTGAACTCTCATGACTATCGGTCTCTCTGTGTTTGTGAATTCGGTGTGATCTGCGCTCGTGATATTTCCGTCTGCATCATATGTGACGGCCGCAGTGTCGTACGAAATCCTCTTATCTGTTCCGGCTGCCTCCCGTACTGTATATCCGGCAGGATCGTATGCAATATTCGTGAAGAGGATCTCACCCGATGCGTTGTTTACAGCCGTCTGCGCGACCGTACCCGGATTGCTGTTTCTGTACAGGTTGAATGTAAACTCGCCGTTCGTCAGCGTGCCGCCATTCAGAACCTTGTTTGCATAGATAGTTACAGACGGATGTGTAAACGTGTTCACAAGTGTAACTGTCTTTCCATTCACGTCAGCTGTCACAGTCTGATCGTTATTCTGAGCGTAATAATAGCTGCCGGATGATTCCTCATGAACTGTATATTCTCTGCCCGGATTAAGCTGTCCGAAATCAGCTGACCAGCCGTTGTCCTGCGAGAGCTCCGCTCTCTGAACAGTCTTTCCTGTCGCTGCGTCGATCAGATCGACGATAATCGTAGACGGACGGAAGCCCGAATTTCCTGAGTCGTTCCAGCTCTTTTTGACAGTTACCCTGCCGTACTGCGATTGAGTGTTGTTGAAGGCAGATACGTCAACGCTGCAGACGCTGCCATTTTCGGTATAAGTGCCGCCGGTCACATCTTTGATCTGCAGATTTCCCGATGAATCAGCATCCACAGTCGCCTTTACCGTCTTCGTCTCGTTTGAATAAGTGATGCCGTCGATCGTCTCACCTGCATGCTGCTCTCTGATCGTGTACTCATGTGTGCCTTTTTCAGTATATTTAATATTGCTGAATACATAGTTTCCTGCGGAATCATTAACTGCTGTATCTATCAGATGACCATCCTCGTACAGATTAAATCTGAACTGTCCGGCAGTGAAGTTTCCTGCTGCTCCGTTCAGTGTCTTGGTGCCGGCTATACGTATCGAGGTCGGCTTTTCAATTGTCGTAGCATGATATGTATTGGTGAATGTCGCATCATCACCATCGCCTTTAACAGATGCCGTCAAATTGCCTTCGTCATTTTTCTCTACGATTACCGTTATATCCTTTGTACTTTCATCATAAGTTACGCCGTTTTCTTTTTCATTTACTTCATTTACCGTGTAGTTATAAGTTCCGGCCTTGTCGTACGATATCGTTCCGAAGTTAACAGCTTCTCCATTATTTTTAACGGTAATGCTGCCGTCTTTCGCTCCCTGCGGCATCGGCGCGTTGTCTTTTGCCGTCAGCGTGAAGCTGAACTCGCCGTTCTTCAGTGCGCGACCTTCAAGAACCTTCTTTGCGGTTATGTCCGCTTTCGCTGCGGCTGCTTTATACATATTCGTGAATGTCGCCGCATCGCCTGCACCGGCAACATTTGCTGTCATGGTACCGTCGCCTTTATCTGCAACAGTTACTGTTACATTCTTTATATTGCTGTCGTACGTTACTCCGCTGACATCTCCTTTGATTTCACTTATCGTGTATTCGTAAGTTCCCGGTGTATTATATGTGATTTCACCGAAATCAATGGCTCCCTTATCGTTGTTTGCAACAGTCTTGCTGCCGTTCTCAGCACCTTCAGGCATCGGCGCATTGTCCTTCGCTGTCAGTTTGAAGCTGAACTCGCCGTCCTTCAGTGCGCGGCCTTCGAGCGTCTTTTTTGCAGTGATTGACGCCGTTGTATTACTTGCCTCATAGTTGTTAACAAAATCCAGGCTGACCGGATTTCCGTTTTCATCCGTTACAGCTGCTTTGAGGTTTCCATCATTGTTCTCGTCAGATACAACGACCTTAACCTTATATATCTGGCTGCTGTAGCGTATTCCGTTTTTCTCATAATAGCTGTTGTTATCTGCATCTGTCTTATGAACAGCGTCTGCCGGGATAACTTCAGATATTTCATAGTGATGTATTCCCGGAGTATCATACTTTATCTGACTAAAATTAATATTCGACGATACATTACCATTTTCATCCTTGTTTATGCCTATTGATACAGGAGTGATTCCTGTTCTTTCTCCATTTTCGTTCACTTCATATACAGCAAATGAAAATACATCCTTTGCATTCATATCACGGCCTGTCAGAGCCTTTGTAGCGCTGAACGTCACACTGCCGGATGCCTCGTGATTTGTCATCACCAGATTGTCCAGCTTTTCGTTTCCATTGGAATATTCAACAGCCGCCTTCAGCGAACCGTCAGCATCAGGTGACACTGTAACAGTTGCAGTGTATACAGCAGGATCATATTTAATGCCGTTTACAGTATAGTTATTGTCAGCTGAAGCTCCTTCAGGCATATTTTCCTGAACCGTATATTTATATGTACCTGCCTCTGAATATTCTATTTTGCCAAAATCAACAGCGCCATTTTCGCCATTCTTCACGATTATGCTGTCGTCTTCAGCACCTTCCGGCATAGGAGCATTGTCCTTCGCCGTCAGTTTGAAGCTGAACTCACCGTCCTTCAGAGTGCCGCCTGTGAGAGCCTTCTCTGCAGTTATGTGCGCTTCCGCACGCTTTGTTGCCTTATAGCTGTTTGTGAATTTCAAGAAGCTGCTCAAGTCTGTCTGATTTCCATTTTCATCCGTCGCAGCCGCTGTCAGAGTGCCATCGTCAGCTTTCGTGACATTCACTGCAACCGTCTTCACACTGTTATCATATTTGATGCCGTTTACAGTATAGTTATTGTCAGCTGAAGCTCCTTCAGGCATATTTTCCTGAACCGTGTAGATATATGTTCCGGCCTTGTCATACTCGATATCGCCGAAATTAATGTTTCCGTCTGCGTCATTTTTTACAGTTTTGCTGCCATTCTCGCTTCCGGCCGGCATAGGAGCATTGTCCTTCGCCGTCAGTTTGAAGCTGAACTCGCCGTCGTTCAGAGTGCCGCCTTCCAGGCTTTTCTCTGCGGTAATCTTAATACTTGTACTATTCTGACTTACAACGCTGTTATTAAAAACAGGCGTTTCTGACGTATTTCCATCGTCATAAGTAACTGTAGCCTTATACAGCGGATAACTTGCGGTCATATCATATGCATCCGAAACAGTTACATGAACTTTGTGAATCGCCGAATCGTAGGAAATATTATCCTTAATAAAAGGTCCACTCTTATCGAACGCTTCAGCATATGTTTCTCCAGCTTCATTTACTGCATCACGAGGGATGACCTCGCGGATTGAATATTCATATGTTCCTTTTGCGGTATATGATATATCTGCAAAGTCAACAGAACCATCCGCTTTATTCTTTACTGTCTGAAGAACGTTTCCATCATGATCGAGCAGCTCAAATGAAAACTCTCCCTCTGTCAATGACGACCCGGCAAGAGTCTTCTTCGCTTGAACCTCGGAACTAATCTTTGGGTAGTTCTGATCGTAACTCTGCCAGATATTATACCATTCACCCGATCCACTAATTACATTGTCAGCGCATACCCATCCTGCCGAAGTATTGTAAATATTAACCGTTGCATCAGGAGCAATCAGCATTCCCAGAATGCTGCCTGCCATATTAACCGTAGACTTTCCGGCAACATTCCAGACTACATGTTTAGCGACAACTTCTCCCCCGGCATTTGTCTCGCCAGAATCATGGGTCTTGCCATCAATAGTACATATGAATTTCTGAATATTTACAGTATTGTTTTCGCAAGCTGAACCGTCAATATTAAATACAATCGTCTGATCGGAGTTCATTTTGATTTTCAGGCCGCCATTCTGAAGTTGATTGACCTTATCAGTCAAATCAAAGAAGAAAGTTCCTGATCCACAATCACTGATATCAAGCTGATAATCGCTTGGCTGATTGATCTCAGGCAATGTGCCTGACGATTTTTCTGCATAGTCGGCCGAATTGGACTTGATTTTATTAATTAGTCCGTCAACGAAATTATTTACATCATTCTCAGACGTTGCGTGGAAATTTGTCTTTTCGTTCGACCTTATATACTTAAAGTTATCCTCAGGCGTATATACATCTGCCGGCCTTCCTTTGATCAGGAAATTAGGTGTAGATGCCCATGTTACATTTTTATCTAAACTGACACTGCCTATGAACCATGGCTGTTCATCATCGCCAGATGTCAAATCATTTCCGGACTGGGAATTATTTGTAACAAGTCGTTTTACCGCCGCATTTGTTTCAGCTTCTGCCTGATGCCATTCATTAGCAACAATGCCGAAATATTTTGCGTCACCAAGGACAGAGTCAATTGTAAGCTGATCCCCTTTCGGGGTATATGCTGTCGTATTGTTTTCTGCCTCTCCAGAATCATTGCCGGAAGCGCTTTCCTGTGTTGTATATGAAGCCGGTTCACCGGCGTTTTTGTCTTCTGCCGCGAGGAGGCCTGTATTCATTGCGACGCCGCTGACTGTTAACATGACAACTGAAAGGAACAGTGCTAACCATTTTTTATATGTTTTCTTGTTCTTCATCTTCCTTCTCTCCTTTCCCTGTTCATGACGTCAGCTTTCCCTTTTTGATCTCGATCTGCGAATCAGCAGAATCGCCGCCGCGATCACAAACGCTGCCAGCGCTGCGCCTCCGATGACCAGCGGAATGACTTTCGCCGACTTGCCGCTGTCTTTTTCAGAGTCGAGATTTATGTTGCCCTGAGGTGTCTGTATATCATCCGCAGGAACACCGTCGACCGTCACATCCTGTGAACCGCCGTTTCCCGCAGAAGCTGTTCCCGACGTGCCGTTTCCTGTGCCCGAAGTTCCTATTCCCGTTTCGGACGCAGTATTTCCTGTTCCTGATGTTCTGCCTGTATTGATATTTCCCGCTGATGTCTGAGCGATCGGCGCACCGGATGCGTCATTTGCAGATAAAACATTCCTTACGCCATTATCTGTATTTGAGGCGACCGTCCTCGTGATTCCCGGAATCACACGATACGTCGTCGGGCCGTTTATCAGGACTTCCTGAACTTCTTCTCTCGTTATCACCGTTTTGCGGAACTGCGTGTTGTTCTTATCGTAGTAGTAAACAGTGTAGACAGTCTTCGGAGAATAATAGCTGTAGTCGACGGAAGCCGCCTGACCTTCAACTCTCAGATAATGGATGCCTCCGGCATCGAAACTTTCAGGGAAAGTCAGCGTAGTATTGCCCTCTGATGTGACTGTCTGCGTCCGGCTCTGAAGCACGCTGCCGTCCGCTATATTTACATACTGGATGTTTATGTCCTTTTTCTTTACATCGGAAGAATTCTCATAGCCTTCCGGATCATAATAAACATATGCAGTGTGATTAGTATCGCTGTACTCGTGTTTTAATGTTTTGTCAGCAAAGTGTTTGTTTATAGTGTATTTTCTCCCGTCGGATGTATCTCCTGACGAAAGCACCGACTGCACGCTGTATTTCGCCGTCTCTCCAGCCTTTACCTTGACTGTGTCCGATCCGATGCATTTATTCGTATCGGAACTGTAGAACAGAATGTACCAGTTATACGGCTCGCCGGAATTTGAATTCAGCTTTTTGTAATGCATCTTATATGTCCTTGTCGTATCTGATACCTTGTGAATGATCGTCGTATCTCCGACTGCACGATAACCCACAGTCTTTCCGCTGCTGCTGACTGAGAAGTACTTCGGTGCAATAAATGTATGCTGCCTGTTGTTTACAGAGAAAGAACGTGTCGTGATGACGCTGCCGTCGGCATCATCTATGTACTGAACCATCACTGTATATGACGTGTCCGTGTCTTCTTTCAGCGTATAATATACATTGACAACGAAAGGATCTTTGCTGTCATTCGCCTTTGATGATCTTGCATACACCTTGCTGCCTGAATTCAGCGTCGATGGTATCTTGTTCTTATCAGTGTATGTGGCCAGAAGCGTTCCGTCCTCTGCCATGCACTTATATGTCAGTGCCGTCTGCGCACCGCTGCTGTCCGTGTGCTGTTTGTATACGAACGTCATGTTGCCTTCGACATTCTGCCTGGCGCCCGACTGAAGCTCTTTCGAACCTGCATCGAGTTTCTGTTCTTTACCGGCAAGGCCGCCTTTGACGATGTCATAATCCCTTCCATCTTTATAATATGTGGAACGCACTGAAACCGTCCCGGCCGGACCCCATGTATCATCTTTATCAGCCGGAAATGCAGCCAGTTCTGCACCCTTGTCATCCTGAAAAGTGATTGTATACGGCTCTGAATTTCCGCTGCTCCCAGTAGAATCGGCCCATACCGGAATTGCAGCTACAGCCAGCATAACCGCCAGCACAGCAAAAACAGAAGCCCGAGCCAGCAAGCCTCTGTATTTCCTTTTCTCCTTCATGTGTATCTTTTCCTCCCCGTTTTGCTCAAACCAACAGCTAATGATCATATTAAGCATTCAGGCTGTATGTTTATCGCGTATGTCCCATAATGCATATATTCCGCAAATCTCAGCACATAAGCACCCGATTCTGTATCTTTCAGCAAATGCACATATGAAAAACTTTTTTATCGTAAACTCCGTCTTTCTAAAGGCAGATGGCCTCTATAAGGTGCTATGAGCCTTAATTCAAGAAACTTGACATTTAAGTTTCCGCCTGCTGCCAGACAGCCCTTATTCTTATAAGACAGGCGCGTCCATTCCGCCCATGTCGCATAGGATGCACATATATCCGCAGCGCTGTTTTTGAGCCATTCAGCCAACGGTCTTAAGACCATTGGTTGTCGTATATTTAATTATAAAAAATCAAAAAGGACTGCATTCCAATCACTCGATTCAGAAAGCAATCCCCGTACATATCGATTTTATCCGATCGAACCCATGGATACATATTTACATGTAATTAGCCGGAATCACGATCCTGATATTTTTATCATTGCGGATATCTCATCACAATATCCTAACATAAATATACTCCCTTTTTTATGATATATAAAGCATATATATCAATAAATACCATTCGAGATATTCATTATTTTTTAATATGTCAAAACAGTTTTATTTTGGCATATTAAAATAATATTTATCAATGTATGATGTTTGCTGCGACCTCTTTTTACTCTCAGATAATATTCAAGTCCGGGCGGATATGCTGCAATAGGAGCCTCCCGCCCGCGTGGGCGACTGCTGAACCGACAGAAAGATGTAAAAAACGGAACGACACTTTCGTTTCTCTGATTTGTATTTGTATCTGAATATGTCAGAATGAGCTGCCGCTTACATCCAATGATTCCGTCAGCTCACGAAGATATCGTATGTAATTTTCAGTCAGCCGTCCCGGCCGGCTTCCGCCCGGAAGAACATATCCTATTTCCATGTAGTCGTCAACATCAAGCGGGCGCGCTATGATCTGCGGTCCGTTAAGCTCCTCGCTGATAACTCCGCTGCATATGGTATAACCATCAAGACCCACGAGCAGGTTAAACAGAGTAGCACGGTCCCGGACGATGATCTCCTTCCTGCATTCTGCAGTGCTGAGTATTTCTTCAGAAAAATAATACGAATTATGCTCACCCTGCTCATATGTCAGACGCGGATAAGGAGCAAGATCCTCAAGCCTGATACGCTCCTTTTCTGCCAGCGGATTTTCTTTCCCGATAAACACGTGCGGATCCGCTCTGAACAGCGGTTCAAAATTCAGTCCGTTCTCATGCAGGGTTTTCCTGATAACCGTTTCATTGAACGGATTCAGATACAGCAGACCGATCTCACTGCGCATATGAGATACATCGTCAATAATATCGTATGTCTGCGTCTCTCTCATGTGAAATTCGTATTCATCTCCGCCGAATTCCTTCAGGAGGCGCACGAATGCCTCTACGGCAAATGAATAATGTTGCGAAGATACGCTGAACCTTCTTCGCATATTCTTTTTACCCGAATAAGTTTCTTCTATAAGATCTGCCTGTTCCAGAAGCTGTCTGGCCATTCCGAGAAACCTGTCCCCTTCAGGAGTCAGCGTCACACCTTCTCTTGAGCGATTGAAAATCGTGATATTCATCTCGTTCTCGAGCGCCCGGACCGCACTCGTAAGGCTTGGCTGAGAAATGAACAGAGATTTAGCCGCTTCGGTAATGCTCCCGCGCCTTGCCGTTTCATCAATATACATAAGCTGTTTTAAAGTCATGTCCGTCGTCTCCTTCAGTCTGCTGTTTCATTCGTCCGGCCGATGCCGCATATTTAACGTCATTCCATAGCTTTTATCTATATTAAATCACTTATTTTATATATTTTACTATATTACACCGCATTTATATAATGTCCTTATCTCAAAAAGAAAAATTCGGATGTAAATAGAAAAGGAGAAAATAAAATGAGCAATTTAAAGACACCATTCCGCTATGACTACGTCGGAAGTTTCCTTCGTCCAGCGTCACTAAAAAAGGCCAGACAGGATTACGAGAACGGCGATCTGCCGCGCAACGAGCTCCGCAGAATCGAAGACCGCGAGATAACTGACCTCGTCAGAAAACAAAAGGCTGCCGGATATCACGTAATAACAGACGGTGAATTCCGCAGAGCGTACTGGCACCTTGACTTTATGTGGGGACTGCAGGGAATAGACCATGTGGAACTTTCCCACGGCTATTACTTCCACGGCGAGGAGACGACACACGGCACTGCAAGATGCACAGGAAAGATCTCCGGAGAAAATCATCCGTTTGTAAAGGATTTCCTGTTTGTCAAGCAATTTGAGGATGAAAACACTGTCGCAAAGCAGACGATTCCTGCCCCTGCGCAGACGCTGTCGGAACTGCTCCGCGAGGATAATGTGAATATCACAAGGGCAATCTATCCTGATGAACATGAGCTGATAAGAGATATCGCCTCGGCTTATCGTACCGTGCTGCAGGATCTCTACTCAGCCGGGTGCCGCAACATTCAGTTCGATGACTGCACATGGGGCATGATCGTGGATGATGACTACTGGAGTTCACGGGCCGGAAGCGGTATTACGCTCGAAGACGAAGCCGGGAGATATCTGCTTGTCAACAATCTCGCACTCGAAGGCAGACCTGATGACCTGATCGTAAACACCCATATCTGCCGCGGCAATTATCATTCCACATACGCCTGCAGCGGATCTTATGACAGGGCAGCTGACTATGTCTTTGCCAGGGAAAACACAGACGCGCTCTATCTCGAATACGACGATGAACGTTCAGGCAGCTTCGAAGCACTGTCAAAGGTCTCTCCTGACAAGAAAGTCGTGCTTGGCCTTGTAACGACAAAACGTCCTGAACTCGAGGATGAAGACGCTGTCATCGCAAGGATCAATGACGCCGCAAAATATATACCGCTCGACCGCCTTTATCTCTCGCCGCAGTGCGGATTTGCATCCTGTGAGATCGGCAATCAGCTTACGGAAGAAGAGCAGTGGGCAAAGCTCGCCCTTGTAAAGCGCATATCTGAACGCGTCTGGGGAGAATAATAAGGCAAAAGGGACGGTTCTTTCCCTTACCACGTCATCGTGCTGATGCGGTCCGTGGGCTGAAAAGAATCGTCCCTGAGTACTGTCCTTGTTTTATCTTTTATTGCTGGTCAAATAACTGAATACCGAAGAAAGCCTGTATCCGAGTGATGCCGCCAGCAGCGTTATAAGCGCATCTATCCATACCGTGCTGAAGAACCACACGGTCATGAGCTCCTTCAGCCTTATAGGCGCTGTATCAGCGATCAGGAAATTCGTCATTATATAAAAATACAGAAGTCCCCACACATAATACGTAAGCATTCCCAGCTCCGCAGCGATGAAATATGTCACACGAGTTTTCTTTTTGAACATATTCAGCAGCAGGCCGGTCACTAATGCCGCTGAAGCAAATCCTATCAGAAATCCGTATGTCGGCTTAAGCACATAGTACGGTCCGCCGCCGTGCGCATATATCGGGAGTCCGAACAGGCCGAGGAGAAGATATACCAGAACGCTTATGAAGCCATCTCTGGGGCCGAGCAGAAGTCCAGCAAGCACCGCAAAAAGTATCTGCAGCGATACCGTTACTCCGGTTCCGAGCGGAAGAACTATATTTATCTTTGCGCCAACAGCCATAAGGGCCACAAACATTCCACAGCACACGATCTCCTGCGTATTCATGCTTGTCTTGTTTTGAATGTTCGCATTCTCTCTCATAATCTCATTCCATCTGCCTTATCTCTTTAATCATGTAAAGTTACTGCACCTGACGTCATATAATCCAGTTATTGGCATCCATTGTAATAGATGAATTTGTCAGCCTGAATATCTTATCAGATATTTCGTCAGAAGTCACATCTGAATTATAGGAGCCGCGCAGCGCTTTCCACGTCTTATAGCGTTCATCGGATGAAAGCCTGTCGTCTGCAGCTGTGTCATTGTCAAGAATGAGAAGGACTACAAGACCTGCCTCGAAAAGATGCTTTGCAACATCTGCGTAGTTCTCGCCTTTTTCAGGGTGATAAAGGTATGTATGGCGTCCCGATTCTATGAGTTTGAACTCCGCCTCAGCTATAACATCAGCGCTGACATTGTCTTCATCAGGCCTGAATTCCACTATCAGTGGTGTCTGCCAGTTAAGCGCGCCGCGGACCGCTCTGTCGGCCGCATGATGTCTCCCGGATCCGCCGTCTGAAGTCTTTTTTATGACGCCGCACGCTGATGTCATATTGCTTATCCTGTCTATGAGGATCAGCTCTCCCATCGTTCGGTAATCAGCAAACTCAGAGGCGATTACCGGTTCTGTCACTGCTATTGTAACTGCAGCGATCTCGTTCTTCTTTAATGTGTCTGCACTCTCCTGCTCACCGGTATTGATATCGATTTTGTATTTTATACCGGTCACGATGCCGGGAATAAGCTTTGATGCAATCTTTACAAGAAAATTCTTTCCGACTGTAAGCTCTGTATCGTCCATCCAGAGCAGCTCTGTTTCAAACGTATCATAAGCCTTGAGCGAAGTGCCCGACTCTATCACGCAGCCTCTTGACACATCAACTTCTCTGTCGAGCTGAAGCGTGACAGGCCGTCCTTCTCCGGCGCTTTCCTCACTGTGATCTGCCACAAGAATGCTTTTGACGTGCGCTTTTTCTCCGCTCGGAAGTGTCCTGACCTCATCGCCTGTGTGAACAGTGCCGTGCTCGATCTGACCCTGAAATCCTCTGAATTCGTGATTCGGTCTGCAGACGCGCTGAACCGGCATGTAAAATCCCTTTTCCTCTGCTGTTGCTTCATCTATATCGACAGTTTCAAGATAATCGAGAAGCACCGGACCTTTATACCAGTCCATGTTTTCCATGCGCTTAGTGATGTTGTCACCTTCTGTAGCAGATACAGGAATTATTACGGTGCTGTACAGTGAAAGCTCTTTTCTGAGCTCCTCTATCTGCTGTTCTATTTCTTTAAATACCTGTTCAGAATATCCAGTCAGGTCCATTTTATTTACAGCGAAGACGAAATACCTGATACCCATGAGCGCGCATATTCTCGCATGCCGTCTCGTCTGTGTCAGGACTCCCTGTGATGCGTCCACGAGTATTACAGCCAGGTCAGCGAACGACGCTCCGCAAGCCATATTTCTCGTGTATTCCTCGTGGCCCGGCGTATCAGCGCAGATAAAGCTCCTGTTGTCTGTAGTAAAATATCTGTATGCCACATCTATCGTTATGCCCTGCTCCCGCTCTGCCATGAGCCCGTCCAGCAGCAGCGAATAGTCTATGTCTCCGCCGCGGCTTCCGACCTTTGAGTCAAGCTTCAATGCTTCTTCCTGATCCGCATATATAAGTTTGGCGTCATAGAGAAGATGCCCTATGAGTGTCGATTTTCCGTCGTCTACGCTTCCGCAGGTAATAAATTTAAGTAATCCGCTCATTTTAGAAGTACCCCTCCCGTTTACGTCTCTCCATGCTCGCTGCTCCGTCGTGATCTATAACGCGGCTCGTTCTCTCCGATTCAACTGCGCCGAGCGTCTCCTTTACTATCTCATCAAGCGTGTCAGCATCGGATTCAAAGCCGCCCGTAAGAGGATAGCAGCCCAGTGTTCGAAAACGGATCTTTTTATGCATTATATCTTCAGGCTTGAGGTTGAGTTTTTTCACTATTCTGTCGTCATCAACCATGATTATGCTGCCGTCGCGCTCGATGCACGGACGCTCCTTGGCATAGTAGAGCGAGACTATCTCTAGATTTTCGCGCTGAATATACTGCCATATATCTTTTTCGGTCCAGTTTGAGAGAGGAAATACTCTGATACTCTCGCCCTTATTTATCTGTGTGTTGTAGAGTTTCCACATTTCTGGTCTCTGGTTTTTAGGATCCCATGCCTGTGCCGAATTTCTGAACGAGAATATCCTCTCCTTTGCCCTTGACTTTTCCTCGTCCCGGCGGCCTCCTCCGAATGCTGCTGTAAATCCATAATGCGTAAGAGCCTGCTTCAGAGCCTGAGTCTTCATGATATCCGTATATGCGGCACCGTTGTCGAAAGGATTGATCCCTGCTTTTACTCCGTCCTCATTGATCCACTCTATCATTTCGAGGCCGTACTTCTCTGCCTGGGCGTCTCTGAACTTTATCATCTCATGGAATTTCCATGTCGTATTTACATGTAAAAACGGAAACGGCGGCTTCTCCGGATAAAAAGCTTTAAGCGCAAGATGAAGCATCACCGTGCTGTCTTTTCCTATGGAATAAAGCATAACCGGTTTTTCGCATTCAGCCGCAACTTCACGTATTATGTATATTGCCTCAGCTTCAAGCGCATCAAGATGCGATAACTTACTCATTTTTCTTCTTTTTCCTTTCTATTTTAATAAGCATTCGAGCTCCGGCTGTCGATATCGATTATCTTGTCCGTGCCGTCCGGCAGTTTTACTGTCCACTTGTACAGGAATCCATCGCGTTTCACAGACATATGTGAACCGTTCCCTCCGATGTCCGCCCCGAGAAAAAAGCTTATCGCAGATACCGGGCAGTTCTTCATGCACGCTGTACATCCCCAGCAGTCCCTCACTTCTCTGATCCGCGCTTTTCCATCTTCTGAGAGAATCAGCAGATTGCCGGGACACGCATCCGTGCACCTTCCGCATCCGATACATTTTGCTCTGTCTATCATCACACTCATGTGGCATCCTCCTCAGCATTCTGCAAAGCAGCCTTATCATGAAAATATTCATGCTCCCTGACAAGCGGTCTGTAGATAATCCTTATCTTTCCGTCCTCGAGAACAGAATTTACATAGCAGCTGTATTTTTCATCCTTTTCAGGGTGATCCGCGTTTTCTCCGAATATATGCCACCGCGTCTCTTTTCTCGCATACAGATGCGCTATCAGCGCCTCCGCGACTGTCAGCCTGTCCCTGAGCTCATAGATCTTGAGAAGACCGTACATGTCTTCTGCCTTCAGTTTGTCAGCAAGCTTTCTGACTGATTTTAGCCTGTCCGAAGCCGTCTCAAGTCCCGCTTCGTTATATCTGTAATCGCATCTTATGCCTCCGGCATACTCATCCATGATCTTCTGCATGGCTTCTTCTGCCTGATCACACGTCACAGTTTCTCCTGTTTCGTTAAAATGCGATACATACCGCATGAAAATATTACCGGCAGCTTTTCCTTCAGATTTCACATTGTCCGATGAAGCTCCGCTGCCGTCCTGAACCGTCCCGGTACATGATGCCGGATTGTCTTTTTCTTTTGTGCTCCATGCTCCGAGGTCCGCGACAATCGCCTTTGCTGCCATTTCACCTTCCGCCAGAGCCCCTGTTACGTATTTCTGAGGTGCACCTCCTGCCACATCGCCGGCAGCATATAAACCTCTGACTGTTGTGCGTCTCTGCGTATCTATCCAGAAGCCTCCTGCCGTATGGCCGCCGACTACATATGGCTCGGTTCCTTCTATCTCTACATTGTCTTCAGATGGTCCTCTGCCTGATTCTAGCCATTTCAGTGTCTGAGAAGGAGCCATGTTCAGATATGCTTTGTACAGATCATCTTCCGCTTCCTTTGATATTCCTTCTGTCTTCAGATAACAAGGTCCCCTGCCTGCTCTCTTTTCCTCCACAGTGCCGTAAATTCTCTCAGGAGTTGTCAGACCGTACTTTTCCTCATATATCTCACCGCGCGAATTAACCTGCCTTGCGTGAACCCCCTGCGCTATAGTTCCTGTCGGCGCAATCGTATCCTTGCAGCGAAGCGCTACGAACCTGTTCTCGAGCGTGGTCATCTCGGCGCCCGCCTCTATCCCCATCGCATATCCGGCGCCTGTATTAAACGGCGGATACCACATTTTGTGCCTCGAAAATCCAGGGTTGTTAGGTCTGTATATTCCTGCCGCGCCGCCGGTCGCTATCAGAACAGCGCGCGCATCTATCTCGTAGAATTTCCGCTCACGTACTGAAAAACCATACGCTCCTGTGACTTTTCTTCCCTCTGCATCTTTAGAAAGCTTCAGATCAGTGATATTTATATGGTTTATGACGCGCACATTTTTCTGTCTGTACACATTTTCTGCGAGGATCGGCTTTATGTTTTCTCCGTTTATCTTTACATTCCGCCATCCGCGTGTGACATAATCTCCGTTCTCATCCTTAAGTATCACAAGTCCCTTTTTTTCGAGGTCATGCGTAACGTCATTCACTTTTTCGGCTATGCTCAAAAGCAGATCGTCTCTTACTATGCCCTCTGCATCTTTTCTCGCATACTCGACGTAATCTCCCGGCACATGGCCGTCCGAGATATATGCGTTCAATGCATTAACGCCGGCGGCGAGACATCCGCTTCTTTTTATATCAGCTTTCTCCGCGACAATGACATGATACTGAGAATTCTCAGCGATGTGCGCCGCTGCATAACAGCCTGCGGTGCCACCGCCTATTATGAGAACGTCTGTACTGATCTTTTCTATGTCAAAATCTTCTAACGTTGTTTTATTCATCATCTTTTCCCCGATTAAATGCTTTTTCTTCCCCAGAATTCAGACTGCTCACTTCTTTTTGGAAAATCCTGACTGCTGCATTAATTTTTCCGCTCCGCAGCATATGCTTCAGATTATCGCGAGCAGCAGTGCTCCGGCTCCGGCAGATGCTATCATTGGAATCATATTTCCCGTTTTTTTCCTGTTTATCAGATAAAGATCTGCCGCCGCGATTATTGCCGTGACAATAAGTGCAGCTGCTCCGCCGTATCCAAGCTCTGACGCCGTATTTACATTTGTCTTGAACATCGTGACCATAACTCCCAGCAGAAGACCGCTGATTATCGGCCTGATCCATCTGCTGACCATCCTGAAAAACGGAGCATTTTCAAAAGTTCTGAATATCCAGTACACAATACCGAATATGAGGCCTGATGCAGCTACACTTATCGCAAATCCGGCTGCGGCCAATGCCATTCCTGTCCTGGCGCCTGCCTGCTCAGTTCCTATCAGATAGCCTGTTCCTGTTAGGATCTTCGTCAGAATAGAACCAGGAAGCGCATTCGCAACAGGAACGAGTATTCCGTAGAAATCGTTTTCACCGACCATTCCGCTGTTTACAAAGAGACCGTCGGCAACAGAAAGATAAGCGTCCCCTCCGCCGAACGACATAAACGACGAAGCTGTTCCGTTTAGAATGTATCTGATTCCGTCGTCAGCGAAGATCAGAGCCGGTATCATGAGAACTGCCGCGAAAACAACCCATGCGGCTGTTTCCTTCAGGATTGAAATATATGATTCTGATGAAACTCTGTTATGATGGGCATCGGGCCCAAGCATACTGTTCTGTCTCTTTGCCGCCGTCTTTTTGACTGCATAAACTGCGATCATCACTGCAAACGAAAGCATGAGGATCTGAAATGTCGAAAGCTTTATGAAATGGCCAGCTGCGTTCTGGAATCCGAGCAGTTCAAGCAGGCTTTTCATTCCTGTAAGCACGAAAACCGCAGCCATTATGATCACTGAAGCTATGAGGTTCCTTCTGCCTTCGGCTTCAGCTTCTTTTACTGTCTTCAGCGCATAATTCGCAAGAAGGCATGAAATAAAGCCGCCCAGTCCGACTGATATAAATCGGATAAGATTAAGAGACGTCCCTGAATTTCCTGACAGCAGGGAAAGAATCAGGACTGTAAGAGCAGCTCCCGGCAGTGCCATCAGAAGAGATGAAAGTATCATTCCTTTTATGCCGTAAGTCTTTCTGCCGACTCCTGCCGCTATCTCGACCGGAAGAGCGCCCGGCGTAACACAGGCTGCCGCCACCTCTTCGTCGTAATCCTTCTTGCTGATCAGATGCTGTTCATCGACGACCTCTTCTTCAATTACAGGTATTAAAGCGCTGCCGCCGCCGAAACCGATCAGTCCGATCTTGAACATCGAAATCAGCAGTTTGACATATGCCGATCTTTCCGCTCTGGTGTTCCTCTCCACCTTGACAGACGAGATATTTGCAGTCTGTGCCATGATGTACCTCCTTTCCATGATGCTTCACAGTTCATTATTTCCTACTGTTTTAGTATGTTTATAATTATACTTTATCGGTGAAAAATATGGTAATACTGATAGTCAATTGCCTGTTAAAAGTTTTATCTATAGCCGGAGCCGCAAAAAAATCCCGCCGGCGTTTTTTACACCAGCGGGATTTCATTGTATTAATTATCTTTATTACCGAAAAACAGTTTTATATCAATCTTCTCCGACTTTCCTCACGAGCAGATCATAAGTACCATCCTCATTGTCGATGAGTTTCAAGATCTGATGACCTTCTTCTTTTACGCTTCTCGGCACATTCTGCACTGGTTCCCCGTCATTCATGTGAACAGAAAGCACCTGTCCGTCGTCCATTTCTTCAAGAGCTACCTTTGTCTTTACAAATGTGACAGGGCACACCACGTCGGTGATGTCCACCTTGTCATCGATTTTAATATCTGAAACTGCTGCCATATTACTCCTGTCCGCCGCCCGCCTGAGCGGCTCATGATATTTGTTCTGTCAGTTATACGCGTGAGCCGGCTTAAAACCCGTCTCACTTATTTATCTGCATTTACGCTTTCGTCATAGACGCTGCGGATCATTTCATCGAACTTTTCCTGACCGTATCTGTCTATCGCGAACTGAAGCCTGTCTCCCGGCTCCGCATTCTTGTCGAAAAAATCGATAGTCGCGTCGCAGAGTTTGAAAAGAGTATCCTCGCTCTCAAAAAACGGCACGATCTGTTTTCCTCTGTGGATATGGTTTCCGAACAGGCCTCCCCACGACATGATGTATCCGGGATGCTCTTCCCACGCATCCATAGGACATGACTTGAGGCATCTGCCGCAGTATGTGCACTTGTCCCTGTCAAGAATGATCTTGTCATCCTTCATTTCAAGAGCGCCTGCACGGCATGCCTTTACACAGACACCGCACGCGATGCATTTGTCCTCTATCCACTCGACACGCGTCGCTCCCTTGACGCCTATGTCATTCTCCTCTGTCTTCAGACAGTTGTTCTGGCATCCTGTGCAGCCGAACTTGAATTTGCCGGGGAGCTCCCTTGCAAAATATCTTTCGTCTATCTTCTGCGCGAGATCCTGCGTATCTATGCATGCCGACGGGCATGTCAAAGTTCCCTGACACGCCGTCGTCGTCCTTACACGCGGGCCGCAGACCGAAGGCGTGACGCCGTACTCCGCGAGATCCTTCTTTATTTCCTCGATGTCGTCTATGCCCATCCACGGTATCTCAAGCGACTGTCTCGCTGTAAGATGTACATAGCCGTGGCCGTATTTCTCAGCCACCTTGCGGATTCCGTCAAGCTGATCGGCGGTAAGTGTGCCGCCGACGACATGAATTCTGAGCGCGAACATGTTCTTCTGCTTCTGGCGCATCCATCCGCCCTTTTTTAATGCAGCGTAATCCACAGCCATAATAACTCCTTCTTTCCCAACATATATTCCACCGGAAAACCAGGCAGAATATTCACACTATCTCCAGTTCTTCCTTTGAAGATATTCCATTCTCCACATGAAAAGAGTTTAACACAGGATTGTCGTCATCCATAAGCGAAAGTATAAGATAACTCGCCCTGCTGTCAAAAGCAAGCCTTATATCCTCTTTTGATGAGCGGGACGGAGATTCCGGATGCGAATGCCAGTTTCCGAGCGGCTTCAATCCCTCACTTCTCATGTCTTTTACTGCTTTAAGCTGCTCGGCCGGATCGAGCGAGAAATGCTCACTCGTATGATCCATATTAGTAAGCAGATAAACCTTTTTTATCTCGCGCACGCCATCGTCTCTGTCGATGCCTCCTATGAGGCCGCAGGCCTCGTCAGGGCGCTCTTTTCTCGCATGCCCGAGTATTTTTTCATAATCTTCTTTCTTTATAGTTACTTTCATCTTTCTGTCCTGTCCCGGCCCGGATCAGCCGGCAGCTGAATTTCCACCTTAGCGCATGTCCTGTATCGTAATGATCTCCGCCGTCCAAGTCATTTAATTCTGCCCCGGCTTGAATTCGCATACCGGCTGTTCATAATCTATGAGCTCCGTTATCTCAGGATGATCAGAGCATACAGCGCACCCTTCTCCCCTCGGAGGAAGATTTATCGTATGGAACTTCATCGTGAGTGCATCAAATGTCAGGAGCTTTCCTGTCAGAAGATCTCCTGAGCCTGTCAGAAACTTGACCGCTTCGAGAGCCTGAAGCGAACCTATAACTCCGGCCATCGCTCCAATTACTCCGGCCTGTCTGCACGTAGGTATTGCATCCTTCGGCGGCATCGTTTTGAATACGCATCTGTAGCACGGGCTTTCATGAGGTATGACCGTCATTAGCTGTCCTTTGAATCTGAGAATTCCCGCATGTGAAAACGGCTTGTCTGCCATGACGCATGCGTCGTTTATCAGAAATTTCGCCGAAAAATTATCAGTTCCATCAAGGACAAAGTCATAATCCCTGATGATGTCCATGATGTTGTCGCTCGTTATGAACTCATGATATGTCTCGACTTCAACGTCAGGATTTATCGCTCTCATTGTCTCTGCCGCGGATTCAACCTTCGGCCTGCCGATATCCGCTGTCGTATGAATAACCTGTCTCTGAAGATTTGACAGATCCACTACATCGGCATCAGCAATTCCGATCTTTCCTACACCGGCTGCTGCCAGATAAAGCGCTGCAGGAGCCCCAAGTCCTCCTGCTCCGATTATCAGGACACTCCCGTTCATGATCTTCTTCTGGCCCTTGACGCCGATTTCCTTTAAGATGATATGTCTCGAATATCGCTCGAGCTGTTCGTTCGTAAAAGGCATCAGCGGCCACCTCCCATGAAATACAGAAACTCGACCACGTCTCCTTCTTTCAGCTGTTTCGTGTCAAAATTCGCACGCTGCTCGAATTCTTCATTTACCGACACGCTTACATATTCAGGAGTCTCAACGTTTTCCTGTTCTATGAGCTCACTTATCGTAATTCCGTCCTTTACTTCCTTATTTTCTCCGCTGACTGTAATTCTCATCTTTTCCTCCCTGTTTATCATTCGGCGAGCTTTATCGCTCTCTCAAAATCTTCCGTCAGATCGTCGATATCTTCTATACCGACGCTTACTCTTATCGTATCGTCGTATACGCCCGCAGCCTCCCTCTGTTCATCCGTGCTCTTTATGTAAAGTGTCGACGCCGGGTGTATCGCGAGCGTTCTCAGGTCCCCGATATTGCTTGCTCTGACGACGTAGCGCAGATTATCGAGTATCCTGAATGCTTTTTCCTTTGAGCCTGCTCTGAATGTCAGGATGCCTCCGCCTTTGCCGTTCAACTGTCTGTATGCGAGCTCTTTGTAGGGATTCCCTTTGAGCGTAAGGTAATTTACGCTCAGGCCCGGGATGTCATCAAGCACATGCGCGAGAGTGTCCGCATTTGAACATATCTTTTCCATCCGGAGTCCCAGAGTCTCCATCCCGACGATATTCATAAATGCGTTGAACGGCGAGAGACAGACGCCGAAATTTTCCCATAAATCAGTCCTTAGCCTTATGGAATAGGCCATCGGACCGAACTTCCTGCAGCTGTCCAGCGCTCTGAACTTATCAAAATCCCAGTTGAACGATGCGCCGTCCACTATGACGCCGCTTATAGAATTTCCTCCGCCGTTGATATACTTTGAGCTGGAATGCACCGTGACATCAGCCCCGAGTCTGAGAGGATTCACAAGATAGGGAGTCGCCGTTGTGCTGTCCGTTATGAGCGGAATGCCGTAACTATGCGCGAGATCAGCAACAGCTTTTACATCCATAACGTCAAGACCCGGATTGCCGATCACCTCTCCGTATATCAGCCTTGTATGTTCATTTATGAGAGGTTCGACTTCCTCCACATTCACGTGCCTGACGTATCTTGTCCTGATACCGAACCTGGCCAGATCTTCAAACAGATCTATACTCCCCCCGTAAAGGCCGCTCCCCGCTATGATCTCATCGCCTGCACATAATATGTTCAGCAGCGCCAGCGTTATGGCCGACATTCCGGATGAACAGGCAGTCGCCGAACTGCCGCCCTCGAGTTCGTTTATCCTCTGCTCAAAGGCCGCGACCGTGGGATTTCCAACCCTGCTGTACGCGAATCCTGCCGCTTTATGATTAAATACACGTTCCTGCTCTTCAGCTGATTCATACCTGAAAGCGCTGACCTGACTTATCGGAGGAACTGTCGCGCCGTATGGATAATCTCCTGAAGTTTTACCGTGAAGAAGCTTTGTGTTAAAATCCATTCAATACCCCCGTTTCCCAAGTTTTTCACAGAAATGATCCGTGTGTTTCAACTGCCATTAATCATACCACTTTACTGGGTATTAAAGTAACTGTTTCATCTGATATCCGGTAATAGCTTCAATTTATAGCAGAAACAGCACCGCCGCATAAACATGATATGCTGTCAGGCAGAATATCTGATACAATGGCGCATAGACCGTGACATATTTTTCCGAAGTCGGAAAACCGAGAAAATCTGTGAAATGGCTGCAGAACCCCGGACATTCACAGCATCAAAATCAGGACCGCTGTATTCTCTGCTTATAAAGATTCAACCGCCTGACCTTGCAGACCGGATTTCAGCTGATAAACGCTGACCTGACGGCGTAGCCGCGCTCCGGACCGGGTTTTAATGAAAGAAAAAACAGGAGTATATATGTCATATTTTCCTTTTTATTATAATATAGATAAAAAAAGATGGCTCATAGTCGGCGGAGGGCGCGTGGCTTACGGTAAATTAAGCCGTCTCATGAATTTTACCGGCTGTATAACAGTCATTGCTCCGGATATTTCCGAGAAAATAAAGCGTACTGCAGAAAAAAACGTGACAGGAGCAGTCTGCGGCAAGTCAGATGTTCCTGACAATCAGTCTCCCTGTGAAATCCGTCTTCTTGAAAGACGTCTTGAATTTTCAGATCTCGATACGGCTGATTTCGTGATCGCGGCGTCAGATGACAGAGAACTCAACAGGAATATTGCTATTGAATGCAGAAAAAGGCGCATTCCCGTCAACTCCGTTGACGACCCTGAAAACTGCGATTTCATATTTCCTGCTGTAATAAAAAATGGAGATCTCACCGTGAGCATATCCACCGGCGGTGCCAGTCCCGCATATGCTTCTATGCTGAAAAAAAAAATAAACGATATGCTTCCCGAAAACATCGGCATAATCCTGGAAAAAATGTCGAAAGCCAGAAAGACTGTGCCTGAGAAATATCCTGATCTGACACAGCACGAAAGAAGCTCGATCTATAAAAAGCTCCTCGATGTTCTGCTCGAGAGAGAAATCAGCCGAGCATCTTCCTCATGCACAGGTGATGATTTGATCACTCCTGGCAGGTATATATCACGCACGATTCATTCGCAGGGCACAGAAAACGATATTGCAGCCAGAGACAGGCAGAGCGGATGTTGCAAAACACGCACCTGCGGAAACAACGCAGTCACCAGCTGTGCAGAAACAGGCGGCACTGGCAGCTCCGCAGACGAAAACGGCAGAAGCAGAACCTCTGACACCAGCTGTGCAGAAACGGGCGGTACCGGCAGCTCCGCAGGAACAAACGCAGGCGTTGCAGGCGTTCAGGACATATCGGACTCTGACGGTAAAGATTTAAAAACATATATGATAGTAAAGGATCTGATTAAAAGCCTATGAATGAGATTACCATCGCATCCCGCGGCAGCAGACTGGCGCTCGTGCAGGATGAAATAGTTGAAAAAGAGCTTAAAAAGCACAGCTGCACAGCCAAACGAGTCCTCATAACGACAAAAGGCGACATGGACAGAACCACGGCTCTGAAAAAAATCGGCGGCAACGGACTTTTCGTACGTGAAATAGAGGCTGCGCTCGCATCCGGACTCGCTGACGCAGCAGTACACAGCGCAAAAGATCTGCCTTATGAGCTCTCTCCCGATATGACGATAGGAGCTGTCGTGAAGGCAGCTGATCCATCGGATTATCTCGTGATAAAAAATGGGCATGCGCGTGAAATAAAAATAATCGGAACGGGAAGTGCAAGAAGAGCATATTCCATCAAAAGACTTTATCCTGATGCTGAGATAAAAAACATCAGAGGAAATGTTGAAACGCGCCTCGAAAAGCTCACATGCGGTGAATATGATGCCATCGTCATCGCAAAAGCGGGAATCGACAGACTCGGCATAGGCCTTAATGGATTCACAGTCCGCAGATTCACTCCCGACGAAATGATCCCCGCGTGCGGACAGGGAATAATAGCTGTGGAATGCCGGAAAGATGACAAAAATACTATCAGCATTCTGAAGAAAATAACCGATGCCGAAACAGCTAAAAGATTCACTGCCGAAAGATATCTTTTTGAGCTTATGAAAGCAGACTGCTCCATGGCCGTAGGAGTCCACGCGGAGATCAGCGGAGACCGCCTGAAAATCAGCGGACTTTTTGCTGATCAGTGCGCCAGCCGCTCTGGGAAATACTGGGATTACCGCAGACTTTGCAGAGAGATTGCAGATGAAATTTATTTCAAATAGGATTTTATCTGCGTTTTTTCATAGAAAGAAACATGCTTCGCTTCTGAAAAACGTATTTCCAGATACATACGAGAGAATTTTAAGAGAAATAACATATGAAAAAAAAGATAGAAAATAAAAAAGGCTCCGTGGTGCTTGTCGGCGCAGGCTGCGGCAGCGGACTCATAACCGTCGAAGGTCTGAACGCATTAAAAAGAGCAGAAACTGTGGTCTACGACGATCTCATAGACTCCGGACTCCTGTCCGAAGCGCCCGATCAGGCAGAAAAAATATTCGTCGGAAAGCGTTACGGAGTGCATTCTGAAAAACAGGAAGAGATAAACAAAATACTTATACAGAAGGCATCAGAAGGTAAAAACGTCGTCAGGCTTAAAGGCGGAGACAGTTTTGTATTCGGACGCGGAGGTGAAGAGTACGAAGCTGTCTCAGGCGCCGGACTCAGCTGCAGAGTCATTCCCGGCGTGAGTTCATGTATCGCAGTGCCCGAACATGCCGGCATTCCTGTGACTCACAGAGGATTGTCACGTTCTTTTACAGTAGTTACCGGCCATACAGCTGACGATACAGGAGAAAACTTCGCCGCACTTGCCCGACTTAAAGGCACGCTTGTTTTTCTAATGGGTCTTCATTCCTGCCGCAGAATATCCGATGAACTCATAAAAAACGGAATGCCTGGGAACACTCCCGCTTCCATCATCTCGTGCGGCTTTTCATCCGATGAAAAAAGATTCGATACTACTCTTGGCTGCCTGCCTCTTGCTGCAGAAAAGGCGGGAACACCTGCAGTCATAGTAATAGGCGAAACTGCTTCTATGCATTTTTCTGATCGCTGCCGCTTTGATTCTTTTCACGACAGCCGCCCTGGCGAAAATGAAACAAACTTCAGTCTGAGAAATAACTTTGCCGAAGAAAACGAACCTGCAGGCTGCGCGCCGCTCAGCGGAGTCAGCATAACTGTGACCGGGACTGAAAATTTTACTGAAAAGACAGCCGCAAAGCTGAGGAGCTGCGGCGCTCAGGTCCGCGCACTGATCACGGTAAAGATCATTCCGTGCGGAAGCCTGTATCCTGATGACACCGGCCGCTTCAGCTGGACAGTTTTTACAAGCTCAAACGGCGTCAGGATCTGGGCCGATAAATTCAAAGAAGCCGGTTTCGACATCAGAACTCTCGCCAAAATGCGTTTCGCGTGTATTGGAAAGGGGACCGCTGATACTCTTAAAAGTTTTGGAATTAAAGCAGATTTCATCCCATCAGCATACACATCTGAAATCCTCGGCAAAGAGCTTTCAGAGCACATTTTAAATGAAGCCCGCAGCAATAAGTCTGAACATATGACAATGCAAAAAAAAGATAAGCAGAGAGTGCTCATTCTCCGCGCGTCGTCAGGCTCTGCAGCACTTACAGACGAGCTTTCAAAAGCCGGAATAGATTTCGAGGACAGGGCGATATATTCACCTGTACCTGCTGGAACTCTCCCTGAATCTGTTCCCGACAGCGATTATCTCGTGTTCGGAAGCGCAGGCGGCGCGGAAGCTCTGGCCGGACTTCTTGATAAAATACCTGAACATGTCAGATATGTGTGCATAGGAAAATTCACATATGAAAAATTAAAGCAGTACACGAACCGCGATATCATCACTGCGGACACTTACACATCATCCGGCATCGTGGATGCTGTCCTCGACGCCGAGCATCGGCAGCCGCGCAGTAACCGCTGAGCTGTTCAAAATACAAAATCAAAAAATCCATGATCTTCTTACGCGTCAACTACCCCGACCTACGGCAAATGCCTAAGAGGTCGGAGCTTGTAAAAGCTCTAATTGACTAGCCTAAGTTTTTAGAAAACTACGTTATTTATGTTAACACACCTACGGATGATTCCCAAGTCTGTAGCAACTGTGGAGGCTCTGTAAACAGTTCTGGTGGGTAGGAACAGTCAACCTCAAGCGGTCGATTACGACAAGCATTAATAACAT
>CADBRA010000059.1 GCA_902796965.1 uncultured Eubacteriales bacterium | reverse complement strand
CGCTGATCTGCACTATTTTCAGATCATGGCATGCTTGAAACAGACTTCCGGATGTAAAAAGGAACCTGCCGGCTCTCATCGGTAGGTTCCTTTTTATAATGGATTTCTGTCAAAATAATATGCTTTCATCGCGGCCCTGAATGTCACCCCTGTTCCGCGGAAAAGCATGTTTGATCCGGTTTAGAGAGCAGCCTCGGCTGCGCTCAGGTTTGCATATCCGGAAAGCTCGGCGACTGCGTTCTGCATCTTCTCGAGAATGGCAGGATCAGCATCCATATCTCTGATCAGAAGCTTGAGCGTTGTCGGAGTATATGTCTCGAGTTCTCCAGTTGCATAAGCACTGATCGATGTCTCTTTAACGCCCTCGGCTGTAGTGCGCTGATGTGCAGCAAACTTAGGATACTTAGCGGCAAATGCCTCCTGATACTCATTGAGTTTTGCAACGATCTTATTCACGAGTTCTTGTTTTTCGCTGCTTACCGGCGGAACGTTTTTTCTCAGATTATCATCATAATAAGCATAATCTGTGATCTTCATCATGTACGCGTATTTCAAGGCGACCATGTTGATGCCTGCGTTCTTTGACACTCTGAGATCTGAAAGATAACTCTCGAGAGTCGGTTCTGAGAGAACCGAGAACTGACCGTATCTCATGATGTAGAACGTCTTTTCATTGTCCTGACACGAAGCTCTGCCGTTGATGTTCTGAACATTTGTGAACATCTCCCATTCCTCGGCAATTATCTCATTGATAATTTTGTCCTTCGATGTCTCGTCCTTCAAAAACCTGATCATAAATTTCAACCTCCAGTTTCGGCCGTCATTCGGCCATCACGTGCATACTCCTTATAATTGGATCTTTTATGCCGGACATTATATCTTCGAGATGCATTTGCAGAAAAGCGTCATGCGATCTTGAAAATCCCTGTGTGTTAAGTTCTCTTCCGACATCCTTGCAGATGTCCTCTATCATATTTATCTTCAGCTGCGCGTTTTCCTGTCTGTCTGGAACCGCCGTGAGCGCGCTTATCTTTTCAACAGTCATCTTCATGATGTGCAGGTCTTTTGCCGCGCGGAACGACCACTTGTAATATGGCATGTAGACGCGGTTCAGCAGAAAAACGGCCGAAAGCGCTGCCTCAATGAACTTCTGGCACGTCAGATAAGCCGCCGCCGTATCGCCGCGCTTCATGCACCGACCATAGTTATACTGACCAGACTGTGCCATTATCGCAGCACGCGCGGCCAGCTTCTTTCTGAGAACATCTTCAGGATAAAACCCGAGCAGTGACTTTCTGATGCGCGTCATCTCACCGAGTCTGTCCTCGAATATCTCTCCGTTTGTTGCTATTGACAGGAAATTCTCCGGAATTTTCAGCCATTTAATATTCGAATCAGGAATATCGCGGCAAGCTGTGTATTTGAAATAAAATTCCTCGATCGGAATCACACCGCGCCTCATGACCTCAAGCTGCTGCTCTTGTCTCTTAAACCCCAGGAATTCACCAGGAAGTTCACAGTACGCGCGAAATACGTCTCTGCCGATCTCCTTGCAGACTTCATAAGGCATCCAGATGCAGAAATCAGGACCGAAATCATGATCTCTCGAGTATTCATCGTCGTATCCGTAACACTCAGAACCCTCACCGACAAGTCCCATCGCCATATATTGAATATATGAGCCAAAACGCGTTTCGAGCATATCGCGCCCATAAGTCATATAAAATTCTCTTGCCAGTTCAAGTCCCTTCATCGATCGTCCCTCCGCTCTCTTATGCTTTCGAGAGCGCTTTGCAGTGTCCTGTAATATGTACCTCTGCCGGCTACCTTCTCTACAAGGCACATCGCTTCTTCTATATATTTTTCTGCTATGCCTAAATTGCCTCGTTTGAACTCAAGACGGGCGAGTGCGTAGAGCGCAGCCGGATAATGTCCGTCTCTGTTGTCTGTGCGTCTCGCGTAAATCTCACACGCTCTCCTGAGATTCCGTTCTGCCTCGTCAAGAATGCCGCACGAAATCTGCGCTTCGCCCAGATTGATGCATGTCGTCGCAATGTCTGTCTCAACGTCCGCGCCGAAATCATGATGCTCAATGATATTCATCGCCTTCTGAGCAGTCTCAAGCGCCATATATCTGTCGCCGAGTGCCCTGTATACAGAGCTTATGTTGTTGTAGAGCGCTGCCATCCTGTAATCTTCCTGAAGGCCGAGCGAAATCAGGATATTCTCTGAAGACTTGAACATATCGAGCGCTTCTCTGTACCGCTTATCAGCGACATAAATATCGGCGAGGTTAATAAGCGCAGTTGCATAATTTTCAGTGTCCTTCTGCCCCATCTGGCGCAAATTGTAAAGCGAGCGGTTCGACGCTTCTATTGCATCGCTGAACCTGCCCTGTACCCTGTACAGACCGCTCAGCTCGTTCAGAACGGCCGTCGCTCCCTTTATATCGCCGGAGGCGTCAGCCTCAGCCAGATTTTTTTCCAGATATTCCTGTACTTCACCGGGATTGTAGCCTTCAAAAAGCCGGTCGAGCCCGCTGTAAAATTTATCGAGATTTAAAACCGCCATCAGCCTGCTCCTGTATACAGATGAATTGTTGAACTTACAGATATATTTTAATGCCTGCAGAAAGAAAGTACAACCTTGTTTTTCCATCGGTACATACTGCCTATCACCTATATATCATCTTAAATCATGTAATAATGATTTTTATGCCTGTGTCCGCTCCGCGGACATGCATGCCCGGTCCGGTGCCTCCTGCTAAGAAACATTTTTAGCGTGTGCCCTGCCCGGAACATATCACAACCGGGAGAAACCGCTGAATATGTACGCATCGTTCAAAATTTGCATACTGACCGCAGAACTTATGCCCACCCAGCCTGCACTTACCGTGAAAAACGGCTTCCGTTCAGGCCCATGCGGACCTGAACGGAAGCCGTCCCGCTACCTGATAGTTTTTACCAGTTCGCCCGGCGCTGCCTTACTTAATTATCCTATGTATTCGTATCCTGCTTCTTCAACGGCATTTTTCAGTTCCGCTTCGGAAACATCTGCATTCAGCTGGAGAACAGCCTCGCCTTTTTCATGACTTGGAACTGCGCTGTCAACCTCCGGCAGAGACTCAAGCGATTTCTTCACATGCTTTTCGCAGTTTACGCACATCATTCCGTTAATCTTGATAGTCTTTTCCATTTCATTGCCTCCTGATATTGAAGTTCTTTCAGAATTTTCGTTTATCTTATCGGAATCTTCCGTTTCGATCTCTTCTATTATATGCTCTCCCTGCGCGATATTGTAATTTTTTATCATCTTATCGTGTCGGCTTTCGTTTACTTTAAATAGATTTAAGCGCAGTGCATTTGAAACTACACAGACGCTCGACAGACTCATCGCAAGAGCCCCCAGCATCGGATTCATAGCCCAGCCATTTATATTGATGAACAGGCCGGCCGCAACCGGTATGCATACGATGTTGTAGATGAATGCCCAGCCGAGGTTTTCCTTTATATTTCTGATCGTCGCTCTGCTGAGTCTTACAGCGGCCGGCACGTCAGTCAATCTGCTGTTCATGAGTACAATGTCGGCTGCGTCTATTGCAACGTCTGTGCCGGCTCCGATCGCAATCCCTGTGTCAGCTCTCGTGAGCGCCGGAGCATCGTTTATTCCGTCACCGACCATAGCCGTTCTGCCTTTTGCCTGCAGCTGTCTTATTACTTTTTCTTTGCCGTCAGGGAGCACACCTGCTACTACTTCATCCACGCCTGCTGCCGTTCCTATCGCATTAGCAGTGCGTTCGTTGTCTCCTGTCAGCATCACAACGTGGATGCCCATGTTTTTGAGCTGTCTGACAGCCTCTGCACTCTCAGGCTTTATAGTGTCGGCAGCAGCGATAATGCCTATTACTCTGCCATCGGCAGTGAAGAACATCGGCGTTTTGCCCTGCCCCGCAAGCTCATCGGCTTTGTCTCGCATATTTTTTGAAACATCTGCTCTTGTCTCCGTGAACTTCAGATTTCCTCCTGTAACTTTCTTTCCTGCAGTCTCAGCTGCAAGCCCGCTTCCCGAGAGAATTCTGAAACTGTCTACGTCGTAAAGTTCCGCGCCGTCAGCTTCTGCGCGGTCCATGATTGCAGATGCGAGCGGATGCTCGCTCCTGCTTTCTACCGATGCCGCAATTTTAAGAAGCTCTTCTTCAGTGATGCCTTCAACAGGAATAATGTCTGTCACAGAAGGCCTCCCCTCTGTTATCGTTCCTGTCTTGTCGAGGGCGATAATCTGAACTTTTCCTGCTGACTCGAGTGTTTCAGCAGTTTTGAAAAGAATCCCGTGCTTTGCTCCCATGCCGTTTCCGACCATGACAGCTACAGGCGTCGCGAGTCCGAGCGCACACGGGCAGCTTATTACGAGAACTGATATCGCCCTCGCAAGCGCAAATCCCACGGTCTGCCCCGCGATCATCCAGATCGCGAATGTAGCAAGCGCTATGAGAAGAACAGCAGGAACGAAAACACCGCTGACTCTGTCTGCGAGTCTCGCAATAGGTGCTTTTGAAGCAGCTGCATCGCTCACCATGTTTATTATCTTCGAAAGAGCAGTGTCGCTGCCGACTCTCGTGGCGCGGCACCTGATATATCCCGACGTATTTACCGTGCCGCTTGAAACGCTGTCGCCGATTTCCTTATCCACTGGAATACTCTCTCCCGTCAGCGCCGATTCATCAACCGCGCTGGCGCCCTCTTCGACGACTCCGTCGACAGGGATTTTCGCTCCCGGCCTTACGGAGAAAATATCTCCGGCACGTACTTCAGTGATCTTAACCTCGACTTCTCTGCCGTCTCTTATTAGCACCGCAGTTTCAGGCGCAAGCTTCATAAGGCCTTTCAGTGCATCTGTTGTCCGTCCTTTTGAATACGATTCGAGTGTCTTTCCTATAGTTATCAGCGCCAGAATCATGGCCGCTGATTCAAAGTATAGCTGATTCATGTCACTCATGACACGCGTGTCACTTCCGTTAACCACAGCGACTGTCATGTCCAGCAACACATAGACGCTCCAAAGAAATGAGACTCCTGAACCCATTGCGACCAAAGTGTCCATGTTTGGACCGCCGTGTATCACGCCTTTGAAGCCGTTGATGAAAAACTTCTGATTTATCACCATAACGATCCCGGCAAGCAGCATTTCAACTATGCCCATGCCTGTGTGATTATCGGCGAGGAATCCCGGCAGCGGCCAGCCCCACATCATGTGTCCCATCGTTATGTACATCAGCACGGCCAAAAATACCAGCGACGCTAAAAGACGCCTGACCATCTTTGGTGTTTCCGTGTCTTTTAACTCATCAATGCCTGATGATACTTCGGCAACTGCGCTGCCGCCGGCCGGCGACGCGCCGTAGCCTGCATTTTCAACAGCTGCTATTATATCCGATGAGGGAGCGCCGCCTGTGACTGTCATAGAATTTGTGAGCAGATTCACCGTTACGCTGTCAACGCCGGGAACTTTGCTCACGGCCTTTTCAACATGGGCGCTGCACGCTGCGCAGCTCATCCCTGTTACGTTATACTTTTCCAATCCAATACCTCCGCTATTTCATAAGCTTCTGTATCATTCTGACGAGTTCCTCTATAGTCTCGTCATTGCCTTTTCTTATATCATCTGCGACACAGGTTCTGATGTGCTGCGCCAGAAGTTCCTTGTTGAAAGAATTCATAGCAGCTGTCACCGCCGCAGACTGAGTGAGAATATCTATACAATAATCGTTTTCCTCGACCATTCTCTTTATGCCTCTGATCTGGCCCTCAATTCGGCTGAGCCTGTTCATAAGCGATTTGTATTCTTCAGGAGAGCGATCCTTTCTGCGATGACACTGACCGCATTTTTTCTTACAGCTTTCATTATCCATCTGGTTTCTCCCTTCAGCTTATCACGGTATAATATATACCCCAT
>CADBRA010000058.1 GCA_902796965.1 uncultured Eubacteriales bacterium | reverse complement strand
CTGCCGAGATTATTATCATGAGTCTGTGATATCTGCGGTCTTCATGTGTTTTCATTATCAAAAAATCCCCCGTTTTTTGTGTCCCTGTAAAAAAATCCGGTCATTAATTATATCACACAGAAGCGCTTCCTGTCATTGTCAGATTCCGAGCACAATGGACGCAAACACAAAATATATGCCGAGTGACATCATGTCTGTGAGCGATGACACAACCGGTCCTGCCATAAGTGCCGGATCTATATGAACAGCCTTCGCCAGTATCGGCAGCATGGCGCCGACGCATTTTGCTATCATGACTATGATGAACATCGCTCCGCAGACTGTAAGCGCCACACCGGCAGTATCGTGATCGATGTATATTATCCTCAGGGAATTCAGCGCTGACAGACAGAGTCCTACAAGAATACCAATGCGTGCTTCCTTCCAGAGAACTCTGAGCGCGTCGCTTATCTGGACATCTTCTGTCGCGAGCGCGCGTATTATCAGCGTCGATGACTGTGAGCCCGAATTTCCGCCTGTACCCATGAGCATCGGCATATATGTGACAAGCGATATGTATTCTGAAAGCATGTCCTCAAACCCGGATATAATGCCGCCTGTTATCATATACGAACACATAAGAATAAAAAGCCACGGCAGCCTTGTCCTCACATGTCTCCAGACGGACATCTCCAGATATTCATCGTCGCTGTCTCCCGTGACTCCCGCCATTCTCTGGAAATCCTCAGTCGTCTCGTCGTCTATGACTTCGAGTATATCATCGACCGTTATAATGCCGACAAGTCTTCCTTCGCGGTCAACGACCGGCATCGCGATTATGCCGTATTTCCTGAACATGTTCGAGACTTCCTCCTGGTCAGTCAGCACACTTACAGACATGACGTCCGAGCGCATGATTGTGCTTACAGCTGTGTCAGGATCCGACATGACCAGATTTCTGAGCGAAACGACGCCGATCAGCCTGCGTCCTTCTCCTATTACATAACAAGAATATATTGTCTCCGCGTCCTCTCCGACGTCCTTTATATGTTGAAGACTTTCTGCAACCGTCATGTCCCTCTTGAGGTGCACATAGTCGATAGTCATCAGACTCCCTGCGCTGTTTTCAGGGTAATTCAGAAATGTGTTTATCAGGCTGCGCTCCTCCTTTGTCGTCTTGACGAGGATCTTGTCGACGATGTTTGCAGGCAGCTCCTCCAGCAGATCGATCATATCATCGAATGCCAGCTCATTTATTATCTGATCGGTTTCTTTCTGCGTTATGCCGTTTATTATATCGACCTGATTGTCTTCTGAAAGAAAGGGAAAGACATCAGCCGACATGTCCTTAGGCAGCATTCTGAATATCAGGATTTCGCGGTCGAGTCCCAGTTCTTCTTCTGTTTCCTCGAGGATTTCAGCTACATCGACAGCATTCTTTTCGAGAAGCATACTTCGCACTTTACTGTACCGACGTTCCGTGACGAGCTCTATGATTTCCTTTACTTCCGCATCGAAATCACGGCTGTCAAGAGTGCCTGATTCTATCATCTTATCTTCCATGCTGTTCTGCCTCCTTCCTCTGCTGTACCGGGTATTTCATTTTCAGTGCGGCACGTCAGCTCCGCTGACAGGCTCCGGCGCGGGCGCCGGAAAAATCATCTGCTGCCTGTGCAGGAAAATTGATTCTCCCTGCTTGCTCATAAATCGCTTCCCGTCAAAAAACAGTCTGTACTCAATCCGATCCGGATTTGCAGACGATTATTTAATGCCCCGGGACACGCAGCTTGAGAATGCATGTCCGGCTGAATTTGACGCTGCTGACTGATGATATTAAAACTGCATAATATGTTAACTTTTTAAATGACTACAGCTCTAAAATTATATCCCGCCGACGTTGAATATTGCAACTGTGTAGTGTAAAATACTGCGTATTAACAGACAAATTACAGCCGCAGCTTTTATGCTGCCATGCCGCGCGCATGCATTTCAAATCAAGAAAGGATCGCATAATATGAACAGCGACAAGATAAAGACAGGCGCCAAGGGCGCGCCTGTACGTTCCCTCTTCTACGCAATGGGATATACAAAAGAAGAAATAGACCGCCCGATCATCGGAGTTGTAAACGCTAAAAACGAGCTCATACCGGGACACATGATGCTCGACAGAGTAGCTGCCGCAGCTAAAAGAGGCGTAATCATCGGCGGAGGAACTCCTGTGGAATTCCCTGCAATAGGAATCTGCGACGGTATCGCCATGGGCCACGTCGGCATGAAGTTCCCTCTCGCGAGCCGCGAACTCATCTGTGACTCAATCGAAGCGATGGCGAGAGGACACCAGCTCGACGGCCTCGTTCTCATCCCTAACTGCGACAAGATCGTTCCCGGCATGCTCATGGCCGCAGCACGCCTCAACATTCCTGCAGTAGTAGTATCAGGCGGTCCTATGAGACCGGGATACCTTAACGGCAGAACGCTCGACTTCAACTCGGTAATGGAAAGCGTCGGTTCGTTCCAGAACGGTGACATAACTGCTGAAGACCTCGAGGACGTAGCAGAAAACTGCTGTCCGGGATGCGGCTCATGCAGCGGACTCTTCACGGCAAACAGCATGAACTCCCTCACAGAAGTTCTCGGAATGGGTCTGCCGTTCAACGGCACAGCGCTCGCTGACACAGGCGAGAGAATAAGGCTTGCAAAGCACGCCGGCATGCAGGTCATGGAAATGCTCAGAAGAGACATAAAGCCGAGAGACATACTCACTCGCGAAGCATTCGAGAACGCGATCACAGTCGACATGGCCATGGCCGGATCGACAAATACTGTCCTCCACCTGCCTGCAATCGCTCACGAAGCCGGAATCGATCTCGAGCTCGATATATTCGATGAAATAAGCGAGCGCACGCCTAACCTCTGCAAACTGAGCCCGAGCGGCAAACATCACATGGATCAGCTCGGAATGGCCGGCGGAATTCCTGCTCTCATGAACGAGCTCACAAAACTCGACCTCATACACAAAGACTGCATCACAGTTACGGGAAAGACAATCGGAGAAAACATCGAGCATCACCCTGTGCTCGACAACGAAATCATCAGACCTGTAAGCGACCCTTACAGAAACAGAGGCGGTCTCGCCATTCTCCGCGGAAATCTCGCTCCTGACGGTGCTGTGGTAAAGGAATCAGCCGTAGCTCCTGAAATGCTCGAGCACAGAGGTCCGGCTGTCATCTTTGACTCCGAGGAGGAAGCAGTTGCAGCTATCTGGGGCAAAAAGATCAAAAAGGGCGATGTCATCGTTATCAGATACGAAGGCCCTAAAGGCGGCCCTGGCATGAGAGAAATGCTTTCCCCGACATCATCAATCGCCGGCATGGGACTCGACAAGGATGTAGCACTCATCACAGACGGCAGATTCTCAGGGGCATCAAGAGGTGCATCAATCGGTCACGTCTCCCCTGAAGCAATGGCGGGAGGACTCATCGGCCTCTTAAAGGACGGCGACATGATACACATCAACATCCCAGAAAGATCACTAGAGGTCGAGCTTTCAGATGAGGAAATCGAAAAGCGCCGTGCCGCTTACGTGAAGCCTGAACCGAAAGAGAAGACAGGATATCTTTCAAGATACGCAAAGCTCGTAACCTCAGCAAACACAGGCGCTGTACTCAGCGCTGACTGACGCTCAAAACAAACACAGTGCGGCTGCTGATACCTCTTCTTATGCAGAGCCGGCGTCTTGTGCGCCCCGGACGCCGGCTCCGCTGCGCACGGTCTGTTAGCCCTCCGGGCATATGAAATCCTGCACGGCACGCATACAAAGCGTTCGGCAGGATTTCGCACAATTTATGGCGGATCTGATCGCGTTTGTCCGCCTGCTATTAAATTAATAAGTAATAATCACCGCCTGCTTCTATGGTATAATAAGTACAACAAGCAAATTCACACAGTACATGCTTTTCAAAGAGAAAGGAATTATATCATGGACAGAAAAGAAGCGGCTAAATACAATCAGGATCACGATATATGGTTCAGCGGCCGGCATCTTGAAGGCCCTAACGGCGGCGCATGCTACTATATCTGTGAATATCTCGACAAGATGCATCTCGCCGAAGACGGCAGGACTTTCATAAAATGGTGCAAATTCTACGAAAGACCTGAAGATGAGTCACACTGCAACATGGAATGTCCGCAGTTCGGAAAATGCGACACATGCGGCGGATTCTCGGCGGTGAGATGCTCAGACTGCGATATACTGCGCCCTGAATAGAAGCGTTATACCGCGGCAGAGAGCCGTACTGAGAGGAGTACGCATGGCAAAGAAAAAAGTCCTTAACATTATAAGCGATACAAACGTCGGCGGCGCCGGACGGGCGCTTCTCACGTATCTTAAATACATGAACAGAGATGAATATGAAGCTGCGGCCTGCGTTCCGGCCGGCAGCCTTCTCACTGAGAGAATAAAAGCTCTCGGCATCCCTGTAATCGAGGTCGACGTGGCTCCCGACAAATCTTATGACCATTCTGCGGTCAAAACTCTTGAAAAAGCGATAAATGAATACGGGCCTGACGTAGTCCATACCCACGGCTCGCTTTCCGGCAGAATAGCAGCGCGCAGATGCGGATGCGCAGTCGTCTACACGAGGCACTCCGTATTTCCTGTTTCAAAGCGCATCAGCAGAGGTCCCGGAAAAATCATAAACAAGCTCGTAAACGAGCACTACGCCGACCGGATCATAGCTGTAAGTCCTGCCGCAGTAGACAACCTCACCGAAGGCGGCATCTCCGAAGACAGAATAGACGTTGTCTTCAACGGCGTGGAACGTCTCAGGCCGTCATCTGACGAGACAAAAGAAAAGCTGAGAAAAGAGTTTAACATTGCTCCGGGAGAATTCACTGCATCTCTGCTTGCAAGAGTCATAAGCTACAAGGGGCAGCTCGATATCATTGAAGCAGCCCGCACATTAAAAACCAGAGGATATGACTTTAAAATCCTGTTTGCCGGCACAGGCGACAGCGCCTTCATGCAGGAAGTTCAGGACAGAATAGATTCGCTCGGACTCCACGACAGCGTACTCATGCTCGGATTCAGAAAAGATGTTCCGGACATACTCAGCATAACAGACGTACAGCTCAATGCTTCATACGGAACAGAAGCCACAAGTCTCTCACTCCTTGAAGGATTCTCACTCGGCATACCGGCTGTCGCAAGCGACTACGGCGGCAATCCTTATGTAGTACAGGACGGAGTCAACGGACTCGTGTTCAGAACGAGAGACACAGACGGACTCGCCGACGCGCTCGAAAAACTCATAAAAGACAGAGCGATGCTTGCGTCGCTCGGAACACGTGCGCTCGAAATCTACGACAAGCGGTTCACGGCTGAAGTCTACGCACGCAACGTTGAATCTGTCTACCGCAAGGCTATGATCGTTCACGGAGACATATCGTAAAAAAGCTGAAGTCCGCTTGACTGCGGCAGCATAAACGAAAAAGTCCCGGGCCATTTCAAGTGTACAGCCGTACACTTGAAATGGCCCGGGACTTTTCGCATTCCTGAACACAGCCGCCATAAAGCTGCGCTCACGCGTCAGAGTCCGAGAAGAGCCCTGATCTCTTTTCTCTTTTTATCAGTATCTTTGTTTGTAAATTCAATAGAAAGGTATCTGTCGAGATCCCCGCGGCCGCGCGCCAGACTCTGTGTGACCGGATATTTAAGTTCGAAGCCCAGAGCCGCGATGCCCGCGAAGCGGTCGGCAGGAGTCTTTTTCAATGCGTGCTTTACAGTACGGCGCTTTCTTATCTGTTCCATAACCTCGTCACTGACAGACGATGAAAGAAGGTTCTCTCTGCTCGTTTTGAAGATCTCTTCGGGCTTCGCCGAGGCAAAAACTCTGAAAATATCCAGCTTGTCTCCATCGCGGATTATATTGCAGTACGTCCTTTCCTCATCAGTCAGATCATCCGGCAGCTCATATGCGCTGTGAAACCTGACAGCTTTTTCTATTACAGGAAAGCAAGCCTCACAATCCGTGAAATTCCGTATATAACCGCCCTTGAAAAGTATATCGGCTCCCAGTGCGGCGTGGTCAACTGAAGACGCGTCCCAGAATGTGTTGAACTCCGTAACCTGCGGAAAGCGTCCCAGATCGTGGAGCATGCCGATAAGCCATGCCAGTCCTGTGTCTTTTCCCGCGGATTCTGCTATCAGAACGCAGTTTTCAGCCGTTTTTAATGTGTGCACAGCTTTGCGTTTAATATCGGAGTTTTCCATGTCGTACGACGACAGAAATGTTCTGAACGCCTCCGTCACTCTTTTCCTGTCGGCTTCGCACTCCATCAGCGTATATCTCCGTTGAGCACCATTTCTATATGTTTGCCGTACTTAGTCTTTTTAAGAGGCTGCATGAGCTCGCTGAGCTGCGCCGCATCGATGAAGCCCTTCTTGTAGGCGATCTCCTCGATACAGTTCATCTCTCCCCTTTCCTTTTCGACGCGTTTCGCCGCATTTGACGCAGTCAGGAGGCCGTCTGCCGAGCCGGCGTCAAACCATTTTGTACTCTCGTCTATCAGATTGACTTTAAGCTTCTGCTTCTTGAGATAAACTTTGTTTACATCTGTGATCTCAAGCTCGCCTCTGGCTGAAGGCTCAATATCAGCCGCGACGTCGGTTACAGAACTGTCGTAAAAATAGAGGCCCGGAACTATGTAATTCGATTTAGGATTTTCAGGCTTTTCCTCGAGCGACAACACGTTGAAATCCTCATCGAACTCTACGACTCCGAACGAGCGCGGATCTTCAACTCTATAACCGAATACGACTGCTCCGTCTACCGGTTTTGTGTATTCGGAGAGTGAATCGTAAAATTCTTTTCCGAGGAAGATATTGTCACCGAGCATGAGGCAGACATCATCTTCTCCGATAAATCCCTTTGCGATGATGAATGCATCAGCTATTCCTCTGAGCTTGTTCTGAACAGCATATGACACATCGAGCCCAAGGCTGCTGCCGTCGCCGAACAGTCTGTGATATCCTCCTATGTCCGCAGGTGATGAAATAATCATTATCTCGCGGATTCCCAGACTCATGAGCACCGCCATCGGGTAATAGATCATAGGCCTGTCATAAACAGGCAGCATAGGCTTTGATATCGCTTTTGTAGCCGGATAGAGCCTCGTTCCCTTGCCGGCAGCCAGAATTATACCTTTCATCAGATGTATCTTCTCTCTTTCTGAATTTTTTCAGTTACTTATATATTTTTCCGCTTATATTCTTTTTCCGCTTTTCCCGCCGCAGCCTTAATCTGCCGTGCGCTTGCTATCTCACCTTATCGGCAAGCGCCTCTATGTCGGTCATAAGCTGTCTCTCTTTGATTTCGGCCTTTTCTCTCGTCGCCGCATAAATCGAGATGTAAAATTTGAGCTTAGGTTCTGTGCCTGACGGTCTCGCTATGAGCGTAACATCCTGCTCCATCCTGAATTTCAGCACATCAGCCGGCGGCAGTCCGTCTGCTCCGTCTCTGTAATCTGTCATATCCAGGACTCTGAATCCGCCTATGCGTCTGACGTCCCCGCGCAGGACATTCATGATGCGCTGCATCGACACCTCGCCCTTTGCGCCATCAAACTCAAACGAATGAACTCTGTCCAGACAGAATCCGTATTTTTCATAAATCTGCTGCAGTCTGTCCGGCAGGCTTACTCCGCGTGAACGGTGATAAGCAAACATATCGCAGATCATTAGCGCTGCATCGACAGCATCCTTGTCCCTCACATATGTGCCTGTCAGATAGCCGCAGCTTTCCTCAAATCCGAGAATATATGAATCTGCGCGGCCTTCTGCCTCGAGCTTCGCTATCGTATCTCCGATGTACTTGAAGCCCGTGAGCACGTTTACAGTTCTGACGCCGTATCCGGCCGCCACCTTCTCCGCTATATCTGTCGTCACGATCGTCTTGACCATGACAGAATCCGCCGGCATCCTGCCTGTTTCCTTTCTTCTCATGCAGATGTAGTCGATCAGAAGCACGCCTGTCTCATTGCCCGTGAGTAGCACGAGCTTTCCACTGCCGTCTCTTACAGCGATTCCGATGCGGTCGGCATCGGGATCTGTGGCCATCACAAGGTCAGCGCCTGTCTTTTCAGCGCAGTCGAGACCAGGCTGCATCGCTTCCCGGCTCTCCGGATTAGGCTTCGCGCACGTAGGAAAATCTCCGTCCGGCTCCTTCTGCTCCTCTACTACAGTAATATTGGTATATCCCGACTCCGTCAGAGCTCTGAGCACAGGCTTGAGACCTGTTCCGTGCAGTGGCGAATAAACGATCGCACAGTCATGCGGAATTGATTCATCTATCAGGCTCTGATTTTTGACCTCTTCAGTGAAAGCCGTGTATACATCGTCAGGTATCACGCTTATGAGACCCGACGAAACTCCCTCGTCAAAATCTATTTTTTTGACATCCTCGAATACATCGGTGTTTTCTATTGCGCTCTGTATCGCGTCGGCAGTCTCGCTAGTTATCTGGCATCCGTCGCTGCCATAAGCCTTATATCCGTTGTAAGCGGCAGGATTATGGCTCGCCGTGATCATCACGCCGGCTGCGCAGCCGAGCGCTCTGACAGCGAAAGACAGGCAGGGCGTCGGCATTATTTCTCTGTAGATATGTACTTTTATGCCGTTTGCCGCGAATACAGACGCCGCCGTCCTGCTGAAAAGCTCTGAATTGTTTCTCGAATCGCGGCTTATCGCCACAGATCGCTTTTCCTCAGCAAAACTGCTGTTAATGTAGTCCGCCATGCCCTGAGACGCCCTGCCGACAGTATAGATGTTCATCCTGTCTGTGCCCGGCTCCATAACGCCTCTTAGGCCCGCTGTTCCGAACGTCAGATCTGCTCTGAACGCCTCGGAAATCTCGTCTTCGCTCATCGCAGCGAGCGCTTCCCTTATCGAACTGTCCTCTGCTTTTTCGCACCACAGATCATATGCTCTTTTTATATCAGTATTCATCAGTCATCATACCCGTTCGGATTTTTACTCTGCCAGTTCCATGAATCTCTGCACATGTCATAAAGATCGTATTTTGCCTTCCAGCCCAGTTCTCTCTCCGCCTTTGACGGATCGCACCAGTACGCAGGCAGATCGCCGGCCCTTCTCGGCTTGATCTCATAAGGTATCTTTTTTCCGCACGCCTTCTCGAACGCATGTACGACATCGAGCACGCTTGAGCCTTTTCCTGTTCCGAGGTTGTAGATGTCAACACCGTGACTGCCTTCAAATCTCTTGAGTGCTGCCACATGGCCATACGCGAGATCCATCACATGCAGGTAGTCTCTTACGCCAGTGCCGTCAGGGGTGTCGTAGTCGTCGCCGAATACACCGAGCTTCGGCAGCTTGCCGATAGCGACCTGAGCCACATAAGGGAGCAGATTGTTAGGAATGCCCTTTGGATCCTCACCGATAAGGCCGCTCGGATGAGCGCCGATAGGATTGAAATATCTCAGCAGGATTACGTTCCATTCAGGATCACCCGTGTGCAGATCGACAAGAATCTGCTCTATCATTGATTTTGTCCACGCATAAGGGTTTGAGCACGGTCCCTTAGGATGCTCTTCTGTGATCGGGCTCTTCATATCTAGTCCGTAAACTGTCGCCGACGAACTGAAGATAATATTTTTGCATCCATGTTCCCTCATGACATCGCAAAGTATCATCGTGCTGTTCAGATTGTTGCAGTAATATTCCAGCGGCTTCTGAACTGATTCTCCGACAGCCTTGTATCCTGCAAAATGAATTACAGCATCGACTCCGGGCTCGGAATCGAACACTTCTCTGAGCTGCGGCCTGCTGCAGACATCAGCATTGTAAAAACGCAGCTGTTTCCCTGTAATCTCCTGGATGCGTTTTATAGCTTTTTCACTCGAATTATACAGATTGTCAACGGCCACGACATCGTAGCCTGCCTCGAGCAGTGCGACACACGTATGACTTCCTATAAAGCCGGCGCCGCCTGTAGCTAAAATTTTCATGTGATATCACCCCGTTTTGTCTCTATGAAAAAATGTCCGCTTGCTTCTGTACAGACTGCTTTATTTTAATATAATTCGGTAAAAAACACAACACAGCGCACCGCTTCCGGCGCGTCACAGCAGCCGTCAGGCCGTCCGCTCCCGGCCTGTACTGAACGCGCCCTGACTCAGCCGTACGCGCATGAATCCGGACGGTCCGGAAATGCCCAGAGCCCTGCAATACGCAGTGCGCCGGCATATGCGCTGTCTCACGTCCGCTCCGCGGACAAAAAGTGCCCCGCGCATGATGAAGCGCGGGGCACGATGCCGCCGGAGGCGGCGCAGATTCTTAAATTATCTTATTCCGAATATTATTCCTGTATCCATCAGCAGCCAAGGCGCTCTCAGGAGCGCAGGAACAAAGTCCATGCGTTCTATGTTAGGCGCGTAATGGAGCTCCGCAATATCCATGCGTTCCTTCAGCTCCCCGAGATACCCGACTATATCTCCGTATGTCCTTTCATTGCTGAAAAAATCCGTGAATGCGAATGCGCCGCCTTTTCTGACGACCCTCAGACTTTCCTCCAGCAGCGCTCTCTTGTCTTTGTTCTCTCTGTCCCTGTGGAAGCCGTAGCATGTGAGCGCTGCGTCGAATATTCCGTCTGCGTAATCCATAGACGCGATGTTCTGTTCCTCGATCACGACTCTTTCGCCGAGTCCCTCGGAAACCATATTCGTCCGGCACTGTCCGATGCTGCTCTCCTTGTCCGAGCTGTAAGCTCCGACGATTTCAGCTTTAGGAAATCTGAGCGCCGCTCTCGCTGATGTACACGCTGTGAAGCAGCCGATGTCGATGATCAGCGGACCGACGTCATCATCATCGCTGCTTTCTTCCTCTGTCTCATCAGAAGCATCACCGGTGTCCGCGCCGACGCTTTCAATATCACCGGCATCAGAATCTGAGTTCTTCGTTTCCGGTCCATCCCCGCCGACAGGATCGAGCGGCAGCTTTGACAGCGTGAAGTCAGCCAATTCCTTCATGAGACCGTTTTCTCCCGCGCCCATTCTGTTTCTGGCCGACTGCATGTACAGAGAAAATATCAGCACGCAGATCATAACGACGCCGATTACAACTGTGACATGGGCATTAAACCAGCTGCTCGAAGCAAGTGTGAGCACTATAAGGCATATCGTGATCAGATCGAGTATCCTGATCGTTGAGGCCGGCATGAAGCTCTTGTAATCTTTTTTCCCGGATCCGTACATGTTTCGCCCCGGATTTAAAGCTGGCGGAACAGGTTTACCATTTCGATGGCGCCGAGAGCGCAGTCATATCCCTTGTTTCCTGCCTTTGTACCGGCACGCTCTATAGCCTGCTCTATGTTCTCTGTCGTGATGATTCCGAACATGATCGGAACGCCTGTCTGGAGCGACGACTGTGCGATTCCCTTTGTAGCCTCTGAGCTTACGAGTTCGTAATGGCTCGTAGCGCCTCTGATCACAGCTCCGAGAGCTATAACAGCATCGTAGCGCCCCGATTCAGCCATCTTCTTTGCCGCGAGAGGCACTTCAAACGCGCCCGGAACCCACGCTATCGTGATATCCTGTTCAGGAACTCCGTGTCTCGTCAGTCCGTCGAGGCAGCCGTCAAGGAGCTTACCCACGATGAACTCATTGAATCTGCTGCAGACGATGGCGGTTTTCATGCCTTCCGATATGAGCTGACCTTCTATTACATTTATCTTGGACTTGTCCATTTTGTATTTCTCCCTTTTCTGTCCGCGGAGCGGACGTTGTGCTTATTAACAGTGAAGAATTTATTTTCATATATGAGCAGCCCCGCTCTTATGATGTCCGGGGCCATGCCGGCTGCTGATAACCGGTCAGTACGTCTTAAGTATATGGCCCATTTTCACTTTTTTGGTCTTCATGTAGAATTCGCTCTGTTTCTTGTGCTTCGTCTCGATCGGAACTCTCTCCACGATGTCGATTCCGTACTTTTCAAGATCATATATCTTCTGAGGATTGTTTGTCAGAAGTCTGAGCTTCTTTGCACCGAGGTACTGAAGTATCTCTGCGCCGACCGTGTAGTCTCTCGCGTCTGCAGGAAAACCGAGCGCGAGGTTTGCTTCAACAGTGTCCATGCCCTCGTCCTGAAGCTTGTATGCCTTAAGCTTGTTTATGAGTCCTATGCCTCTGCCTTCCTGGCGCAGGTAAACCATGATGCCTCTGCCTTCATCGGCAATCCTGTACATCGCGGCTTCGAACTGGTCGCCGCAGTCGCATCTGGCTGAGCCGAGAGCGTCGCCCGTCAGGCACTCGCTGTGAACTCTGCACAGCACCGGCTCTCCGTTTCCGACGTCGCCCATTGTGAGCGCGACATGATGTTCGCCGTTCCTCTTATTCTGGAAACCGTGAATCATGAAGTCACCGTACTTCGTAGGCAGCTTCGCCGAAACGACAAATTCAACTACGGGCTTATCGCCCCTTTCTTCTTCATTTGTCTCGCCGTTAAACATCGTCGCTGAATTGAAAAAATCGTTTGTCATATCAATTACCCCTTAGCAGTTGTGTTCTTTTCTGTACTCGCGCAGAGCCTTGATCGTCGTGAGCGTGAGATTATGAAGCTGAGCAAACTCTATGAGTTCTTTTGTTCTCATCATTTCGCCGTTTTCCTTCATTATCTCGCAGCAGAGGCCCGCTTCCTTAAGGCCCGCGATTCTCAGCAGATCGACAGTTCCCTCTGTGTGTCCGCCGCGCTCAAAGACTCCGTTGTCCTTTGCCTGGAGCGGGAACATATGGCCCGGTCTTCTGAAATCTTCAGGCTTCACGCCGTCCTCAACCGTCTTCATCGCTGTGAAAGACCTCTCGACAGCCGAGATTCCCGTGGTCGTATCGACGTGATCTATACTTACAGTAAACGCTGTGCAGTGGTTGTCAGTGTTGTCAGCCACCATCTGCGGCAGATCGAGCTTTTCGCACATAGCTCTGCTCATCGGCATGCATATGAGGCCCTTAGCGAACGTCGCCATGAAGTTCACGTTGGCCGGCGTCGCAAACTCAGCCGCGCAGATCAGATCTCCCTCGTTTTCTCTGTCAGGATCATCAGTTACAACGATCAGTCTGCCCTCTTTCAGGTCCTGAACAGCTTGCTCAATAGTTCCGAATTCAAACATTTTTATAAATACTTCCTTTCATATTAAATTCATTTATATCATACGCTTCAGGAAACATAACGTCCTGCGCGGGCTCCGCCCGCATCCGGGAGCCCTCATCTCATTGATAGTCTCCCGAAAAATGCGCGGATTTCTATATGAAACCATTCTCGGCAAGAAATGCCATGTCTACACTACTTGTGCTGCCTTTCCCCGGCGAGGAACTCCCCTGAGACAGAAGTCTGTCGACGTACTTTCCTATGACGTCGTTTTCGAGATTCACAACATCGCCTTTATGTTTGGCAAGCAGTATAGTCTCATCACCGGTGTGCGGTATGACAGAGACCTTGAAGAATCCGTCGCCGAGCCCCGCGACCGTCAGACTTATGCCGTCTATCGCGATCGAGCCCTTTTCTATGACAAGCCGGAGTATATTGTCAGGCGCGTTTATCGTGACCCAAACCGCATTTTCCTCCCGCTTCATTTCTGTTATCGTGCCCGTGCCATCTATGTGCCCTGACACGATATGGCCGCCGAATCGTCCTCCGGCCGCCATTGCGCGCTCGAGGTTGACTCTCGAGCCTACAGTAAGTGCGCCGAGATTGGACCGTCTCAGTGTCTCAGGCATGACGTCAGCAGCGAACACATGTCCATCAATGGCGTCAGCTGTCAGGCAGACTCCGTTGACGGAAACGCTGTCTCCCAGCGCAAGATCGCTGAAAATCTTTTCGCCGCGAACATACATGCGCGACGATCTCGTTCCCCGTTCGACTGCCGCTACAGAGCCCGTCTCTTCAACTATTCCAGTAAACATCGATCATTCCTTTCCCAGCCGGTATACCAGAAGGACATCATCTCCGATGAGCTCGATCTTCGCCGGTCTGCCGAGCTCGAGACAGTCGGAAAGTTTCCTGAATCCCTCGCCTCCTACAGGCGGCTTTGCATCTCTGCCTCCCGCGATTTTCGGAGCGATATATGCCTGCACCTCCGAGACGAATCCCGTCTTGCAGACGGAGAAATGCATCTCTGAGCCGCCCTCGACCAGTATACTGTCTATGCCTTCTTCGCCGAGTTTCCTGATGAGAGTCTCAACATCGAGCCTGTCGTCTTCGCCGCGCGGTATTTCCCACAGCCTGACGCCAGCTGACTTGAGCTCATCTGCCCTGGACGAGAGCGAAATATCGCCTGACGCTCCATACGCTATTATCGTGTCTGTTTCGCGGGCCGTCCTTACAATCTGTGAATCGACTGGCGTCCTGAGATTGCTGTCGCAGATGACTCTTACCGGATCCACGCCTTCGTCCGTTCTGCAGTTAAGCATAGGGTCGTCAGCGAGCACGGTCCCGACTCCGGCCATTATCGCCGAAACAAGCTTCCTGACGCCATGTGATCTCTTCCGTGACTCTTCGCATGTGATCCACTTTGAGTCTCCTGTAACAGTTGCGATCTTGCCGTCGGCTGTCATCGCATACTTGACTATCACATACGGGAGTCCGGTCTTGATGTAGTGTACGAAGATCCTGTTCGTCTCGCGGCATTTTTCCTCGAGCACCGGTCCGTCGACCCTGATCCCGGCATTCCGCAGGATGTCTAGTCCTTTTCCTGCAACGAGCGGATTCGGATCAGTCATTCCGTAAATCACACGGCCGATTTTGTTCTCTATCAGAGCCTCTGTGCACGGAGGAGTCTTGCCGTAGTGGCAGCAAGGCTCGAGCGTAACATAAATGTCAGCGCCTTCCGGATCGTTGCCCCTGCGCCTGCAGTCAGCCAGCGCATTTCGCTCGGCGTGCAGTTCTCCGATATGCTCATGATATCCTTCGCCGATGACCTGACCGTTCTTTACGATAACAGCTCCTACCATCGGATTCGGACTCACATGTCCCATGCCTTTTACGGCCAGGCTGAGCGCCCTCGACATCCATTTTTCGTCCTGTGTCATGTCCGTCTTCGACATATTCAACTCACCACCGTAGAAATAAAAATGCCCTGACCAGACGCACTGATCAGGGCATGTCAAAAACACGTTAAAAAACTGACATTTCTTCTCTCATCCAGACTCTACTGTCGGCTCCGTAATCTAAACGGATCTGCTTGCGCTCGCGGGCTCTACCGCCGGTCGGGAATCTCACCCTGCCCTGAAGAATGTTCTCTTTTACGTGAACTATGATAGCACCGTTCCTTTGTTGTGTCAACCATATACAGCAGAGGCGCTTCTTTATGATATTCTTTCTGCCCGGAATTACAGAACATCGGTACACATACGCACAGCGGATATAAGCTTACAAACCGATATGACGGCTCTGCGATGCGGCAGTTCAGCATTCCGGTATCTCAATTACCGCTGGAGATACACCTGAGACAACAAAAGGGTCTCCCCTGAGGGAAACCCTTTAAAATACCGCGTATATTTCTGTCTGATTACCGATTATAAAGCAACTCTCATGTCAGAGTCAGCCATCCTCGAAACGATGGCAGCGACTTCAGTTCTCTTTATGGAACTGTCAGGATTGAACGTTCCGTCTGAAGTGCCCGCAAGCACGCCGGCTCTGTAAAGTTCATATATAGCCTTGCCGGCTGTCGTATTGATGTCTACATCTGAAACAGAGCCCGCAGGAACGGTGTTCACAGATGCAAGCGCCTCTGCCGGAAGTGCTCCGCTGAGTATTTCAGCGAACTGAGCTCTCGTAGCAATAGTATCAGGTTCGACCTGCATGATCGAATAATACTTTGTGCCTATTACACCGCTCTCATAAGCATAATCAGCATAAGGAGCGTACCACGGCTCGCCTCCGGCCGGAGTAAAGTCAGGAACCGCAGTTCCCTTAAATGAAGCGTATATTGCGTGGATTCTGGCTGCTATTGTCACAGCCTGTGAAATCGTAACTTCAACGTCGGTTCCGAACTCTGAATCCGAAACGCCATTCATTAGCGCCATCTCGTAAGCTGACTGAACCGAACTGTAGAACCAGTCATTGCTCTCTACGTCACTGAAAGAAACCCCGCTGAAACTGTTTACTTTGTCGAATTTGACTTTGACAGCCTCTGCTGTAACCGTGCCAGTGTCAGAGCCGCCGTCGCTGATTATTCCAGCGGCTGAACCGCCGCCATCGGCTATCTGATCAGTATTCTGCTTGGAGACATTTGAATCGTCGAGCACGCCGTCCGTATTGTCTGTGTCAGGCTTCGTCACATCTGTGTCTTCGTTATTATCTCCCGCCGTTCCTGTATT
>CADBRA010000057.1 GCA_902796965.1 uncultured Eubacteriales bacterium | reverse complement strand
TTGGACAGCACTCCGCCGCCTCCGCTGCCGGAATTTATATAGTCGATGATGCTCTGCGTATTATTCCAGTCTATTTTTGAATTAAAAATGAGCCATCCATACTGCAGCAGTTCAGGCACGACAGTCAGCGCCATAATGATGATCATCGGAACAAGCGCCCTTGTCCATTTTCCTCTCAGCGAACGTCTGGCCATTTTCCTTATATCCTTAGCGGAAAACTCAGGCACTTCGTAGTAATTATCCATTCATTTCTCCTTATAAAATCAATCTCTATGCCGCCCGTCAGAATTCATCACAATTCTCGCCGTCGATGACCGGGTTCTCTCTGTCGATAAAGCCGTCTCTGTATGGATCGAAGCTCTTGTAATCGCTGAGATCTGTCTCGCCCGGCACGTAATTTTCTATATCGAAATCCTCCGGCAGTTCGTCAGGGAGTTCATCGAGGCCGTCCTCGTCATAATCGTATCCTACATCTCTGTAATCATCCCTGTATTCATCGAGCACAGACATAGTATATTCATCAGGTTCGCCCGGCATCGCCTCTGAAAAATCATAGTCATATCTGACGCCGGAAAGTTTTTCCTCTCTGTACAGCATGAATGCCTCGCACGGGCTGAGTCTCCTTACGCCGCTCTCACCGTCTTCAGGTGTGCAGACGACGCTTTCCGGCTCGAGAAACCACTCTCTGAAATTGAACATTTCATCTGTAAAAAAGCCGGCTCCTCTGTCGTCCATGTGCTCTGCCATCGTCGTCAGCACATCTTTGTATGTCTGTATCATTCTATAGAGCTCAGTATTGTCATCAGGAATCCCCTTTACAGTGTCCTCAAAGAAGTCACTCACCATCTGCCTTAGATCATCCTGATCCGGGATCATAATGATCTCTGCGAATGTGTCGTAGTCGATGCCGAGCGGCGTTTCCATCAGAGCTGCGAACTGATCGAAATAACGGAAATCATCCTCGTCCTCTATGTCGAGCTCGTCCAGAATCTGTCTTATATCTTCTGAAACCATTTCTCTACCTCACAATTGAATATTCCGGCTCCGCGATGAAGCCTGACGACACACGCGTCTGCAATGCGTGCTTTTATGCCGCCTGATTAGATAATATCGGAAATCCGCTGATCTGTAAAGCGCAGCAGGCAGAAACAGAAAGCGGTTCCCGCCGGAAACATATTTCCGGCGGGAACCGCTTGGATTGATTCTATTTCGATCATTTGTTCATGAATCTCGATAGAAATTCCTGTGTTCTTGGATTCTTCGGATTATTGAATATAACGTCCGGGGAACCCTCCTCTGCGATGACTCCATCGTCCATGAATACCACTCTTGACGATACGTCTCTGGCAAACGCCATCTCATGAGTTACGATTATCATCGTAAGACCTTCTTTTGCGAGCGCTCTCATTACGTCAAGAACTTCTCCGACCATCTCCGGGTCGAGCGCCGATGTAGGCTCATCGAACAGCAGTACATCAGGCTCCATTGCAAGCGCTCTCGCGATAGCGACACGCTGAGCCTGTCCTCCTGAAAGCTGCGCAGGTTTCGCGTTAATGTACGGGATCATTCCTACTTTTTCGAGGAACTTTTCAGCGATCTCCTTTGCATATCTGTCGTCTTTTTTTAGAACCTTTCTGACTCCGATTGTGCAGTTTTCAAGGACAGTCATATTGTTGAAAAGATTGAAGTGCTGGAAAACCATGCCCACCTTAGCTCTGTAATTGTGTACATTGTTTTCTCTCGACATAATATCTGCGTCGTTGAAGTAGATGTGTCCGGAGCTCGCTTCCTCGAGCAGATTTATGCAGCGCAGCAGCGTCGATTTTCCTGATCCTGACGAACCGATGACGCACGTAACATCACCCTTGTCGACGTTGAAGTTTATGTCTTTCAGGACCTCGTGCGAACCGAAGCTCTTGCTGAGATGCTCGACGCGGATTATGTGTGAACCGGAAGACGCAGGCGATACTGTTCTGTTCTCGTTTTCAGCCATATTATCTGTACTCCTCTTCTTCCTTTTTCTTTTCTATGTAGTTTGTCATTCCGCTCGTGTGTGCGAGTGTATCCTCCGTGGCAAGATCATAGTTGTCATTGCCGTCCATCTTTCTTTCCATGTGACGAAGTATGCGCGCACACGTAATTGTCATTATCAGGTACATGATGCTGACGATGAAGAATGACTCAAATGTCGTATAGTAAACACCAGCGACTGATTTTCCGACGAAGAACAGCTCTGTTACAGAAATTACGCTCAGTACTGAAGTATCTTTTATGTTAATGATGAGGTTATTGCCGATCTGAGGCATGATGTTTCTGAGCGCCTGAGGCATGATGATATAATTCATAGTCTGGAAGTGAGTCATTCCTATGGCTTTTGCACCTTCAGTCTGACCAGGATCAATCGATAAGATTCCTCCTCTTACTGTTTCAGACATGTACGCGCCCGTGTTGATCGATACTATGAAGAATGCAGCGAACCACATGTTCATGTTGATGTTCATGTACTGGAGCGCTCCATAGAATATGAACATTGCCTGAACCATCATCGGTGTTCCTCTGAAGATCTCGATGTATACATACAAGATCGCTTTTACGACCTTTAACACTCCTTTTTTTACCGGATTATCGTTTTTCTCCACAGGTATCGTCATCAGGATTCCGACGAGCAGACCTATCACTACACCGACAAACGTAGCGACCAGCGCTATCAGCAGCGTAGTCCCCGCACCCTGGAGATACGATTTCCAGTATTCCTGAAGCAGAAAGCTGACTCTGCCCCAAAACGAAGCTGGCATTAATAACTCCTTTCATTTGTTAACAGGGAAAAAGGCAGTAACAACTACTGCCTTTTCCGAAGAAATAGATATTTATTTTAAATACTAACTGATGAACAGCTATTATTAATTATCAGTATTTGAGAGCGGCTGTACCTTAATCGCCTGTTCCATCATATCGTTGAAGTCATTAACAGTCATTTTGGCGAGAGCCGTGTTAAGCTGATTGAGCAGTTTAGTATTTCCCTTCTTGACAGAGATTCCGATATTGACATCTTCGTCTGATACCTTGAATCCATTGCCTTCGCTGAATTCGATCATCTGCATGTCAGGATACGAAACACATGCAGCCATTGCCGTAGGTCTGTCTGTGCAGACGAAATCTATCGAACCTGATTCAAGGGCTACGAGCATGTTAGGAACAGATTCAAACGCCGGCTTGATGTTTGCGTCCTCTATCTGAGGAAGCATCTTGTCATACCATACTGTGTTGATCTGAGATGAAGCTGTTACTCCCTTGAGATCTGCAAGACTCTTGGCGCTGGCATATTTTGAGTCTTTCTTTACGAGACCTACTACTGTAGCGTAGTAGTACGGATTTGTGAAATCTACAGTCTTTTCTCTCTCGGCCGTGATCGACTGACCCGCGATAACGCAGTCGATCTTGCCTGACTGAAGAGCTACAGGGAGCGAATCCCAGTCAATCTTATATATATCCACCGTATATCCGAGATCTTCGGCAAGCTTCTTTGCCATCATGACGTCGTAACCATAGGCATAGTCTTTTGTGTCATGAATCTTGACAGCACCGTTGGAATCGTCGCTCTGAGTCCAGTTGTACGGAGCATAGCCGCATTCCATGCCGACTCTCAGTACCTTTGTGTTGAGAACGGAATCAGTATCCTGTTCAGCCGGTGCAGATGATGCCGAAGTATCAGCGCTGCCCAATCCGGAAGTAGAAGATGACGATCCGCAGCCGACAAAGATTGTGCAGACCATCATCACTGCCATTACGATGGCCGCGATTTTTTTCTTGCTTATCATAATAACCTCTCCAAAACAAATAATTACATAGACAGCGGCATTAGCGCCGCACGCAGATAAAGAATACATAAATTATACCATTTGTTGCGATTTCGTTAAAGAATAATTATTAATTTACCGCTTTAACGGCATAAAATGCAATTATTTCGCAATCAGTGCGCCGTGCCGGGTCAAATCCTGAAATTATTTGGTATTTTCTTCGCTTTCACCGATATTTGTTCCGAACCTCTTTATCTTTCTCGTGCTCGTCTTCTCGAATTCCTCTTTTCTCAGCTCGAATCTCTTGACCCTCTTATATGAAGACATCTGTTCATTTACATCGTCTATCTGCTTTTTGAAGAATTTTCTGAGCTCCTCTTCGCTCATTTTCCCTTCATCATCGATGATGGCATCCATATCAGGCACTATGTGAGCCGTAACTATGAGATTTCCCGTCTTCTCGTCATCTTCGCCGGTTACGATGACCTCTTTGATGTATTTGTTCTTCATGAGATAGTACTCGACTTCCTCTGGGAAGATGTTCTTGCCGTTCTTCGTGACGATGACGTTCTTCTTTCTGCCCGTGATGTGAAGGAAATCCTCATCGTCAATATATCCGTAATCGCCAGTGTAGAGCCAGCCGTCCTTCAGAACAGCTGCAGTCGCCTCAGGATCTTCGTAGTAGCCGAGCATTACAGAATCGTCCTTAGCGAGAATCTCGCCTATGCCGTCCGCGTCAGGCTCTGAAATCTTTATTTCAGTGTTCGGCATAGCCGGCCCTACAGAACTGCCGTGATGATATCTGTCTCGGAACACAGCTACGATAGGACTGTTTTCTGTCAGCCCATACCCCTGGAACATGTTAATGCCCATGATGTTGAAATCATCGATGATGTCCGGATCAAGCGCAGCAGCTCCATTTATGAACATCCTCATGCGGCCGCCGAACGCGCTGTGAACGTCCTTAAACAGCCTCTTCTGTACCCTGATGTTGAACTTGTCGAGCGTCTTCGCGAGCTGCATGCCCTTTCTCAGCTTGTCTGCCTTTCCAGATTTCTCGGCCTGACGCCAGATCCTCGCGTGCATGACCTCGAATATCTGAGGAACTCCGAGCATGATCGTCGCGTGGCATTCGTTCATATTCTTGACGATATGTTTTAATCCTTCGCAGATTGCCATAATGCCGCCCTGGAACAGCACTGTCATATGATTGCATGTGAATTCATATGTATGATGAATCGGAAGTACGGACAGCGATATATCATCGCGGTTTACGTGAACGTACATCGACATGTTCATGACCTCTGCGACTATGTTCCTGTGAGAAAGCATGACACCCTTTGCGAGACCTGTTGTACCGGATGTGAAGAGCAGGATGCTCATGGCGTCAGGATCGATCTTTGCGTCGATATACTGCGTGTTTCCGCCTCTTATGAGAGCACGTCCTTTATTTATAAGCTCTTTCATAGATGTGATGCCGTCGCCGCTCTTTTCGGCGTCCATGCTGATCTTGTACTCGAGGCCATCGATATCTTTGAGCGCCTCCAGCAGCTTTTTCTCCACCTTAGCTGAATAAACTATTGCGCTCAGATGAGCTCTCTGAGCCAGATTTGCCAGCTCCGACACAGGCAGCTCCCTGTCGAGAGGAACTGTCACGCCTACTCCGTTGGCGATGCCGAGATCAGCTACAATCCACTCGTAGCGTGTCTCTCCGATTACAGCGATGTGCTTCCCCTTGAGACCCATGTCGATAAGGGCTGTTCCAAAAGCGTCGATATCCGACCTGAGCTGGTTGTAGCTCTTTGGCACATATTTTCCGCCCGGAACGTTCTTAACGAGATACGCCGGGCTGTCGCCGAAGAGATCCGCCGATGAATTTATCATATCTTTCAAATCGGTAACAGTTCTGACCGGATAATATGCATTCTTATATTTCTTATTGCTGGCCATAATCCTGAAATACTCCTTTTCTCTTATGATCCGCCCGAGATTTTCGTGCAGGCGGAAAAACGCAGATAAATCTGAAAAATTCAAAAAAACATTTCCTTATAACTGATAAAAACTTTCAAATTGTGTTAAATTTTCTGCAGAAAATAACAATTAACAATATGAGAAACAAAAAATGCAGAAAACTTTTATGTGGTATTGTAACATCTGTTCAACGATAAATCAACATAAACGGGGCTGCGTATCTTTTCTCACCGAGTTTTCCGAATGAACATGCCGGCAGAGCCGCCGTAGCTTTTTCTTTTCCATTATATATAATTATTCCGATTTTTGCTTTTCTGTATGATAAATTATTGTCATTCAAGTAAGTGTGCCAAATACTTTCGCGCTGTCGGTCGTATTGATTTTACCTAATCAATATTGTATACTTTTTGGGTATTGAAATAGTTTACCTTAAATATTTCAATACAACTGCAATTATTTGTAACTTTTATCAGATTTTCCGACATAGGCCGTCCGAACAATTCGGGGCAGTTCATGCCGGAAATCAAAGCAATGGAGATGAAAGACTATGAGTTTATTCTCACATCACCTGCACAGCATCCATGTCCCTCACCACAAGGATACGGCTTCGTTTGAATCCGTGGAGATGCCTGTTCCGGAAAAGGTCTATATCTCTATGTCGCAGCACATAGGCAGACCGTGCCAGCCTCTTGTTAAAAAGGGTGACCACGTTCTCGTCGGACAGCTCATCGGAGATATCGACGCACCTGTCAGCGCGCCGATATACTCCAGCGTTTCCGGAGATGTAACTGCCATAGAGACAGACAGAAGTGCTCTCGGGGGCATGGACACATATGTCGTGATCGCTTCCGATGGAAAACAGGAAAAAGCCGAGGGACTTGAACCTCCTGTGTGTGAAACAAAAGATGACTTCATAAAAGCTGTCAGAGCAAGCGGTGTAGTCGGACTGGGCGGTGCGTCCTTTCCTACTTCTGTCAAATTCAATCCCGCTAACCTCAATGAAGTTGACACTTTTATCGTAAACGGAGCAGAATGCGAGCCGTTTATCACGTCTGACCACAGGAACATGCTCGAGCGCACAGACGATATCGTCAATGGCATTAAGCTGATAATCAGATATCTCGGTATAAGCCATATGTACATCGCGATCGAAAACAATAAGCCTGACGCGATAGCGAAGATCCGCGAAGCCGTTTCCGGCATTCCGGAATGTCAGGTTCACGAACTTAAAAGTACATATCCTCAGGGAGCTGAAAGAGTTCTCATTCACGAAGTGACCGGCAAGACGCTCAACGCCGGTGAGCTCCCTGCTTCTGTCGGCTGCATCCTGTCGAACGTGACGACTGTTATGGTCATCGGCAGCTATTTCAGAACAGGCATGCCGATGGTCAGCAGAAATGTAACGATAGCTGGAAATGCCGTAACAAATCCGGGAAATTACATAATTCCGATCGGAACCAGATACTGCGATATCATAGATTTCGCGGGCGGATACAAAAATCAGCCGAGAAAGATCATCGCGGGCGGTCCTATGATGGGCAAGGCTCAGAGCAGCGACGGAAGCGTAACTGTCAAAAACACAGGCGCTGTCCTCTTCTTTGATGAGACGCAGTCCTGGGACATTGATCCGACACCGTGCATAAATTGCGGAAGATGCCACAGAGCATGTCCGTTCGGTCTCATGCCGAAAGAATATGCCAAGGCATACAAAAACGGTGATGCACAGCGCCTCAAAGACATAAAAGTCATGGAATGCATGAACTGCGGCAGCTGTTCGTTTGTCTGTCCTGCCAGGAAGCCTCTCGCCTTTCTTAACACACTTGCTAAATCGATGGTAAAGGAGGCTGGTCTGTAAAATGATAGCTAACAAGAACGGCGGCCTGCTGGTAACGCCTAATCCTCATATAAAGACCACGATGAACACACAGCGCATCATGCTCTGCGTTATTATCGCTCTCCTTCCGGCGCTCGTCGCGTCGACTGTAATCTTCGGAGCGAGAGCACTCATACTCGCAGCAGTATGTATCGCGGCTTCTGTATTCTTCGAATGGCTTTATGAAAGAATAATGCACAAACCGAGCACGATTTACGATCTCAGTGCATGCGTAACCGGACTTCTCCTCGCGATGAACCTCCCTGTCACCATGCCTTACTGGATGGCTATAATAGGATGCGCAGTCGCAATCATCGTAGTAAAGCAGCTGTTCGGCGGACTCGGCCAGAACTTTGCGAACCCTGCGATCACAGCACGTATAGTGCTCTTTATCTCGTTTGCGTCACAGATGAGCACATGGGCCGACCCTTCAAAAGGCAGAGTTCTGCTCGCGTCTGACGCTGTCACAGGTGCTACTCCTCTCGGAATATTTAATCTGAACGGAGCTGAAAAAGCTCAGTCAACATTCAGCGATCTCCAGATGTTCCTCGGAACTACCGGCGGTTCAATGGGTGAAGTTTGCGCACTCGCGCTCCTTTGCGGCGGACTCTTCCTCATATTCATGAGAGTCATCTCGGCGTGGACACCTGCTGCATTCCTCGGAACCATAGCGGTTCTCTCACTCTGTGCCGGCGTTGATCCGATCTGGCAGATCTGCGCAGGAGGTGCTATGCTCGGCGCATTCTTCATGGCGACCGATTATGCCACTACTCCGGTAACAGCAGGAGGCAAGATAGTATTCGGAATCGGATGCGGATGCATCACGATGCTGATCCGTCTCTTCGGGTCTTATCCTGAGGGCGTTTCATTCTCGATACTCATAATGAATCTGCTGACTCCACTCATCGATCAGCTTTTCGAGAAGCAGCTTTACGGTAATCCTGCAAAGGAAAGGAAAAAGGCCGCAAAAGAGGCTGAAAAAGCAGCGAAAGAAGGTGCCAACTAATGGAGAATGAGAACACTAAAAAGAAAGTTCCTTTCAAGGATACGATGGCTGGTCCTACTGTCATCCTTCTCATAATATGTCTGGTCATCTCGGCTGCCCTCGCGATCACATATCAGGTCACCAAACCGAAGATAGATCAGATAAACAAGGAAACAGCCGACGCTGCAAGAATGGCTGTTCTGCCAAAAGCCGACAAGTTCACTGAAACAGACGGCAAGCTTCCTGACGGAGTTACAGAATACTATGTCGCTGACAATGGTGCCGGCGAAGTAGCCACATGCCAGTACAAGTCATTCGGCGGCACGATCACCGTCATGGTCGGAATGGACAGCGACGGTAAGATTACCGGCGTACAAGTTACAGATCATGACGATACGCCAGGCGTCGGAACAAAGGCCATGGATTCTTCATACCTGAAGAAACAATACGTCGGTGTCACTGAAACCGAAAAAGCTGCAAACATCAGAAACGACAGCAAGATAGATCAGGTTACAGGTGCAACTGTTTCATCAAACGCCATTTATCAGTGCGTAAATGAAGCGCTCGACGCTTATCAGTCTCTGGGAGGTGCTAAGTAATGAGCAGCAATTCAAAATTATCTATTCTGACAAACGGAATCATCAGGGAAAACCCTACACTCGTACTCGTAATAGGAACATGTCCTTTCCTCGCGACGTCGACGAGCGCTATAAACGGACTCGGCATGGGACTTTCAACCATGGTCGTACTTATCTGTTCAAACATAGTAATTTCAATGCTCAAGAATATAATTCCTGACAGAGTCAGAATCCCGTGCTACATCACTATCATAGCTGGATTCGTAACAGTTGTTCAGTTCCTGCTGCAGGCTTATGCTCCGGCACTCAACAAATCACTTGGAATATATATTCCTCTTATAGTAGTAAACTGCATCATACTCGGCCGCGCTGAGATGTTCGCCAGCAAAAACTCTGTAGGCGACTCTGCTCTCGATGGCATCGGAATGGGGCTCGGATTCACACTCGCACTGTTCTGCATGGGCGTTATCAGAGAATTCTTCGGCGCAGGCACATTCCTTGGAATGACTGTAACAGCAAACCTCTACTCACCTATGACTATCCTCACCATGGCTCCGGGAGGATTCTTCATCTTCGGTATATTAACTGCCATAGTAAACAAAATCACCAAAGGCAGAGTCAACAGAGAATTCAGCGGCGAAGGCTGCCCGGGCGAAATCGAAATCGGTTCTACCATGAGCGCTATTGCCGAAGCTGCATCTGGTTCGACTGTTACGGAAGGAGGCGCTAAGTAATGGCTCAGTACCTCTCGATAATGCTGACTGTAATGATCGTAAGCAACTACGTTCTCGCCCAGTTCCTCGGTATCTGTCCGTTTCTCGGCGTTTCAAAGAAGCTCGATTCTGCAGTCGGAATGAGCATTGCCGTTACATTTGTAATGGTTCTCGCAACGCTCGTAACATGGCCTATACAAAGGCTCATACTCGATCCTCTCAAAATCAGCTACCTGCAGACAGTCGTATTCATTCTCGTAATAGCAGCGCTGGTACAGTTAGTGGAACTCATACTCAAGAAGTACATGCCAGCCCTTTATCAGCAGCTTGGCATATACCTTCCGCTGATCACAACAAACTGCGCTGTTCTTGGTGTAACGGTAAATAATATCGAAAATAATTACACATTCGGTGAATCACTCTGCAACTCATTCGGCGCAGGCGTCGGTTTCCTCATTGCTATGGTCATATTTGCCGGCGTAAGAGGAAAGATGGAGAATGCAGATATCCCGGAAGGTCTCAAGGGCATTCCTATCACGCTTATGGCTGCCGCCATTCTCTCTGTTTCATTCATGGGATTCAGCGGCGTTGTAGAAGGAATATTCGGTTAGGAGGCGCGCATATATGTCATCATATTTATTTCCGATCCTGCTGGTGACGGTGATCGGTATCATAGCCGGCATCATGCTGACTATAGCCGCAAAGGTTATGTACGTACCGGTAGACGAAAGAGTCGAGGAGCTTACAGACGCACTCCCAGGAGCTAACTGCGGCGGATGCGGATTCGCCGGCTGCTCTGACTATGCTGGCGCAATCGTAAATGATGGCGCTGATCTGACCGCGTGCGCAGTAGGCGGACCAGCGTGTGCCGCTGAACTCGGAAGGATCATGGGTGTAGAAGTATCTGCGTCGGAGCCCGAAGTCGCGATCGTAAAGTGCTGCGGTTACAACGGCAAAACTAACAAGATCCTCGAATATAAAGGCGTTCAAACATGTAAGGCCAATAAGTCTATATACAGCGGTGACGGTGCATGCATGCACGGCTGCATAGGTCTCGGTGACTGCGTAAGGGCGTGCAAATTCAACGCTATCGGCGTCATCAACGGCGTTGCCTGGGTCGACAGAAACAACTGCACAGGCTGCGGAGCATGTGTGAAAACGTGCCCTAACGACATAATAGAACTCATTCCGAAGCACAGCACAGTCTATGTTGCCTGCAGCTCCATCGAAAAGGGCGCTCAGACAAGAAAACAGTGCACAGCAGGCTGCATTGCATGCCGCAAGTGTGAGAAGACATGCAAGTTCGATTCCATCCACGTCGTGGACAACCGCGCTGTCATAGACTATGACACATGCAAAAACTGCGGCATGTGCGTAAAAGTATGTCCTGATCAGACGATCATCAAGCTTGCCAGAGCAAAGGGCAAAGTCAAGAAAAACGTCGTTCCCGGACAGAATAAAGCTGAAGCATGATCATTCGGCTTCTGAAGCAGAAAATATTTAATGAATAAAACGACGGCTCCCTGACAAATGTCAGGGAGCCGTCGTTTTATTCTGTTAAACATGGAATATGAATATATTTATCTTATTACGTATTATAGCTATTTAGATGAGCTTTCGTCGAGTTCGACTTTTACGCGACCGCTGTCCAGTATATCATCTGAACCGGATGCTTCTGTCAGCGCCGTGAAGCGTATCTCAGGCGAAGCTGTAACTGTCGCACCGCCCATCATATTAACATCACCTGTTGTCAGTATCATTCCATCAAAGTTTACATTAGTGATGTTCACATCGCAGTCAGCGACTACGATCCCATTCTTGTATTCAGAGCGTGGCGTAATGTTTACATGTGCGTCATCACCCGAACCGAACACCTTGAGCGAATGCTCATCATATCCGCCTTTTCCGTCAGGAACAAATATGACGTTCCTGCTGTCTGTTCCAGACTCCCGCAAAACATGATCCACGAGCTCGTAAGACGGCCTGCTCGTCGAGAAATTCTTGTCGAAGCCGCTCGTTAGGCCGTTGTACTGATATGTATAAAGCATGTCGAGGTTCGTCGCACCTGAATCGTCATCAGACGATGCAGACGCTGACGCAGGAAGGAAAGCAGATGTAAACGGAGTTCTGCCATCGGCCCCTGCAACGTTGTAGACGCTTCCTGAAGCTATCCAAAGTGTCTGCCCCGGCTTATACGCTACATGAGCCTGTGCCGCCGATGCTGCTATGGTTATTTTCGAGAGACGGTTTCCCGCTGTCCCTGCCGCCGAATACGTGGTCGAATCGCCGTCTGTGCTGGTCAGTATCCTGTTTGTGTTAAAAAGTTTCTGAAGCAGCGCCGGCGCCGATCCAGTCAGACTGACAGAAGATCCCGATCCGCTGCCTGAAGCACCGGAAGACGATTCGGATGAACTGCCTGACGGCGCGCTGTCGTAGCGGCCTGTTCCATACCCATAGTAATTTCCATTTATATCCACATCATATCCATTGTTGGTCAGTGAAAGATTTCCGCTTAAGAAGAAATCGGCGGATGCCTGTATGTTGTTTCCAGCGTGAGATGTCACAACAGAACCGGCTGAGCTCTTTGTGTTTACATTGTCAGCCCATACCTCTCCATCAGTAATATTGAGCAGTGCCGCGCCCGACACATCGATATCGCCTCTCGTCACTGTCTCTGGTCCGTCCAGAGTGAGCGAACCGCTCGTCTGTGCAGCGATCGATGATCCCGCATAAGCGGCTCCGTCTATGTGGTTGCTTCCGCCTGATGATATGATACTGCCGTCTGCCGCTACCGCGTAGCTGTTTATCGAGCCTCTGTATGTTCCGGAATCGGAACCGGCTGCATCAGCCGGCGGCGTGAAGCGTATGTCTGTGACGATCTCCGAACCATCTTTTTCGCTTTTTATCGTTATGTTCTGTATCTCAACGTAATTGTCTTCTTTGCTGTATGCGATGTAAAGACCGCCGTCTGCCGGATTTATGCTCACGCCGAGATCATCGTCTGCGAAATTTTCAAGATATTTTTCGAACGTTTCGAGATTTGACGCCTGCTGACTATCTTTGTCAGCGGAGCTGTCGGAGGATTTATCATTTTCTGATGTGATCTCGATGCGCCTGACAGCATCATCGCCGGGATCGACCTGCTCGGCCGCATTTGCTCTTATGCCGGCTTCAGATTTCAGATACGAGAAAAAATCTTTTGTGAACCGTTTGCTGACAAGGTCCGAACGCTTGTCTGACGGAGTCGACGAATAATACGTCTCGACGTAGCTAAGCGCGCTGCTGAGCGAATCCTCGGATTTCACCTGAAGACCCGCGCTTATTTCTGATGCTGCAGACTGAGCTCCGGTACCGTCAATGTCAGCTGCTCCGATTCCGCGAGTCTCCGGAAATGTAATCGCCAGTATCGTGAAGAGCAGAAGTACAGCCAAAAACGTACAGCACAGAATAATGTTAATATACGATTTATTCTTTTCTTCGGGAGATTTGCCCCTGAATTTTTTAATAAAGTTCAAAAAACACCGCCTCCCGCATGCTACGTCAGCGAAACTCTGCGCGTCGTTATGAGGTCTTTGTCTGAGAACCTGCCGTCCGAACTCTTGTAAACACTGATTTTGAGATCGTAGACTATGTCCTGTGGACTGCTCTTGGCGACTATTGAATCATTCATGTCGGCCGCTGCAAGTGTTCTGAACCAGCCTTTGAGGTAATTGACGCGAATTCTCGTCATGTCGAACAGCGTACCTGCATTCGCAACTGACACCGATGTATCAGCCAGACCACCGCCGCCGTATGTGATAGTACCGCCGGCAAGCTTCGGCGCTATGTATTCCGCACCCTGTATTGAGCCGAAAGGCATGCCGGTCTCATTTGAGAGAAGGCCGATCTGTGGAACTATATACAGATTCAGTTTGTCATCTGTACTGTAATCGCTTCTTATGCCGGAAATATCGATGCTTATCATGTCGCTCTCCCACTCGGAAAGCCGCAGCGGGTAGTACATAAGGTAGATGCTGTCGAGCGAATCAAACGACTTGTCACTCTCATATACCATGAACTGAACCTGAAGAGCCGCCGTCGTCGTCGCGCTGTTCCAAAGCGCCTGTATCTGCGGCTGAAGAGCCGAAATTGCAGCCGAAATGTCGGTCGCTCCGGCCTGCCTCGTAAGCGACGTCCCGTCATGCTGTATCTGAGTTATCGTCGATCCCTGAAGTCTGGTGCTTAGCGCATCTGTCACGACATTAGGCATACCGATTTCAGTGACATCGCTTAGCGTAAACACAACGTTAGATCTGAACGCCGTTCCGTCACCTGACTTGTACGCATAAAGAGTCGTGTTTCGTGAAATCGACTTCTTCATGCTTGTTTCTTTTGAATCCTTGGCTGACGACTGTATGAAATCGCTGCCTTTCAGCATATGCGCGCTGTCAAAACCGTTTTGCGAAAGATAAGAATTTACTGTCGAAACGGCATTTTCGTAAAATGACGTGTATTTCGCATAAAACTGCTCGACAGCGGTATCTTCGAGTGAAGATCCTTTGTATTTGAAGTTCCCGCTGAGACTGTCATACTCATATTCACCGTTCGCGTCGGTATCAAATGTAAGATACGCGCTCTCAGGATTTACAACTGCCGTTTTTTCCGACGAAAGCGATTTTACGTCAGGAAAGCTGTTTACGTTATATGACTTTGCGTCCTCTGATGAATCATCTTCGTAATCAGACGGATCATATTCTATGGCAACGTCATATGTTCTATCCTGATACTTTGCTCCTGTAATTGCGTATCTTCTCACATCACCGTAAGACGGCAGCTCATTTTCGCCGTCCTTTTTGAGGATAGAGAAGCTACTGTCGGCCGGTCCGTAGTTTTCATAATCGTCTGTTATGTCAAACATGAGGCCGCTGAACTTTCCGCTGTCCTTGATGTTATATCCGTTCCAGAACTGTTTTTCGACGTTCTCCTGTCCTTTTTTGCTCAGTGTAGCGGCGAGAGACTGTGCAAACCTGTCAGCCTTGTTTTTTTCGGCTGCCGACGTCCTTCTGCCTGACA
>CADBRA010000056.1 GCA_902796965.1 uncultured Eubacteriales bacterium | reverse complement strand
TACAAAAGTCAAAAACGCCGTGTTTATCGCAATTCATCCCGCCACCTATAGAGGTGGGGGATTTCTTGCTCACGGCGTGTTAAAATACATTTTCATGCGGGTAATGCGGCTTCGATTGTGCCATAATTGAAAGAAATTAAAAAACGCTGCTGTGGCATCGTCAGATAGTAAAAAAAGTAAAGGGAGATTGGGAAAATGACATTAAAAACATCGAAGCCCGTCATCGGCGTAATGCCGCTCTGGGACGATGAAATGGACAGCTACTGGATGCTGCCGGGATACCTCGGCGGAATAACAAAAGCCGGCGGTCTTCCGCTTGTGCTGCCGCTCACATCCGAAGATCAGGACATCAGACAATTCATGGACATATGCAGCGGATTTCTACTGACAGGTGGACAGGACGTAGACCCTGCAGTCTATGGAGAAGAGCCTGTCGACGACAGCCTGCTCGACCTCTGCCCCGCCAGAGATGCGATGGAAAACGCCGTACTGCAGCAGGCACGCACGCTCGGAAAGCCAGTGCTCGGAATCTGCCGCGGCATACAGATGATGAATGCTGCACTCGGTGGCACACTTTATCAGGACCTGCCGTCTCAGCATCCGTCTGAGACAATGCACCACATGGACAAGCCATATGACTCGACGAATCACAATGTAAAAATCACAGCCGGTACGCCCCTCTCTGATCTTCTGAAGACGGAAACGCTGAATGTCAACAGCATCCACCATCAGGCGGTAAAGGACGTCGCAGAAAACCTCGAAGTCATGGCAGTTTCAGATGACGGAATCGTCGAGGCAGTATACGATCCTGAATATGATTTTTTCTGGGGAATCCAGTGGCATCCGGAATATCTCCACATTGATGACGAGAACAGCCGTAAAATATTCAGAGCGTTTGTCAATGCCTGCAGAGACTGATGACATACAGCACCTCGCCTTATTATTACGAGCGCTCCGCGCACATTAAAACAGGATTCTGATTCAGATGATGATATGAATCAGAATCCTGTTTCAAAAATGTGAAAGGTGAAACTGTAAGCTTGTATATTGAATTGTCAGGCGCACCTGCCCTGACCGGCAGCACCGGCCTGAACACATGACCATCATATATTAAGCATGTCCCTCACAAGTTAAGATAACCCGTTTAGTGGCAGCAGCTTTCTGCTCCGTGTCCGCACTCTCCACCGTGCTCGTGCTCATGCTCCTCGCAGCGCACATCTTCCTGATACGAAAGATTACCTTCTATGAACTTCTGAACCGCCTCGTCAGCGCTGCCAGAGCAGCCGCCATATAGCCTGATGCCCGCCATGCTGAGAGCGTTCTGCGCTCCGCCTCCAATGCCGCCGCAGATCAGGACATCTGCAGACATACCGTTTAGAACGCCGGCGAGCGCGCCGTGACCCTGTCCGTTTGTGCTCCGGACTTCAGACGATGTCACTTTTCCACCGTCTATATCATATAACTTGAAATACTCAGTCTTGCCGAAGTGCTGGAAAATATCTCCGCTGTTATTGTCGTAGCATACTGCAACTCTCATCTTTTTTTCCTCCCTGAAATCTGAAAGACCGCCTGTCTTCCTGACAGATTCAACAGTCCATCTGCAGCAGCCGAATGCATAATCGTCGGAATATTCCACATTTCCTCCGCCGATGCTGATGTTTTTGCCGTTTACAAGTGCATCAGCTATCTTTTTCCGAGCGCTCTGGATAATATTCTGAGCCGTAGTACGAGCTACGTTAAGCCTCGCGGCACATTCCGACTGGTCGAGCCCGGCTTCATCCATCAGCCTCACTGCTTCAAGCTCGTCGAGAGTGATGTTAACCGTTTCAGACGCATTTTCTGCTGTGAATGTTCTGCTGACAGGCACCTGATATATGATTCTTGGTTTCTGCGGTCTTGGCATGTAATTCTCCTTTTATTAATGGCATATGCCATTAACTGATATTATATTAATCCCTTTGTTGAAAAAATGCAAGCAGATTATGGACGTATGTTCACAATTGACATCAATCCTGCTCATGTATCATTTATTATAAAGGAAATGCTTTTTAAGACAAAATATCCGGAAGCATTTAAAGGTGATATAACTCACTTTCAAATACTTCCGGATATCAGTTTACAATGATACCGGCACACCAGAATGTGCCTTTATCAGGCATGACCTGACAGCGGCATCTGTGGAAACATTACAGTACATGCAGCGTTTTTCAGCAGATACAGGAGATTGTGCCATTTTAATTTTAATCCGCTGCCTCTTAAGGGTTATTTTATCCTGACCGCCGGGACGCCGGCCACCGTGGCTCCTGCAGGCACATCTTCTATAACGACTGCTCCGGCCGCTATTATCGCTCCATCTCCAATAGTGACACCTGGCACAACCGTGACATTTGCGCCGAACCAGACGTTTCTGCCGATGACTACCGGCGCAGGTATCAGATTTCCGCGTTTTTCGGGATCCCTGTTGTGATTCAGCGTCGCAATGACGGCGTTGTGACCGATAAGAGCGTTGTCTCCTATGTATATTCCGCCCTGATCCTGAAACGCACATCCTGAATTTATGAATACATTTTTTCCGAAATGAATATTTTTGCCGCAGTCCGTACGAAACGGAGGAAACATAGAAAACTCCGGAAAATCAGGCTGTCCCGTGAGTTCACGCATCAGTTCGACGAGTTCCTCCGGCGTATGATATTTTCCATTCATCTCGGATGTGATCCTGAGCGCCTCCTGCGAAAGTGCACTCATGAATCTGTGGGTCTCAGATCCGGCGATAACTTCTTCACCAGAATTCATGATATCTAAAAACTGTTTCAAATCCATATTTCTGCCTCCATGTGATGATTACAGTATACGGAATCTGAAATAGATTTAAAATATTTTATTTAAATCCGGATCCATAGATTTCATAAATATTGCATCATGTGCGCGGAGCGCTCGCAATCCCGGCAGCTTTTCTTACCTGACGAAAAGCCTCAGCAGCCTGTATTTCAGGTCTGTATACGGCTGATATCTGACCGGCAGATCCATGAATGTCTTTTTGTCCAGAACACTCCTTCTGTGAGAGAAAGCCTCAAATCCGTCTTTTCCATGGTATGAGCCAATACCGCTCGCGCCCATACCGCCGAATCCCATATGCGGTGTCGCCAGATGAATTACGCAGTCGTTTATACAGCCTCCTCCGAATCTGCATCTGTCGAGGATAAATCTGATGTTTTTCTTGTTTTCTGAAAACATATATAAAGCGAGAGGAGTATCGCGGCTGCTGAGAAATCCTGGTATTTCGTCAAGCGACTTGTATGTGATGACCGGGAGCACAGGTCCGAATATCTCCTCTCCCATCGCTTTGTCTTCATATGATGCGGGATAAATAACAGTCGGCTCTATCTTAAGCGTTTTTCTGTCAGTTTTACCGCCGTACGCAATGTTTCCGTCCAGCATACGTGACACACGTTCAAAGTGCTTTTCATTAATTATCCTGCCGTAGTACTGATTTTCCAGCGGCTTTTTCCCGTACTGGCGCGCAATTTCACGTTTCAGCGCTTCGATAAATTTATCTGCGGAAGATTCGTGTACGAGCACGTAATCAGGTGCCACGCATGTCTGTCCGCAGTTCAGATACTTTCCGAATGCGATTCTGCGCGCCGCAAGATTGATCTTCGCTGTTTCATCGATTATGCACGGGCTTTTGCCGCCGAGCTCAAGCACTACCGGCGTCATGTGCGCGGATGCGCTCGCAAGCACTTCTTTTCCTATATGACCTGATCCTGTGAAGAATATCATGTCGAATTTCTGCTTAAGCAGGAACTGACTTGTTTCGGCTCCGCCCTGAATGACGCTCACGATTTCAGGAGAAAATATTCCGGCGAGAATTTCAGAAAGCACGGCAGAAACGTGCGGCGAGTACTCGGAAGGCTTGATTACAACCGTGTTTCCAGCGGCAAGGGCGTCGGCGAGCGGCTCGAGTGTCAGCATGACAGGGTAATTCCACGGACTTATGATCAGGACTGTTCCATAAGGCACAGGGCTCGTGAAGCTTCTGGACGCGAACTGTGACAGCGGCGTAGGAACTGTCTTTTCTTTCGCCAGTCTGCCGATGTGCTTTATTAGCCAGTTCACTTCAGAAAGAAACATGCCTGTCTCGCTCATGAAGCTCTCGCTTCGGCTCTTGCCCAGATCGAGTCTCAATGCTTCGTCTATAGCTTCTTCGTTTTTAAGCACAGCCGCACGCAGGTTTTTCAGTGCCTGTCTGCGGACGCTCACCGGCGGTATGCCGTATTCACTGAACCGCCTGTGCTGAGACGAGATCAGCGCTTCTGTCTGAGACTCTGTCATAGACCTTCTCTCCTTCCATCACTGCGTAGTAAAATCTTTCGAGCTGATCAGCGCCCCAGATTACCGGAACAGGGTAAAGCGGATTTGCTTCCATATCGGCATAGCGGGCCATCTCCGGGATATCTTTTTCCTTTATGCCCGGCAGCGTCTGCGGTATGCCGAGACGTCTGTTCATGGCGCGCACGGCACAGATAAATTTCTCGCTTCCTGCTGCGTCAGATTCGTCTGGCGAGGAAATTCCTGCGTAAACAGCAAGTTCATGAAGCTTCCGCTGTGCGGCAGTGCCGTAGCATTCGAGGACTACCGGCAGGAGCACCGCATTTGCGAGCCCGTGCGGGATATTGTATCTGCCACCGAGCGAATGCGCCACAGCATGGACATATCCGACATATGACTGTGAAAACGATGCTCCCGCATAAAATGCAGCCTGCATCATGTTTGAACGCGCTTTCATGTTTTCTCCGTCGTCATACGCTTTTATCAGGTTTGAAAAGATGAGCTGCACTGCTTTTACTGCCCACGCGCGCGTCTGCTCCGTGGTACTCCGTCCTATATATGCTTCAACAGCGTGAGTCAGTGCGTCCATGCCGGTGCATGCAGTCATCTTCTTCGGGAGTGATTTTGTAAACTCCGGATCGAGAACCGCAGCCGACGGAATCAGGGGGAAATCGTTTACAGCGTATTTGTGGCGTGTTTCAGCATCGGTGATCACAGCTGCAAGAGTTGTCTCTGACCCGGTTCCCGCGGTCGTCGGCACTGAGATCAGATAAGGTATCTTTTTTCTGACTTTGAGGATTCCCCTCATCTGCCCCATCTGCCTGTCAGGTCTCGCGATCCTCGCACCTGCTGCTTTTGCACAGTCCATCGACGAGCCTCCTCCGAGTCCGATCAGTGAAGAGCATCTGTTTTCAATGAATATGCGTCTTGCGTTCTCGACTGTCTCAGTTGTCGGGTTAGAAACGACACCGTCAAAGATGACATACCTCTGACCGCTTCTGTCGAGTGCATCCGTCAGGATCTTCAGCAGCCCCGCTTCTCTGCATCCTCTGTCAGTCACGATGAGCGTCAGGCCGGGCGCATTTTTCATAAGCAGATCTCCAATTTCGTCAGCGCTTGCGAGGATCTCCGGTGTCCTGTATGGAAGAAACGGCAGCGCAATTCTCAAAACCGACTGATAGATTCTGCAGTAAAGCTTGTAAAAAATGTTCATCGGGTGTTCCTCCGTTCTCTTTCCATGTTATCAGTATACGCTTCGAGATTTTCAGCTATCGCCCCCATCATCCTGTAAAACAGCTGTCTCTCGCCCTCGTTCAGATCTGATCCGCCTGTCTCTACAGCGCGTGCAGCCTTGCTGTTCACTGACGCAGCTGTCTTTTTTCCTTTCTCCGTAAGAACGACGTGAGCACGGTACCTGTTGTCCCTTCCATCGGTTTCAAGTTCGGCCATCCCGTGCTCCTTCAGATCCTGAACAGCTCTCGAAACAGATGCCATGTCCTCGTCCGCAGCCTGCGAAAGTTCTGACACAGTCATTCCCTCAGGCTTTTGATAAAGAAAAAAGAGACACATTACCGTACGCCCCTTGAGTCCGAATTCCTCCATCTCCATCTTCTTTATCTTCTGAATGCACCTGTATAACCTGCCAATATCTGTCGTGAATTTTTCAAATCTCCCGTCCATGATTTCTTTAATTTATCCTTTTTATCTAGATTTTGTTTTGTCAATATTTTAGCTCAAAATATTGTTTTGTCAACATATCAATCCTGTACATCCGCGCTCAGATTCCCCGCTGTCCACACGCAGCATGAATAACTGGTAACTAACGCCGGCTCCGCCGGCATTATGAAGTATCCTTCTTAACCACACCAGTGTGCTGCTGCATGGACACTTTGCCGAAGGCCTCGTGCGCGGAGCGCTCGCGAACCGCAGATACAGCCACATGGATCAGACTTTTTTCTGTATTATCGCCGCGCTGCATCATTCTTCTGAAATCCAGCCATGTCGGCGAAAAAAAAGAACCCGACTGCTGCCAGGTTCTCTGTGAATTTATGTTACTGAAGTTGTATTACGCCGGACTTTACTCGTCATCTTCAGACGTTTTGTGTCCGCTTATCATCCTGTGACCTGTGAATATGCACATGATCATGGAAAAAAGCGCAATGCATGCCCAGAATTTATGCTGTTTCATTTTATCACCCTCAATTGTAAATTTTACGACTACTGGAACATCTTGTCTCCGCTCTTGAATTCAAATGCAGGATGGTGGTCAAAGCGTACCGCACCGACAGAAACGTCAGGTCCGACTGCTCTCTGGATGCGTGCCACGCCTTCGTTTCCGAATCCGGCACAAAGCTCAATGGCGGAGCATCCGATTCCGACCAGTTCCTTTGCAGCTTCTTCAGCCTGATCATATGTGGAGCATCCTATTACATTCATCACTATGTCAGATGAAGGGATTACGGCTCTCTGACAAGCAGGATCGCAGCCCGGTGCCACATAAATGAATCCGCAGTTAAACATATTTTCCTAGCTTTCTTAAGGGCGGAGAAATGTGTCCCGCCTCGTCCGGTTATTTTCAACTGTCGGTCTTATTTTATCAAATAAAGAGTTTCATTCAAATATCATTATGAAAATATCAAAAGTCCGGATGCTGAAGGCTGAACCCTAATGTGGTCTGCTCATCCTGTAAATTTTTACGTTCACATCTGTTCTGCTTCATTGTCATTATAGAATTTTCATGTAAGAACCAGCTGTTTCAGCCTTCGGAGGATGTCAGATATCAGCGGCATGTCGACCTGCATAAGTTTTCCAGCTCTGCAGATCATACCTCTGTCTGCATTTTATTAAAGAGATTCTCTGAAGATTTCAGCGATTTCGTCTTTATCAATTTTTCTGTATCCGCCATCAAGAATGATAGTTCCATTTACGAGATCCGGAATCATGCTCTCATCAGCACCGAGGTCTGTAAGATTCATGACTACGCCGATTTCCTTCATCCAGTTTTCCATTGCCCTGAGACCTGCTTCAGCAAGTTCTTTCTCAGTCTTTTCATCTGGTGAGATTCCCCAGACATTCTCCGCGAATCTCGCAAATTTCGGAAGACCGTCATTCATTATGCGGCGGTAATACGGCAGCGAAACAGCTGCGAGTGTCATTCCGTGAGCCGCATTTGTACATGCTCCGGCAGACTGTCCGAGCATGTGAACCATCCAGTCTGTTGTTTTGCCTCTCGAAATCAGCGTGTTAAGTGCCCATGTAGCAGTCCACATAAGATTGCTCCTGGCCTCGTAATTCTGCGGATCCTTAACGGCAATACGGCTCGAATGGATGACGCTTCTCATGAGTCCTTCGCTGATGTAGTCGCTCGTGTTGTCGTCATCGCCTGAAAAATACTGCTCGCAGATGTGATTGAAGATATCATAGATACCTGAAACCATCTGATACTGAGGGAGCGTCAGTGTGTACTTAGGATTGAGTATCGAGAATCTCGGCATGATCTTCTCATCGGCAAACACGTGTCCTATCTTGAGCTTTTCTTCAGGATTCGTGATTACAGCGCCCGCGTTCATCTCTGAGCCTGTTCCAACCATCGTGAGAATCGCGCCTACCGGAAGTGTTTCACACGTCGGCTCTTCGAAACGGATATAATATTTTTCCCACGGATCTTCAGGCTCGTTTACCGATACTGAAAGAGCTTTTGAATAATCAATTACAGAACCGCCGCCAACTGCAAGTATGAATTCGCTTTTGTTTTCTCTTGCGATCGCGACTCCCTCACGGAGCTTCTGAATAGTAGGATTTGACATCACGCCGGAAACTTCCGTGATATTCTTTCCTGCCTCTTTGAGAATCGCTGTGACATCATCGTATATACCGTTTTTCTTTATCGATCCGCCACCATATACGAGAAGCACATTATCACCATATTTTTCAAGCTCGCCTTTGAGGTACTTGAGCGAGTCATTGCCGAAATACAGCTTTGTGGGATTACAGTATTCGAAATTTCCTAACATCTTTTCTCCTTTATCTTCTTATATTTATTTCCAGATTGCGTTGTCATTATGTCATTTATTATTAATATCTGTATCAGTCACTTTTTATAAGGCTGATGCCACCCTGAGTGAAGTATTTACAGACAACGGGTTTTCTGCAGTTATCGTCTTCAGTCAGATACCTCTCACACATCTGAGTTGTATTGTCAATTACAGAATGTCTCCCTCAACTCTGCCGTTCAGCAGTTTTCCGCCCGCGATATCAAGATCCGGATATTGCTTTTTGAGCGTCTTTACAGCAGTGCCGATTCCTGTGCCGCCCGATGTCGCGAATATTGCAATCTTCTTACCCGAAAGATCGTTGTTTTCTATGAATGTGTTAATGACGCGTGGCGCGATGCCCCACCAGATCGGGAATCCGATGTACACCGTGTCGTATGCGCTCAGATCGATCGGCTTTCCGGCAAGCTCCGGCCTTGAAGTCTCGTCTCTGAATTCCCTGGAGCTGCAGCTGTTTCTGTCCATCCAGTTTAGATCAGCGTCAGTGTACTTTACTGCAGGAACGATTTCGTGAAGATCTGCTCCTGTTACTTCTGCAAGCTGTCTGGCTGCATCCGCAGTCACTCCGCCCGCAGAGAAATATGCTGCTAATTTACTCATCGATAATTACCCCTTTTCTCTCTCAGAGCATTCTGATTATGCCCTGATATACCAGATTATATATGCTGTTTTTTTTGTATTCGATCCCTGCTGCCTCCATCGCTTCAAACATCTTTTCCGTCGGTGATGCATAAGGATAGATGCCGTAAAGAAACGGGAAAAACGTCATAATAAAACCCTCGATCTCCCCGCCGCTCATATCAGGGAAGAATTTTTCCAGGCATGCGCCGATCTTGTCCATCGAAGAGAAAAACACGCGCTTGAACTCGATGAGCTTCTCGAGCCTGCTGTTTTCCTCAATGCCATAAAGGTTCATGGACTGGATTTTGAGAAGCGTTTCGCGCTTTTCAAGCGTGTGCGCGAGAGCGCACGCAAATTCCTCTGCAGTCATTCTTTCGTTATTTTCGTATAGAGAAACTATGTCTTTTATCCATTCACCGTACTCGCGCTGGAGCAGTCCGAGAAAGATCTCCTCTATCGTCTGAAAATAATTGTATATGGACGGGCGTGAGAAGCTCGTCCTTTCAGCAATCGATTTCAATGTTATTTCTTTGAATTCATGTGTTTTATAAAGCTCATCACATGCATCGATTATCTCGTCTCTTCTGTGAGAAACCTGCTCTCTTGAAGCTCTTGCCATTTTTCGATCACCGCCTCCATACTGACTCTATGTCAGTATAATATCATTTAGCTGACACTGTGTCAATATAATTATATTAAAAAAATATCCCTCTGGAAAAATCAGAAGGACAAATCTGCTCTTGTAAATGCACAGCCTGCGTCCGCTCCGCGGACAAAGACAGGCGTGCCGCACAAAGTGAGCACGCCTGCCGCTGCTGCCGTCAGATTGAGTTCTTAATGCTTAATCTGACTGGCACAGTATGTATAATTTGTCTTCGTTAATTCTTATCTCGCCGCTTTTTACAGCGTATTTTACAGCCGCTTCGATGGCAGTACGCTGCGATTCTCCAAGTCTGCCGTAACCCATCTGCACTGACGTTTCCTTGATAAGCGACTGCTTGTCAAGCGGGCCTTTTTCCTGAAGTGCATAGCACACAGCGTTTTTCTTTTCCTGCATGCATATCAGATCGAGATCTCTTCGCGATTTACTGTCAGCTGCTGTACGGAATACCGTGTATTTTTCAGGCTCGAGACCATCAGGCCAGAATGTCTTGAGACCGTTCAAGCGCTTCGGTCTGAGCTTCATCCTGTGAACAGCCTGGTCGACAGCGTCTGTAACATTTTGAGTCGTTCTCGAAATACCGCAGCTTTTTATCAGTTTTTTCGTGATTATCTCGAGTGAAACAGGACCTTCTTCGTTTACCAGTGTCCTGATCTTTTCATCTATGACCGGCCATGCATCTTCCGCGATGAATTCATCCATCGTCATAGGAGTGTCTGCAAGAGCGGCATCCGTATACTGTTCCAGGCTGTAGTGAACAGGCCGGTTATTTAAGGAAGTGTCCGTTTTTTCGTTTTCCGATGCGCCGGAAACATCATCTGATTTTTCTGGTTCGCTTGCTGTATCCAGACCGTAAGCTGATGCTGCCACTGAACCTGATCTCTGCCCGGCAGCTTCTGATCTGTACTCTTCCGAAATATTCTCAGAAACTTTTTCGTCTTCTGTTTCTCCAGTGGCTGCAGACTCCTGCCTCTGTATTTCTTCATCTGCATTATGTTCCGTCTCGTGTTCATCAAGCTCTGGAACATTTACTGTACGCTGCAGATGCTCCTTCTGTTTTACAAGATTTGCCTTGTGCTCCTTTTCTGCTCTTTTCTTCAACAGTGCAAGGCGGTCGAGAATTCGTCTCATCTCACGGTCCGGATCGTCCCACCAGTCTATCGTCCATATGCGCATAAGCTCCCAGCCGAGTCCTTTAAGTATCTCCGGCTGCCCGACTTCTCTGTCACGTACGTTTTCAGTCTCTTCGTACACCTCGCCGTCGAGCATTATTCCGAGCAGATATGTGTTTTTGTTATATGGATTGATCACTGCGAGGTCTATCTTGAAATCGGATCTGCCTATTTCCGCAGAGCAGCTGTATCCCTCTTTCTCCAGTCCTGATGCAATCGCAGACGCGACTCCGCCTGGTCCGGCACTGCTCGGTGCATCATGCTCGGATCTGATATTTCCGCCTGCTGCATAAGTCAGGAATTCCTTGAGCGCAGCCACGCCTCGTGAACTCGTGCGCCTGAGATCTATCTGTTCAGGATCAAGCGATGTGAAGACTATCATCTCATTTCTGGCGCGCGAAGCTGCCACATTGAGACGCTTCCAGCCTCCCTCGCGATTTATCGGGCCGAAGTTCATTGAAATTCTTCCGTCACGGTCCGGTCCGAATGCGATCGAAAACAGAATGACATCCCTCTCATCACCCTGAACGTTTTCCAGATTCTTGACAAATACAGGATCGTTACCGCTGTTTGCCCAGTTGTCAAAATCCGCATCCTTCTGATATTCCGCCTGCAGCATATCCTCTATCAGCGTCTGCTGACTTATATTAAATGTAACTACTCCTACCGACTGGCCTCTCTTCTCAGGATCGTGATACCGTTTTTTGATTTCATTTACTATGGCCTCTGCTTCGACTCTGTTCTGACGTGATTTTCCGCGGTCGAAAATGCCGTCTGTCCTTATGAGACGGACTCTGCTTTCGCGGTCGTTCACGGACGGGAACGTCAGCATTTTGTTGTGATAGAATTCGAAATTGCTGAATGCTATCAGGCTTTCATGACGGCTGCGGTAATGCCAGTCGAGATGCATCTGTGGAATTCCGATCGCAATACAGTCGTCGAGAACGCTCTCGAGATCTTCAATATCGAGATTATCCTCATCGACAGCATTTCCTCCGAAAAACGAGGAAGGCGGCATCTGGTTCGGATCACCGACGATCACAGCATTCCGGCCGCGTGCCAGCACTCCTGCTGCCTTACATGTAGGAATCTGAGACGCTTCATCAAATACCACCGTATCGAACAGTCCGTTTTCAGCGCGCAGATACTGGGCTGCCGAAATCGGGCTCATCAACATGCACGGTGTGAGACGCGTGAGCAGATTCGGCATCTGGTCAAACAGATTTCTGACCGACATGCCGCGGCCACTGCTCGCGATCGCTCTTCTGAGCGCGTGAAGCTCCCTGCCCATCTCCTTCGATTCCGAGTCGAGAGGAATATTGCTGACAAGCCGTGTGACAATTTCCTGCTTTGTGAGCTCGCGTATCTGCTTGTCAAGTCCTGTGAAGCGCTCGATTATTTCACGGAATGTCACGCCTGTAAAGCGGTTGAGCACAGGTTCTTCAGATATGCAGCCAGAAATATATGAATACAAGAAGCCCTTGTGGCATGCATCTGAAAGCACAGAAGCCCTGAGCCCGCCCTCATACGCTTCAACCACCGCGCCGAGTCCGTTCTCCCTGCACTCATCTGCAGCGTTCACATAGAGAATCCAGCTTCTGAGCATCGATTCGTTATCGCGGATTTTTTCAAGCCGCATGATCCATTCGCTGACAAGATCATCAGCATCTCTCTCATCAAATGAAAAGGAAAGAATCCGCTGGAATAATGACATCGCATCGTCTTTCTTCCTGACTGAATCGCGGTATCTCTGCGCAGCTTCACAGAGCTCATCTGTAACGTCTATATTACCTATGACTGAAGACTGAGCCTGAACACGGCGCACATCTCTGAGAAGAGTTTCCAGATCCGTGCCACGCTCCGCCATGGAGACAACCTCGAAAACTGCAGCCGGCAGCGCGCGGTTCTCAGCCTCAAAAGCTGCAGCATCCTGCTGGTACAGCTGTACTTCAGCAAGCATTGCATGGATTCTTTCCTCCTGAACAGGCTGATTCGCAAATGACTCTATTTCGCTTAACACATTCTGCACTGCACGCGCTTTACCGAAGCGCTTGTTTTCAGCCGTCCTCAGATCTGACTCCATCCGCGCAATATCCTGGCGCAGAAAAGCTTCATTCCATATCATCAGCAGGCCTCTTTTTCTGGCTGAAAGAGCATTCTTTTTCTGAATCGTCGTTTCCGCAGCACGAATGATCTTTCCTGCGTCCGCTCCGCGGACAGCCTCCGGTATGCTGTGACAGCTGATGATGTAGTCGGCTTTTTTCCTGAGCCTCATCCAGTCATCATATCCGGCCGGCGCTGCTTCACTGACAGATGCTGAGAATTCCCCTCCACTGACTTCAAGCTCTCTGAGAGCAGCAACAAGCTCATCGATGACATAAGGCAGCGTATTTTTCATATTCTGGCTGTATTCCTTCTGTGTCACACCGTACAACGGATGATCGGCCGAAATATCCGCAGCAGCGCCTCTCTCCGCGAGGCGGCGCACTGCGCGGTTCATATCGCGGATCTGGTCTTCATTTTTATCCCGTATATTTTCATAATCAATGTCTATGGAAGGCATGGAGTCAGGAAGGTCCGAATACTCCATGATCATCTCATAAAGACTACGGCCGCATTTTCTCACCTGATGAAGGCTTACTCTGTATTCATCAAGTGAATTGTAGAGTTCGGTCATTTCTTCTCTGCGCTTTACGTACTCACCATCTGATTCCGACTCTGAAAGCTGCAGCAGACGTTCAAAATGCGCAAGGAGTTCTTTTTTGTCGGCCTTGTTTGAATACAGCTCGAGACAGTGATCAGAAAGTCCGATGGCATCGAGACGTTTCTTTACAACTGACAGAGCTGCCATCTTTTCAGCTACAAACAGAATGGTGCGCCCGTTTGCGACAGCGTTCGCTATCAATGCCGTTATAGTCTGTGATTTTCCTGTTCCCGGCGGCCCCTGAAGGACGAAACTTTCATCGCGCGCTCCGGCTCTGATCGCTCTGATCTGAGAATCATCAGCCTCTACAGGAAGGAAAAGCGGCTGATCATCTGTTTCATGATTATCGTCAAGCTCGAGATTTTCATCGAGATTTCCATCGAGAAAGCTCTTTACGATCTTGTTTCCGCGCAGGAAATCCTCCTTCCCGTGTATATCATTCCACATGACGAACTGAGAAAACGAGAAATTTCCAATGAAGCCTGACTCTATGACATCCCAGGCATGCTGATCCATGACGGCGCGGCGTGTCAGCGCGAAGACTTTCTTCATGTCTATTCCGTGCTCGTCTGCCGGCAGCGGATCGAGTCCCGGAATCGTTATACTGAATTCCTGCTTGAGCATCTCGAGCAGCGTCGTATTGAAACGCGGTTCCTCGCTGCGCATGTGGAGAGCGTATCCCTTTCTGGCCGATTTGCGCGTTATTTCAATCGGTATGAGAACAAGCGGAGCATATCTGAGAACATCATTGTCTTTCTCAATCCAGCGCAGAAGCCCAAGCGTCATGTAAAGCGTGCTCGCTCCGTTCTCCTCCATCGATGTCTTTGCGGATCTGTAAAGCTGAGTAAGCATTTTTTCGGTTGCGCTGTCTGTAAACAGCGTGTGCAGACGGCCGTGGCGGCATTCCATCCTGATGAGATCTGCAGCAGGGCCATCTGATACCGCATTGCTGTTTTCAAAGCTCAGCACAAAATCATCCTTCAGCGCGAGCTCTTTCGGCATTCCGAGCACAAGGAATTCATCTCCATCGGCGAGTGCATCCTCCAGTTCGCTTATTTTGGCTGACAGCAGCGGAATTATCGACTTCGTCATTCTCATGTTCAGGAGCATATTGCGCATGCTGAGATCGAGCAGCTTCCTTTCCCAGATATCCAGTTTTGTAATCTTCTTTTCAGGCTGATCCTCCGGAATAATGTTCTCAAGCTCATCAGGAAGTTCAGTCACATCATCTTCTGAACGTTCCGTGTGAATGATTTCATATCCGCTGTCATTTCTGACGCGCGCAGGCATCGGACGTATTCCGAGCGCCCTTGACCGTGCCACATCGAATGCGAACTGAAAGTCAGCATAGTCTCCGACTTCTGTCTTCGCATATTTTTCAGCTTCTTCAAATGAAAGCGTCTTTCCCGAGCACATCGCGGTGCATTCAACGAACGTAATTTCATTGATTCCGTCAGACATGCGTTTTTCAAGCTCTACAGGATCTTCGATGATGACATCTTGAAATGAAGAATCCACGAGCCACAGCCCTGCAAATATGTGGCCTTCCATGAGAACCAGTATCGGATTTAGTCCCATCGCTTCGAGCAGAGCTGCATAGAGAAATGTCATGTCAAGGCACGTTCCCATATGCTGCTCCATGACTGCATCCGGCAGGCGCACTCGCTGACCGAGCATAAAGCTCGACGGAGGCATGGCGTATATTATGTTTTTTTCCTGTATCGCTGCATAGGCAGCAGCAGCCAACATCCTTGCCCTGTTGGGGTCTCTCATCTGATAACCTTCGAGCATCGGCTCCTGTCCCCAATTTGTCAGATATTCAGATGCTCTGTGCATCAGCTGAGGAACAGCCGGATGGTTAGGCATGATGAATGAGCTTATCGTTTCAGGGAGGAATTTGAACCCCTGCCACTGCTCATAAGTGAGAATCTGTATTTCATATTCATGAGCAGCCAGCTCCTCTTCGTCTCTCAGAACAGATACTCTGAAAGAAGCTGTCAGCGGTTCGGTGATCGACACCAGGAAATGGCTGTCGAGTATGATTCCGGGTTTTTCCACCAGCACCGACGACTCTGCAGGTATATCCGGGATCATCTGCTCAAAATCGCGTATGAAGCCGCTGTCCGATCTGACTCTGAGGCGCAGAGCGCGCGCCGGCTCGTCTTTTCCGTTCTTTAAAAGCACATATGGAAGAATCGCCAGCCCGTTCTGCTGAAGCGCAAAGCTAGCGAACGGAGCCGGTTCCGTGAAAAAGTCGAACACGCCGGGGACAGTTTCCTCATCTGATGTTTCGATGTGCAGCGGCTCTGCAGGAATTGCAGCACCGTCAGACGGCTGTACTGAAGATTCAGAATCCGATGCAGAAGAATCATCATGGGCAGTCTGCTGTTCTTCTGAAGCTTCCTTTTTATCACGCTCGTCAGATTCAAATGAAACTGCTCTTTTCTCCGTGCTGAGTTCACGGCGGTCCGAGTCTGAATCAGCGCTAAGCTCTGCTTCCTGAACATGTTCAGATTCATCTCGTTCTTTCACTTCAGCATCATCTGCAGCGTTTGAACGTCCTGCAGCCTGTCCGCGTTCCACACTGTATTCTGCATCTGAACTTTCACGTCCCGCTTCGTCATGCGCGAGCATCTTTTTAACAGATCTATGTGCCTCTTCGAGAAGATCATGCATCGCACCCGTGAATTTATCAGCCTTTGTTATATCAGCCATCATTATCTTCAGGTCCTGCAGCTCCATATTTGCAAAAAGCGGCACTTCGCTCTTCGGCAGAGCAGCATATTCGGCTTCGTCCAGAAAACGATCGATCCTTATCTCACCGTCATCATACTGTTCAGAGATGATTCTGCTGAGCTGATCAAAAAAGATATCACTGTGTTCCTCGACATAAGCTTTTTTCCTGAAACCAAATATCTGCATCATCTCGATGATCTCAGCAGGCATGACAGGAACTCCGAGCATCCATTTCACGTTAAGCAGCAGATTTCTCGAAAACTGCATCTCGTATTCTTTGTCAAGCGATCTGAAAAATTCACGGATCATATTGCCGTCATGTGTCAGCACAGCTGTAAGCAGAATCGCGTTAGCCGAATAATTCTGAAATGAACTGTTTTCGTAAACATCTCTCAGATTAAGGATGACATGGAGAGCCTGCGCTCTGTTTCCTGTCAGCAGGTGACGCTCAAGTCCGTAATACAGTGTGAAGACATATCCGATGTTCGCTCTGCCGCTGTAAGGATCGGCCAGGAAGTCCCAGTAGAGTCTCCTCTGCTGAGGTGTCATCTTTGCATAAGACGGATAATAGCTCAGAGGCTCCGTGATTTCAGGATCAGCTGATGCAGCCACAGGATACCGGAGATCTATGACACTCGGTTCGCCGGCATTGCTGACAGTGAGCTTCATGTTTCCTGTGTTCAGTACTGTATTAATTTCATCAGGCGGCCAGTTTTTATCGGGACCGTTAGCGAACCAGACCGCTCCCCTGAGATCAGGATGCAGTATCATCTGACCACGGTGATCCTCCTGCTGCCTCCTGTCCGTATGAGACTTATGTTTTTTTGAACCGAAAATACCCATAGCGTTCCTTTTCATTTTATAGACAGACAAAAATCAGATACTTGATAACAAACACAACAAAAAATGACGGAAAGAGGCAGGAAATACGATATTCCCCGCCTGCAATACCTGAACATAACCATTATATACCATAATACTGTCTCATGACTTAATATCGTGAACTACTCCGACTTATAGAAGTCGGAGCTTCCTGCTTCAACCACTACTGCGTTGGCTACGATGATACGTAACTCAATGTCTTAC
>CADBRA010000055.1 GCA_902796965.1 uncultured Eubacteriales bacterium | reverse complement strand
TTCCCGCATCGAGCATCGCCTGTGGCTCGCTCTCTTCGACCGCTCTGGTATAAAGGCTTCCTGCGGCTCACTTCGTTCGCCGGGAAGCCTATTAAAAAAGCGCCCGCGGCGAACCGCAGACGCAACTCAGTTTAATTTCCTATTTATTTTGCTTATTCGATCATTTCTCAACGCTTTTATTATATTGCCATCAGCTTCTTCTCCTTAGGCAGGATTCCTTCAAATGGAGAGCTTCGGGGATGTTCGCAGTCTGCAAATGCCGATTACAGACTGTATGAAGAAGCATATGATATGATATTATTCAGTTTTTTCACTACTTTATTGTAGTATCCGAGTTTGTAGCTGCCTCTCTTGACAGCATATTCGCCGTAATTGTAGGCAGTGACAGCTTTTGTAACATTTCCGCCGAACATATCGAGATTGTGTCTCATGATGAGAACCGATGTATTGATTGCCGGCTTCATGTTCAGAAGCTGCGAAGCAGAATATCCGTAGAGAGCTCCTGTGGATGCCTTGATCTGCATGAGACCGTAGCAGCCGTGAGAATTTTTAAGGCTCGTGTTGAATGTGCTCTCGCACTCCGCCATCGCCATCATGAGTTCTTCGTCGATTCCGTACATTTCACTGTAGTTTCTGAAGTATTCCATCATGGTCTGAGCGTAGTACTGACTCAGTTTCGGATTCTGTTTCCTGATGTATGCAGTCAGACCGGCTTTGTATGCCGAATCGGCTGCATCGAAATAAGACGCGGCACTTATTTCAGATTGAGTACTTATTATCGCTCCGGAATATCCGTCCCAATAGAGACTCCATCCCAGCGCGCCTGAAGAAACAATTGCGTTAATCGGAACATACACTATTGAATCCTTCACAAGTACCGGGCAGCCCGTAAGGTCGAGCGCGACGGCCTGTCCGTTGTTTTCATCACTTACGACATAAACCTTTGCGCTGTCTACAGCCATCGAGATGTCATCGAGATTGTTAGCAACAGCACGGCTTCCGAAATCAACAGCCTGAGGTGTTGTCTTTGTGATATATACTGTGCGGCTTTCTGTGTCCATAGACGCCGAAATACCCAGTATCTGTCCCATCGTTTCATCGAGTGGAATATAGATATAGTTATTATAGCTGACTATTGGATCACTGAGTTTATAGTTGACTATGTTTTCTCCGTTAATGACAATGTCCTTGAGAAGATAATCGCCCTGAACGACTCCGCTGTCCGCATAAGCATAAATAGAAAACGAGGAGATTATTAATATAGTCAATGAAAGCCACACAGATATCAGCTTCTTTGCCATATTTTTTCTCCTTTTAAATTGTGGAATTAAACTTACAGGTCGGATTATATCACTTTACTTTTATTTTGTCCAATCATATAACGATATCGTGATATAATTCTGAAAATTCTCTGAATTCAACGCTTTTAAAAAATAATTTTTGATGCTCAAAATTTTCCTGAAAATTATCTTAAAATCGGCAAGTATTGATAAATCCTTTATTTTCAACAAAAAACCTCATTTTCGACAGAATCGTATATGAGGTCAAAAAAATAAAATTCAGTCAATTTTTTTACGCTTCCGCTTCATCATATGCACTAACTTTACGAAGAATATTTTCCACGGCATTCAGGCTGTCGTGGCATCTGTAGACGCACGCATTACATCTCTTTGCTTCGCAGTGAGCACACTTTGCCATCTTGTGCGATACTGAATTTGTGAACAAAATTATCATGTCAGGTGAACCGATCTGCTTTTTCAGGGATGTGCCGTCCATTCTGTTGAAAACTTTTGCCTTGTAACCGTATTTTTTGCACGTTTCAATATATCGTCGTTCCATGCGTTTGTTTCCGCCAAGCATTACTACGCTCATTTCCAATCCTCCTCGTTTAAAAATCATGTATCTCCGTCAATGGCCGCCCAACCTTTTTCCCTCTTTAAGGGTCTGCAGGCAGCAGTAAATTCAATGCTTTATTTAATCCAATAAAGATTAAGACAGCTGAAATATCTATACATATTTTATAACCAGCAAAATCAATGCACTATGGTTATTTATAGCTAACTTAATACTTTAATTTTATCCCCAGGCATAAAAAGAATTTATATCTGGGGATTTATCCAAAACCCACTGTTAAATACTATGACATCGATCACAGCACTTACAGACTCAAATATCCCTTATTTAATAACAGCAGCGCGATATCCCGCTCTCTCGATCGCCGACTGGATATCATCATTGCTGACATAGCGGTCGCATACGACCTCAGCTGTACCTTTTCTGAGATTTACTTTTCCCGAAGCGCCGTCGACAGAATTGATAGCTTTTTTTACTCTGTTTACGCAGTTTTCACATGTCATGCCTTCGATTTTGAGGCTTTTCTTTTCAACGATTCTCCCGTCCAGCTTTTTATCTGCTTCCGGAATAAAGTCAGAACCGCCGCCGCAGCACGCACCTTTGCCGGTAAAATGTCTGTATGCTCCACGTGCGGCAAATACACACGCCATCGCGAGAATCGCAATAATTATGATATTCGCAGCCATCAGAATTCACCTCCTTGTTAATCTTCAGGTCCGTCTATTGGATCACTTTTTTTATCATGTCAGCGGAGCTGTCGTGATTCTCAACCCCGGTTTTTTCCGCTTCCTCTTCTCTTTTGAGCTGTTCCATTATCTTCCCAGCTTTGGCTCTTTCATCGGTTCCGGATATCTTCTCTCTGATTTTTGAAACGAGCATGTGTCCCAGAACTACGATAAAATAAATTGCGATTATTATACCGCCCATCATGAGAAATGAATGTGTCATCAGATCACCGTTTGCACCAGCCATTAAGTTCAAGATCTCCTCTCTATATCGATACGCAAATGTACCCGTCATATCCGCAGGAAATCAACTTTTGATAAACAGATGATATTATCATAATGCGGATCGCGAACACGTGAAATGTCAGGCAGCTCCGTTCATTCTGCGTTTTTCTTCGATTGATTTCTTTATTTCACGGTAAAGCTTTTCCTGCTGTTCAGGTGTACGGCAGGCTCCCATGCAGCTCTGGCAGTCACCCGAGCAGGAGAAAGGATTGCCCTTTCCCGTTACTTTGCCGCGAATGATCTTGTAAACAATATATGCACAATATCCGATTACCAGTGTCATTACAATAATATCCGCAGCCATATTCTCATCTCCTTTTGCGATTAACGACATGCGACATACCTGAAACTGCATACGACGGATCGGCAGACGTATCTGGCGTCTGCCGATTCCGTTTTTTAAATTACATATATCCACGCGATAAGCTGCTGGATTATGCAGTTTATTTTTCTTATAAAGCTTATGCCTCAACTACAGAACGTCTTGACTGTATTCTTCTGCCCTTGTAAGGGTCCGGGCGGACCAGCATAAAGATGTATCCGGCTAATAATATTATACCCACAACTGTGCCCGCCGAAAATGCTCCAGTAGTGAACCAAAGACCGAGCTGGTAAACAATAAGTGAAATCGTATAGGCAAATACGTTCTGATAAAGTATCGCGAACCAGAACCACTTTCTGTCGTTCATTTCCTGAGCCATAGTACCTATGGCCGCGAAGCAAGGTGAATCGAGCAGGTTGAAGAGCAGGAACGAGAATGCCGCGACTGCATTAGGAAACCATGCCGCGATTGCAGCGCCGATGACAACTGTATCTTCTTCACTTGCCGCACTCGCGAGGACGCCCATTGTTGAAACGATTGATTCCTTTGCTGTGAATCCGGAAATTGACGCAGCTACAGGCTGCCATTCGCCGAATCCGAGCGGTGCGAATATCGGAGCGATAGCGCCGCCGATCATAGCGAGAACTGAATCAGATGAATCACTGACAAGTCCGAAATGTCCGTCTGCGACTCCGAACGATGCGAGGAACCACATCACGATAGTTGCGAGGAACAGGATAGTTCCGGCCTTTATCAGGAATGCCTTTAATCTCTCCCATACGTGCAGGAGGATCGTCTTGACTTCAGGAATGTGATACTGAGGGAGCTCCATTACAAACGGAGCAGGCTCACCCGAGAACGGCTTTGTCTTTTTCAGTATTATAGCCGATACAAGAACAGCAGTGATTCCGATGAAGTACATCAATGGCGCAATTAATCCACCAGCTGTGTAGTCACCCGTGATTGCGTAAGATGTAATTACTCCGCCCATAAGAGCTATAACAGGAAGCTTTGCTCCGCAGGGAATAAATGTTGCCGTCATGATCGTCAGGCGCCTGTCGTTGTCCTGTTCTATGGTCTTGGAGGCCATGATCCCCGGAACTCCGCAGCCCGATGAAATCAGCAGTGGGATAAAGCTCTTCCCTGAAAGGCCGAAATGCCTGAAGATTCTGTCCATTACGAATGCGATACGCACCATATATCCGCAGTCCTCGAGGATTGAAAGGCAGAGGAACAGTACAGCCATCTGAGGTGTAAATCCAAGAACAGCTCCGAGTCCTCCGATGACTCCGTCAACGAGAAGTGATGTGATGAGACCGCTTGCGCCTGCCGCCTGAAGACCTGCTGTAGCGCCGCTCTGCACCCATGGAACAAATACATCGTTTACCCAGTCTGTCATCATAGTGCCGACTGTTGTGATCGAAACGTAATAAACAGCGAACATTATGAGTATGAATATTGGCAGACCGAGTATCCTGTTTGTAACTATTCTGTCTATTTTATCGGAAATCGTCGATCTGTCAGCAGGGAGCTTTACAGCTTTGTCGACAACGCTCTTTATATATACATATCTCTCATTGGTTATGATACTCTCAATATCATCGTCTTGAGCAGCCTCAAGAGAACCTCTCATTTCTGCCGCAGCGTCTGCAGCAGCTGTCCCGATATTTACAGAATTGCCGATCTTGCTGTCGTTTTCCAGGAGTTTGACTGCGTACCAGCGTTTTTCCTCATCAGGAACAGATCCCGGAATCTTTTCTTCAACAGCCGTCACCGCTTTCTCAACGTCAGATCTGAATACAGGCGATGGAATTTTTTTCTCAACTCTCATTCCGATATCTACAGCCGTGTCCATCAGCTTTTCTATACCCGTTCCCTTGAGCGCTGAAATTGATACGACCTTACAGCCGAGAGCCCTGCCGAGTTTGTCAGTGTTTATCTTTATATTTCTCTTTTTAAGAAGGTCAGCCATGTTGAGCGCAATTACAACAGGAATTCCTGTTTCGATGAGCTGTGTAGTCAGATACAGATTTCTCTCTATATTCGTCGCATCTACAAGATCGATGATTACCTCAGGATGTTCATTGAGCAGATAATCTCTGCTGACAACTTCTTCAAGCGTATAGGGCGAAAGCGAATAGATGCCGGGAAGGTCAGTTACTACAATATCCTCATCCTTATACTTCCCCTTAAGTTTCCCTTCTTTTTTTTCAACCGTTACACCCGGCCAGTTTCCGACGTACTGATTAGCTCCTGTCAGCCTGTTAAACAATGTCGTCTTTCCACAGTTCGGGTTTCCGGCAAGTGCGATTCGTATAGACATTACAATCCTTTCTCCTCACAACCTGCGCCGCCGTATATCAGGCGGAGTTTTAATCAAATCAACAATTATTAATGAATTAATACACATCTACTGAACTTCGACGAGTTCAGCGTCATCTTTCCGTACAGAAAGCTCGTATCCGCGCACTGTAAGCTCGACAGGATCTCCCAGAGGAGCAACCTTCCTGACATACACTTCAGTGCCTTTTGTCAATCCCATGTCCATGATGCGGCGTTTTACCGGACCAGAGCCATTAAGTTTGATGACGCTAACCGTCTCTCCTACTTTTACGTCCCTCAAAGTCCTGCTCATATTAATTCCTTCTTTCCAATAAGATTGCAGAATCAGACAATTATGCGGTCAGCCATTTTCTCATCGAGAGCGACGCGAGTGTCCTTAACCAGAACGATCAGATTTCCAGAAAGCTTGTTTACTACCGTCACCTTCTCTCCCGCAACAAACCCGAGATCCGTAAGATGATGTCTGACAGTTTCTCTGCCCATTATACGAATGATAGTAACAACGTCTCCTACGTGCGCCATGCTTAATGGCATAATGCAACCTCCCATGAATACTAATTAATTTATGAATAATTTCTGCCGTATGAAAGCTTCAGACTGCGAACGCTCCGCGTACATCGGCGCGCCAGAGCGCGCAGAAACGGTGTTAGAATTGTCTAACTTTCTCAGGCATTGATTAGTTTAACATCACTAACCCGATATGTCAACATGTTATTATTCATGGCTAACTTTTATCCCGTTAAAGCAGTATATTTACATTGATTCAGCTTGCAAAATTGTATATTAAGAATATGAAAACGCGTACTTTCACGCGCAGGCAGAGCGCTTACCATGATAGACGCCGAAACCGCGGTACGGCCTATTTTTATTTTCGGGCACAGTTGAAACGTATCCTCAGACATGCAGGACTGATCGCGAACGTCTGTCGTACGGATCAAATTCCCTATGTCAGGCGTATAAATATTAAATAGAGCATATGAATATCGTTCTGCGCGATGTAGTCAAATATATCAGGGACGGATCAGGCAGCCGGCTGACGCTGTATGTCAGCAGTGCAGCTGAAGCCTCTGTCCGTTTTGTGCCATAAAAGCAAGAACAAAAATCACGACGCACCGATAAAAATTCAAAGCTCTGCTTCGTTTTACCGTACGGTTTCACGCGCATACGGCAATCCAGCAGCGCGCCAGGCTTATGACTGCCGTCACATGTGCGGCAACAGCCCACTAACGCAAAAAGAGGCAAAGCGGAAAACGAATGTTTCTCAACTTTGCCTCTCTATTATCTTGTCAGCACATGCACCGCAGATGCAGGTTTCAGGTTCATGCTTCTGCCGCACAGATATTCAGCACTGTTTTGATAAAACAGTATAAACTGACTCAAATCTGCTTCAATTTATTGATATGATCTTATGCCTGTGCATTCGCTTTCTTTTCGCGCGACTGATTTATAAGAGTCTTGAAGCCGTCGACCGCGAGCATAACCGCGAGAACTATCAGGACTACTGCGAGGATCAGAAGAGCGATTGCCCAGCCTGCTTCAGGACCGCCTGTAACAAGAACTAAGATCTTGCTCTTGATGGTCAGACAGAGTGAAGTTATCGTTACGATAAGCATGAATACCATAGGTATGAAGAACATCTTGTTGTTCTTGCCTATCTTACCGAGCCATGTAGCGACTGCGAGGAGGCCGATAGCCGCGAGCAGCTGGTTTGCAGCTCCAAACATCGGCCAGATCTTTGAGTATCCTGTGAGTCCGAGCGCAATACCGGCTACTACTGTGATTACAGTTGCCAGATACGGATTCGTCAGGGCTTTCTTGTATCCTGTTACCGTCTTTACAGTCTCTCCGTCGCCGAGCCAGAATTCCTGGAACATGTAACGCGCAAGACGTGTTGCTGTATCGAGTGAAGTCAGGCAGAATACCGAAACTGCGAGTATGAGCATAGTGTAGCATACTGTCTCTGTACCTTTGAGGAACGGTATCGTAGCTACCATCTTTGAGATGCCGCTCGCAAATACTGCCGTAGGTACTACTGTCTCGCCTGATGAATAGCTTGTCCATATATATCCTACTGCGATAGTTGAAATCACTGCGAGTACGCATTCGATGATCATAGCGCCGTATCCGATAGGACGCGCCTGCGATTCTCTGTCAAGCTGCTTAGCTGTAGTACCTGATGATACGAGCGAGTGGAAACCCGAAATCGCGCCGCAGGCAATCGTTACGAACAGCGCAGGGAAAAGGTATCCGAGTGAAGTTCCAGTAGGAGCGATAGTGTCGACCCAGCCCGTGAAAGCAGGCATGTCTATCGAAGGGTGAGCTCCGATGATTCCGACTGCCGCTACTATCATCATGAAGTAAAGCAGGAACGAACTCAGGTAGTCACGAGGCTGCAGCAGAATCCATACAGGTACTACCGAAGCGATCATGATGTAAACACCGAGAATAATCATCCATGTAGTAGCTGAAAGATAAATCGGATGCCAGTTGAGTCCGATCACTATGATCAGTATGATGGACACAATACCGATAACGGTTGAAATTCCGAGCGATACGTTTCTTCTGTAGACGAGGAATCCGAATATTATTGCTATTACGATGAATAAAAGAGAAATCATTGCGGTCGAAGCATTGGATGCACTCGCTGCATAATCTACAGCACCTGATTTTGTATACGTTGCCTGGAACGTCGTCGAAACTATCGAAGCAAATGCTGCGACTACGAGAAGAAGAGTAAGATAAGCGAATACAAGGAAAATTCTCTTCATCCTGAGTCCCATGGTATCATGGATTACTTCGCCGATCGACTGGCCTTTATGTCTGATCGAAGCGAACAAAGCGCCGAAATCGTGGACAGCGCCGAAGAATATGCCGCCGATGAGAACCCAGAGAATTACCGGTACCCATCCGAATACAGCAGCCTGAATAGGTCCGTTGATAGGACCTGCCCCGGCGATGGACGAAAAATGATGTCCCATGAGGACAGGAGCCTTAGCCGGCTCATAGTCAATGCCGTCTTCATACTCGTGTGCAGGCGTGACATGACTGTCATCTACCCCCCACTGTGCTGCGAGCCATTTACTGTAAAATAAATAGCCGCATCCGAGTATGACGATGCATACCAGGAACAAAACTAAACCATTCATTAAACATAAACCTCCTGAAATATAAATTAAAACATATTAATAATGCTGAAGCAGCTTTTTGAGGAACTTCGAGTTGCCCTTTCCGGCGGAGTTCGTGAACACCTTTTTCTCGCTCATATCGATAAGCGCGTTGTGAAACTCCATCCATCCGCGGAACGACAACATGAAATTCTTTCTGATCCGTGTTTTCCTGAGCTTTCTGATAACTTCCGGATCACACGAATCGCAAATATAAAGCGCTGTTATGTATGAATACATATGACCCGGCCTCGGGTCCACACGCTCCATGCCTCTTATATACGCCAGATTGTGACATCTGTTGTACAGCTCATCCGTAAAATGCGGAGCGCAGAATATATAAAGGTACTCATGGCTGTCCGCTTCGTAAAGGACAGCTTTCTTGACGAGCACGTATTTTTCCGAATGAACGTCAAACACACATTCAGCTCTGAGAGGAATACCGTCCACGCCTTCGCTGAATTCTGTTATCGTGTAATACGGTTCATAATTTCTGATAAGCCGTTCCAGGAAATGTTCCTTTATGTCGCCGGCTTTATCTTTTATTAATTCTGTTCTTTCTTCTGTTTCCGGTAAATTCTGTGACATTTTTATTCTTATATATCCTCGCGGCTGAATTCGCCGCTCCGTTCCAATATTCCAAGACTGGATCGTTTTTACTGAAAATTTCAGTAAAAACGTACTTAATATTTTATTAAATAAAATATTAATTGTCAAAGAAATACGATGAATACCGAAAGAATATGTAATATAAGCATTGTATGCAAATCCTTTACAGCATACAATTTTTAATATGCTGTCAGTATGATATCAGAATATGAATATTGCGACGGCTCCGCCGACATGAATTTCCGGCTGAAGCTTCATGAAATACCGTTTTGAATTCTGTACTTCGCTGCTGTGATGCTTTGTCTCTAACCATGATAATTCAATTTTGCAGTGCATCCACACTGCAGACGGTCTAGTATATCATATCGCAAAAATGCGGCAGGTTACGTGAATAAAAGCGATCGTCCACTCTTATTCACGATGCCTGCCGCATTAACACGATTCAATGTATTACTCATTCGCTGCAGCAGTTCTTTATAAATCAGCTCCAATATGCTGCAATGCCGTTTTGTCAGCCGTCGCGCGGTTCATCGATTATCTGTTGTCAATTCATTGTTATCTGACGGGCAGACGTCATTTTTCTGCCGGTCGCCGGCACTAAATTTCAGCCAGTGCCGCGTCGAAACGATTTACGGCCTCATCTATTTCTTCTGACTTTACATTTAACGGAGGGAGAAAGCGTATAACTTCATTTCCTGCTCCGGCAAGGAAGAGACCGTGCTTCTGAGCTGCCTCTATCGCAGGCGACTTTAATCCTTTCTTCATCTGCACACCGATCAGCAGACCCATGCCTCTCACGAGATTGATCTTTTCAGGATACTTGTCCCGGAGCCCGTTGAGTTTTTTGAAGAAGTAGCCGCTCATCTCGTTAACGTTGTCGAGGACGCCGTTTTCGAACAGTTCATGCATGATCGTATTGCCACATGCGCATGCGAGAGGATTTCCACCGAATGTGCAGCCGTGATCTCCAGGCACGAAATACTGTGCAGCTCTGTCATTCGCGATCGTCGCACCGATAGGAACGCCGCCTCCTAGAGCTTTGGCTGTCGTAGCAATGTCAGGCATCACGCCATACTGCTGATAGGCGAAGAGTTTTCCGGAACGTCCCATCCCGCACTGAACTTCGTCACATATCATGAGTGCATCGTGTTCGTCGCAGAGATCTCTGATTCCCTTTACAAAATCAGGCTCAGCCGGCAGAATGCCGCTTTCGCCCTGTACGAGTTCGAGAATTACAGCACATACATCATCATCCATGAGTTCCCTTACGGAATCGATGTTATTGAACTCCGCATCGTAAACATCGCCGATCAGAGGACGGAAAGGCTCTCTGTAGTGTTCCTGACCTGTCACAGAAAGAGCTCCCATGGTTCTTCCGTGAAACGAGTCGTGGAAACAGATGATCTTTGTCTTTTTGCCCTTGTTTTTTTCGTACCCGTACTTTCGTGCTATCTTGAGCGCAGTTTCGTTTGCCTCTGTACCGCTGTTGCTGAAGAAAACCTTGTCGAGTCCGCTCTTTTCGGCGAGCTTGTCAGCGAGATCTATCTGAGGCTGACTCCAGAAGAGATTCGAGATATGAACTACCTTTGATGCCTGATCCGTCAGAGTCTTTACGATCTCCGGAGCTGCGTGTCCGAGCGCATTTACAGCGATTCCCGAAATGAAGTCCAAGTACTCGTTTCCCTCGCTGTCGACTATCCAAGGACCATGCCCGCTCTCGACAATAATATTGAAACGGTTATATGTATTCATTACATGATTATCCATTTTAATTTCCTTTCATTCAGAATCCGCTGTATACCTGCATCTGAAATGCCCTCATCGGAGACGGCTCAGATATCCGAAACACGAAATCTCAGCATACCAGTACAGCTTATTCCTGACGTTCCCCGGATTCTTTAGCTTTTATGTTTATTATGCGTCTGATTATATTGCAAAATTAATAATTATGCAAGAAAAATAAATAATTATTCACAAAATAGCAGACATCTGCTTTGCATCCTGTTCAAACAACTAATATGCGAAAACTGCACATCACCTAAATTTAATGAGCTTATAAGAAACTGACGCCATTCATTTCACGATATAAAGACCATAAGCCTTCTGGCTGACCGATTCATTCGCAATAAAAAAGAGCACCCACGAAGGCTCCGCCTACGAAAGTGCTCCTGTGAAAAGTTTCCGCGAGAGCTCAGCCTGTTCTTCGCCGGCCGAGTTAATAATCTCCACAGTGCTCTCTTCTGTACCGTCACACAGGAGATCATTCTCAATCATGCGCCGTCTGAGTTCTCTGGCTGTTCCCGCGCTGCCGTCGTACAGCTTTGCCTGAGGACCTGCTGCCTTCCTGATAATGTCAGACGCAAACGGAAAGTGAGTGCATCCGAGCACTACGGCGTCCGCAGGCCTCCCGTCGAGGCGCGAGAACAAGCCTTTTACATAGATTTCAAGACCTTCGTCATGAAGGCGTCCGCTCTCAACATATTCAACGATCTCAGGTGCCGGCATTGGAATTATCTCAGCTATTTCAGAGTATATATTCATTTTATTCACGAATTTCGGGCGCCTGAGCGTAACAGGAGTAGCCATGACAACGACCCGGCCGCCTCTGTTCTGCTCTGCCGCCGGCTTGATCGCAGGCTCTATCCCTATTACCGGAACATCGGGATACTCTGCCCTTAGCCGCCGTACTGCCACGCTTGTAGCGGTATTGCATGCTATGACTACAGCCTTTACGCCCTTGTTCATCAGTTTCTCGAATACACAGTGCGTGAGCCCGAAGACGTCTTCGTCTGTCCTCGTTCCATAAGGAGCATTCAGCGAATCACCATAGAAAATGTATTTCTCATCAGGCATGATCTTCTTTAT
>CADBRA010000054.1 GCA_902796965.1 uncultured Eubacteriales bacterium | reverse complement strand
TAAATTCTTGTTTATATGAACCACAGCAGGAGCCGACAATGCCTATGGGCATCAATATATAATAAAAACAAATGATAATAAATGGAGGTAATACCATGGAGGGTTCTTTCACAGAAGCCAGCTATGAGAATTCAATAATCGAGCTTCTTAAAAACATGGGCTATACGTATGTGTATGGCCCGGATTTTGATCGCGATTTAACTGATCCTCTTATGGAAGACCAGCTCAGGAGTTCTCTTGAGATGATCAATCCGCAATTGCCATCACAGGCTATTACTGAGGCAATCTATAAGCTGAAAACTTATGAAGCAGGAGCGCTTGTTTCTAAGAACGAAGTGTTTATGGATTATCTTCAAAATGGGGTTGAAGTCAGTTACCGGGATGGCGATGTTCAAAGATCAACACTGGTAAGACTCGTCGATTATGAAAATCCGTATAGTAACAGCTTCATAGTAGCAAATCAATGGACATTCAAGGAGTACGAAACAAAGCGGGCTGATCTGATCGTCTTTTTGAACGGAATGCCAGTTGTGCTGATGGAGTTGAAATCACCAAAGGCCGAGGATGTTACGATTGAGCATGCTTATCTTCAGATTCAGAACTACATGAAATCTATAGAAAGCCTCTTTATCTATAACGCTTTTTGTGTTATCAGTGACCAGTCGCAGACACGAGCCGGAACGATTACAGCAAGTCTTGAGCGTTTCATGGAGTGGAAGACGGTTGATGGGGACTATGAAGAAACACGATTTGCTGATTTTACCACTCTGTTTAAGGGAATGTTCGAGAAGAATCGTTTCCTTGATATCATTCATAATTTCATATGCTTTTCAAAAGAAAGTGGTGGAGATGCAAAGATTCTTGCAGCCTATCATCAGTATTTTGCTGTTCGAAAAGCAGTTGAGTCTACGGTAAAGGCAAGCGGAAAAGGCGGCGATGGAAGGGGCGGTGTTTTCTGGCATACCCAAGGTAGTGGAAAGTCCCTTTCGATGGTCTTTTACGCACACTTGCTTCAGCAGGCAATGAACAGTCCGACTTTAGTCGTTATTACAGATCGTAATGATCTCGATGATCAGTTGTATACACAGTTCAGTAAGTGCAAGGATTTTTTGCGTCAGACGCCGGTTCAGGCCGATAAACGCAAACTCTCTGATGAAGAGAAAAAGAACAATTCTCATGTGATCGGACTGATGGACTGGCTTGATGGTAGAAAGGCAAATGGGATCATCTTCACGACCATGCAAAAATTTGAAGAAACTGATGAGCCTCTTTCTAATAGAAAAAACGTCGTTGTCATGGCGGATGAGGCGCATCGGAGCCAGTATGGATTCGAGGAGAAAGTAAACGCAAAGACCGGAAGCGTATCTATCGGTAATGCAAGACGCGTTCGTGATGCGCTTCCACATGCGACATATATCGGATTTACGGGTACTCCAATTGCACTTGAAGACAGAAATACGATAGAGGTATTCGGAAATTACATCGATATCTATGATATGACGCAGGCTGTAGAAGACGGGGCAACAGTTCCAATTTATTATGAGAGCCGAGTCATTAAGTTAAATCTTGATCAGAGCATTCTGGATAAGATAGATGCCAAGTATGGTGAACTGGCAAATGAAGCAGAGCCAGGAGCTATTGAAAAGAGCAAACACGAACTGAGTCGCCTGGAAAGTCTCCTAGACAAGGATGAAGTCATAACGTCTCTTTGCACAGATATTATCGATCATTACGAAAACTACAGACAGTATGAACAGACAGGTAAGGCGATGATTGTAGGATACTCTCGCCCGATTGCTATACATATCTATCGGAAGATATTGGAGCTTCGTCCTGAATGGGAAAGTAAAATCGCCGTTGTAATGACTGTCAGTAATCAGGATCCTCAGGACTGGAAGGATCTGATTGGGAATAAGGCACACAAGGAAGAACTGGCTAATAAGTTCAAAGATAATAAGAGTGAGCTTAAAATCGCTATAGTTGTTGATATGTGGCTGACCGGATTTGATGTGCCATCTATGTCTACCATGTATATATTTAAACCGATGAAGGGGCACAATCTGATGCAGGCTATCGCCCGAGTGAACAGAGTTTACAAAGATAAGGCGGGTGGATTGATCGTCGATTATATTGGAATTGCGTCTGCTCTGAAATCTGCGATGAACCAGTATACGAAACGAGATCAGAAAAACTACGGTCAGATGGATATTGCGAAGACAGCATATAAAAAATTCCAGGAGAAGCTCCAAGTATGCCGAGAGCAGTTCTATGGGTTTAATTATAGTGAGTTTGTTACCACGGAAAGTGATCTGAGACGAGCAGAGCTGATTCGTGATGGCGTCGATTTTATGACAAAACCTTCCAATGAAGAAGTAAAGAAAAATTTTCTAACGGAATCTCATATGATGAAGCAGGCGTTTTCTCTTAGTAAAAGTTTAGCGAATGCCTCAGAGAGAAGGGAGGAAGCATATTTTGAAACCGTTCGTTCTCTTTTGAACAAGCTGGGAGGGAATGAGCCTTTGAGGCTGAATGAGATAAACAGGCAGATTAACGAATTGCTGCGTCAGACTGTAAAAAGTGACGGCATTATTAATCTGTTTACAGATACCGATAAGGAGTTCAATCTGTTTAATTCTGCCTATCTGAATGAAATATCTCAAATGCCACAGAAGAACCTGTCTATTGAGATTCTGAAAAAACTGATCGCTGAGCAGGTGCACCTGTATCAGAAGACAAATCTAGTTAAGGCGCAGAAATTTTCTGATTTGCTAAACCGCGCTATGAATTCGTATCTGAACGGCATGTTGACAAATGAGGAAGTCATCGATGAGTTGATGAAGATGGCTCAAGATATGGCTACAGTGAGTAAAGAGGGAAATGACCTCGGTTTATCTGATGAAGAGATGGCTTTTTATGATGCCCTCACCAAACCAGAAGCCGTCAGAGATTTCTATTCTAATGAACAACTTGTAGCGATGACAAGGGAATTGACAGAACAGCTTAGGAAGTCCAGAACAGTTGACTGGAATTTAAAGACATCGGCTAGAGCTGGAATGCGAAAAATGGTAAAGAGGCTTCTCCATAAGTATCATTATCCACCAGAGGGTATGGCAGATGCATTGAAGACAGTTTTGCAACAGTGTGAGATGTGGACAGATAATGTGGAGTCGTAAAATTAATAGCCCGCTAGAATAATGTTTTGAAGAAGCTAGAATTGCAATTTGGATTACTAAGGAATACTTATGAATACTTTCAACACTAATATCTACAATTCCTTCGCAAAGTCCGCAGGCCACAACGTCGATATAATCTCTGACGCGGACTCTATCACTCTGGTCAATCTCGACACAGGCCGCGATGTGATTAGATGCTATCGCGCTGGAGGCAATCCTGAGCTTATATCCGAACTTGAGAAGTGCATCGGATGTGATGTGGTGCTCTGCCATATAGGCTCGTCATACATACTTCTTAAGAGAGAGGGAGACGTATGGCGGCAGATGGTGTACGTGGAGGAAGAGTTCAGCAAGACTGCTTAACAGTCACAGAACTGCGACTTCAGAGAGTGGAAAATTATGTTGCTAATAGGTATAATTTAGTCAGAGAGGAGAGGGACTATGAAAAAGCTATTAGCAATTTTCCTTGCGCTGATGCTGTTTCCGATCAGCGCAAATGCCGCAACTATGCTGCAAGATGTTGACTCTGGCAGCTACTATGCGAATGCTGTCATATGGTCGATTGAGAGCGGAGTTGCAACAGGCACGTCTGATACTACGTTTTCACCTGACGTACAGTGCACCAGAGCGCAGGTAGTGACGTTTCTTTACCGCTATTCAGGCTCGCCTGCGGTTACTGCTTCAAAAAGCTTCGCTGACGTTGCGCCCGGCAGCTACTACTATGATGCGGTGTCATGGGCGGTAGAAAAGAACATTACCGTCGGAACTTCAGCGAACATGTTCTCGCCTGATGCAACTTGCACGAGAGCACAGATCGTAACATTCCTGTATCGCGGGTTCGGAAATAACGAGAATTCCGCTGACAATGGATACAGCGATGTTCCTGAGTATGCGAGAAATGCTGTTAACTGGGCGGCATCTCACGGGATAAAATCAGGAATAGATAACGGACTTTTCGGCAGCAACAATCCATGCACGAGAGCGCAGGCCATAACATTCCTTTACCGCTACAATAATCTTGCAGAAGGAAAAATTCCTGCATACAGCGGTTCTCCATATACTGTTGTAAACAATAACGTTCCATCGTTTACGAATTTAACTACCACTTCGTTTGAGTCATATGGAGACCTGGACTCGCTCGGAAGATGTACCGCAGCATATGCATGCATAGGACGTGATCTTATGCCGACCGAGGAGCGTGGCAGCATCGGTATGATTAAGCCTACCGGATGGCACACTGTACGTTATGACGGCATTGTAGACGGAAATTATCTGTACAACAGATGTCACCTTGTCGGGTATCAGCTCACGGGAGAAAATGCGAACGAGAAGAACCTAATCACCGGCACACGGTATCTCAACGTAGAAGGCATGCTCCCATTCGAAAACATGGTAGCAGACTATATCAAGGAGACTGGCAATCACGTAATGTATCGTGTCACTCCTGAGTTTGAGGGAAACAATTTGCTAGCAAGCGGGGTCCTTATGGAGGCAAAGTCTGTTGAGGACAATGGTGCAGGTATACAGTTCTGTGTTTACTGCTACAACGTACAGCCTGGAATAACGATCAACTATGCTACAGGCGATTCATCACTTACCGGTCAGACCACTCCGACAGAACCTGTAACGTCATCGTATGTACTGAATACCAGAACAAAGAAATTCCATCTTCCAAGTTGCAGCAGCGTTGAAAAAATGAGCCCTAATAACCGTAAGGATGTCACGACATCCCACGATGAGCTTATCTCAGAGGGTTACTCACCGTGTCAGATCTGTAAACCGTAAGCTTTTGCATTAAATAAAAGATTGGAGCATTAGGCATATTATGATTAATCGGACTGAGAAAGGCATTTATTACTTACATAATTATATTCCGTCAAGAAATTTCTCCAAACATTCAGACGAGGAAAATGAGGAATCAAAAATGATGTGGGCCTATAAGGATGGTAGTGATCCTAAGGTATCACTAAAATATACAAAGGAATTAATGCAGGCAATAGCAGAGCTATCTCAAGATATGGTGGCAGAAAAAATTGGACTAGTAGCAGTGCCGCCTTCTAAGGTGGAGAAATATTCTCCGATCCGAGAAAGTATTAAGCAGATTGCAGATTGGTATAGATTGGGAATAGCTAAAAATATGTATCACTGCAATAAGATGATACTTGATTGCGGAAATCTGATTTTCCGCACCCATGACATTCCCACATCTCATAATGAAAGAAGAGCTACTTATAAAGAGCAGATGGACTCATTGAGTTGTAAAAGAGACGAATTGTCAAAGCTATGGACAACCTTTATTATTCTCGATGATGTGACAACGACCGGTAAGAGTTTGGACGCATGCAGAAATGTATTGTTAGACCATGGAGCGGTATCTAAATACATCTACCGAATGGCTATTGCAAAAACTTATGAGGAAGACCCATGGAAAATTTTAGAGGACTTACCTTTCTGAAAAATCTCAAAGGCGTTGGTAAGGCAAAGATATATAAAAAATATTGGGAATATTTACAAAATGATTTAACAGTAAATGAATTGGCAGAAGTAGTTGTTGAGCAGGAAAATGGAATTACTATAAGTGATGTTTCAGATGCAATGGAAAAGGCCGGCAGACTAAATGATTCGCTGATTGATGCCTCTGACCTTTATGTAATCACAGCACTCGATGATGACTATCCAGATAGATTGAAGGTTATGGGAAATAAAAGACCGCTTATCCTATACGTCAGAGGAAACAGGGAAGCACTATATAAGCCTAATATTGCTATAGTTGGGACAAGGCATCCTTCTGAGTGGAGTCAGAAAGTAGAAGAACGACTGGTTAAAAAAACGCTCGAAATGTCTGATAGAGTTGTAGTAAGCGGACTGGCATTAGGCTGTGACAAGATCGCGCACAAGACAACTGTTGACATGGGAAAAGAAACGATAGCGGTGCTTCCAAGTGGAGTAAACGTGATAACACCTGCCGCTCATAGAGGCTTAGCGCAAGACATAATAGATAATGGAGGCTGTCTAGTTTCTGAATATGAGCCTAATGTCAAAGCAAGTAGAGCGTATTTCGTTGAAAGAGATTCACTGGTGGCGGCGCTATCTGACGTTACCTTTGTTGTTCAGTGCGGAGTGAAAAGCGGGACCATGCATACAGTGGACGCGGCGTTCAAATATGAACGAAAGTTAGGCTGCTACTACCCGACAAGCATGGAATTAGGAGACTATTCAGGCAACGAATACATGATCAAAATGAAGAACGCTGTAAAGGTGAGCGATACCGATGATCTGATAGACTTGCTTACAGATGTCTCTGAACAATCAAAAGAATCACAGCAGCTTAGTTTTGAAGATTTACTGCAATGACAGCGTTAAGGAGATGCATATCGATTGATATTCAAGAGCGATAAATACAAAGAAAGCTGTAAAATGCAATTTTATCATAATTGGACTCGACTTGACGATGCAAGGAGGATGGTAAAGGAGATAAATAATTCGTTTAGTCTTGCTCAATATGTAACCTACATGGCTGACAAGGCTGAAAAAGCAAAAAGAAACTATCCTAGTACAAAGCAGGGATATACTGGATACCGCGCATGTCGAAATGCATATGAAAGATTAATGAGTCTCGATATAGATATGGAGGAATTAAATCTTGTACATATATTCGTTTCTGATTTGGATTATTTAACGCAGTATGAGAATCGGGAAACTGAGGCTGTCAGAAAAACGCTTGTAACTATCAAAGGCAAAGGTATATATACAACTGATATAGGAAAGCTTATATTTAAGCTCCCAGAACATCTCAGGCAATTTTTCTCTGATCTCCTGCTTAATCAGGAGGATGTAAGAGATTATCTGAAACCAGAAATTTTTACTTTGACGGATACTGACTGGTTGACATCAATAGAGCTTACAGCTATACGCAATGATAATTACATACTTGAAAAAGCGTATTTGCAGACATATTGGACTATAATAAAAGATAATCTCAATGAGCTATATGAAAATGTGGTTCTGTGTCATTGTATAAATGTTTTTAGTGATGCCATACGTGCAGAATTGCTCGACAAACCGAGTGTGTTTTCTTCAGATGACGAAGAAAAACTTCGAAAAAGGTTGAACAGTCTACAGAAAACTAACGAAGAACTGAAGAAAAAGAATGCGGATTTGCGAGCAAAAGTAAAAGCTTCTATTGATCCCGGTGTCATAGATCAGCAGAAGGAAAATTACGAGAAAAAAATGAGCGGTTTTAAGAGGGCAAATGCGGCGCAGCAAGCTGAGATCAACAGACTGAAAAAGGAACTGGAGAGAGCAGAAAGCAGGATTGCTGAATTAGAAAAGAAAGCGGAGGAACAAGAGGAGCCACGGATCGAAGCTCAAGTATTTGAGCCAGTCGATTTACCAGAGCTGCCTGAAACCGGGGTTGCGTTTTTCGGCGGGCATCCTAACTTTACCAAAAAGGTTGAAGCCCTACATCATGACTGGAAGTATTATCAGGACGAATCAGGAATCGGCTTTAATTTCGGAACTGGAATAAATCTGATTATTATTCGCTCGGAGCATATATCGCACAGTCTCTTTGCCAAGGCTATGCAGCTAAAAGATCAAATTCCTGTTATCTATTCATCGGCCACGAACATTGACATGCTGGAAGATGAATTGAAGCAGGAATACGCTAAGGTAGTGGGGAACGTTGAGGACGACTGAGCGCATGAGCATTTCTCCTTGGTGTATAGAAAGCGAGGACAGCCATATTTACTGTGACATTCTATTTGAGACACAAGCATTGTGCAGATGGTGATGATTAAAAGATCATATTCCATTTGAACATAAATAGGTGGATCCAGCTTATAATTTAAATAACCGCGTTCAGGGGTTTCGCTGTGTGTCTGGGAGCAAGTTCGGCATACACCATCACAGGGCGTAAGAGAGCACAAACGGAAATGTACGTATGACGCAATAAAGCCGTGAGGCTTGCTATTTCAAGCGGGTTCACGGCTTTATAAGCTCATGGGTGTTTACAAGGCATTGTATCAAAAACGGTGTCTTGATAGAAAGTGACTGCAGCGCCGTTGATAAATTCATCATGACGATGGACAGAAAAGATGCTGTTAAAAAAGGATATACGCCGTGCAGCGTTTGCGGAGGTGGTTGAGGTTGAATGATTACGGCGGAATTTTCGAGATGATCCGCAAGTCAGCGAGTGGAAGCGGACAGATCAGTTATTATACGGAGCGGACTGAATTCAGCGAGTTCGAACGTCAGATCATGACTGGAAACAGATGCCGCTCTCTTCTCAATATGAGATGCGTTTTCAGCGCAGAGGGAACAAAGATCTTCTACGCAGCTGATCATTGTGTCAGACTTGATGCAATACTTAAGAGTGGTATGGCTGACATCTACGATATTCTGTCTTTGTGTTCTGCTTTTCTCGAGACTCTTAATATTATGAGAGATTTCATGCTTAACCCGTCGGATATACCTTATGACAGCGATGAATATATATTTTGTCAGCACCGTGTTTCCGGATTGAAATTTGCTTATATTCCGGGATACAAAAATAAAATGAGCGTGCGCGAAAAACTGTCTGAAATAGCTGATACTGCGATCGAGTACTGTATTACTGACGACAGCGGTGTAAGAATGCTGTCAGATTACAAGGGAAGGCTTTATTCCGTTAACGATGAGATTCGTCCTCTGATGCTGCTTACAGAAGAAGAGGCAAGGAAATGCGCTCATAAAGATGTTGAAGAAAAAAGTACAAAAGATGACGATGAAGGAGCGGCCGTTCTGCATCGTGCTCTGACTGCTCTGAAGGAAGAATCAGGAATCTACAGAAGCCGGAAAGGCTTCAAATCCTGGATAAAGAATCTTGTTGACGGTCTTGTGTCTTGAAAAAATGCAAAACAGCGTAGAACCTGCGGGTTTGATCTGACGTACCGTGACGAAGTTAACGCCGTAAGTGCCGATGCAGAATACGAGGTCGGAAAGGCGGATGATGTCACATTATGCTGAAATTAACGGGTACTTTATTTTGCCGTTAGCAAGCGGCAGAGGTAAAGAAACAAATGAATTAGGCACACGCTATGTTATATAAAAGAGCAGCAGTATAGTGCCTGATCACTGCAGCATTATGTTTACAAACAGCAGGCGGATGGCCCGCAGTAAGCATCAGCTGACTTAAGTGATATTATGTGCACATGGATACAGCTGGAAAAATATAAAATACAAGAACAATCATCTGCTGTATCATTTACATGGCCCAGTTTCTTTCCCAATGTCAGCGGAGCTGACGAAAAAATATTACAGGTAAATTCTTTTCCGGCCTGATGCGGTCCAATATGATATACTGAAAATACATATTTCGGAAAGGAGTTTATCCGTAATGAGTTTTTTTAAGAAGTTCGGACTTGTCACTTCTCTGATCCTGATGGCGGCGGGTGCAGTTCTGTTTGTATTCCGCGAACAGGTGATATCGATTCTCGGTATTGCGGTCGGCCTGATCATTCTGGTGATTGGAGCTTATGACATCATCTCATCGCTCGTGTTCTGGAAGAGAGGAGGTCAGCTTCCGGAACTTATCGCTGGTATAATCATGGCTGCGTCAGGCGGATATCTGATGATGAACAGCGATATAACAGTTTTTATCACAGGATGCATTATCGGAGTTGTTGCGTTCATCGCCGGGATCGACAGATTCAGGGATGCATTTCTGCTGTTCAGGGAACATGTCAACGGAGGATATGCAGTTTTCTCAGGAATCGTGCATATTGCGTTCGGCGTACTCATGTGCCTCGTGCCGCAGAAAGGCGTCGCCGCTCTCGTTCTTCTCATAGGTATCTACCTTATAATATGGGGAATTCTTATGCTCGTATCGGTGATCAAGTTTAAAGATCTGAGATATTGAAGATAACCAAGACACCGAAAATAGTAAATAGGGATGTGCAGAACGCAACGGCCGGCAAACAGGAGATATCAGGATATAAAAACCGCATGTAATCAGAATCGCGAATTTCTGGTTAATGCGGTTTTTATCTTGTGTTTTGCTTTGTGCTGATAGTATTTGAAGTTTCTAAATGCTATAATTAATATGTCTAAATATAACAGAGGAGCATTACGCATGATAATAAATCCTAATATAACAGAGCTTAAGAGAAAACTCGAAAAAATATATAAAACTATCAGTACAAGAATTAATGAAAAGATATGGCACGATGCCGTCACAATGGCATATAAAAACGACAGTGAAGCTGCTATGACGGCTGTTGTAGATTTTCTGCAGACTCATGAATATATACCTTCGGATATACAAAAAACCGTGATAAGGGACGCTGATATACAGAACCATCCGGCTTTCCTGGCCGAAATCTACGGAATAGATGTTCTCCACGGAATATACAGAAGAAGCATTAAGGCGGATGCTTTGAACTATTCAAAACTTCCTGATGATATTTCGGATGAAGATACAGAGAAACTCATCGCTATGAAGACCGAAGCTGAAAAATATATCGAAAGAGGACAGATATATCTCGCTGCATGTGCCGTCGAAAAGCTCGCAAGGCAATATCCGGAAAGCGCTGCGGCAGCGGATCTCAGAAAGGAATATCTCGAGATGCGGCCTGATGGCGGTCTTAAAAAGGAGATTTCGGATTCAGCCGTTAAAAAAGGTCAGGATTCGCGCTTTGAAAAAAACAGCACGGGGGAACGGCTGATCGAAAACGGGCGATATGACGAAGCTACTTCATATTTTGAAAAGCTGATTTCTGAGGATTATGAAAATTACAGAGCGTATTTTGCGCTCTGCAGCCTGTACATAAGAAATGGAAGCCTCGAAAAAGCTAATTATATAGCGGATCTGATGCTGGAACTGGGCATCTACGAATCAGAGACCCGTGTGTTAAAGGGGACTATACTCGAGCAGAGAGATCAGCTGGAAGACGCGCTGTATTACTACGAAACTGCCTGCAGAGCGGACAGAACTTCAAAAAACGCAGTTATTTCCAGAACGCGGCTTCTCGAAAAGCTCGATGGTCCCGGGACTTTCAGATATACTGATGACAATACGATGGATCATCTCTGCAATGCCGGCAGAAAGCCTGAAGACAGGTATGATCTCAAAAAGCTTCAGGTTCCGCCAGCAATCATGGATATCATAGAGGAAACAGATAAGCTGAGCGCCAGAGGCAGGATGACAGAGGCGTATTATGAACTGGCAAAGAGCTCTGAGGCTTATCCTGAATCTTCGCTGCTGACATTCAAAAAGGCATATGCGTTATATCTTATGAGAAGAGGCCCTGAAGCAAGGCAGATCCTCAAGACGATCGGGCGCAGCGATATAATGTACAAGCGTGCGGGATATCTCATCGAGGATATAGACCACAGCATTATAGACCAGAAAAAGTTCGATGATGTCAGCGGCTCTGCGATAGCTGAAATGCTTTTTGAATCAGGACATTACGAGGAAGCTCTTGCCAAGCTGAATTCACTGGATATTTCATCGATGGATGCTCAGACATGGGCACTCAAAGGACGCTGCGAGGTTGAAACAGGTCAGTTGCAGCCGGCTCTCGAATCATTTTCAAATGCAATATCCGCTGATTATCATATAGAAGGCGTGCGTGAGATAATGGCCATGATTTATCAGGTCAGAGGCGAAAATGACAAGGCTATTGAAATGTACGATTCTGCCGCGAAAATAGCAGATAATCCCGCTCCTCTGTGCGCGATGATTGCGAAAACGTTATACAATCTTGGTTACAGAACAGAACTGGAGCAATATAGAAAGTCTGCTTTTGCTCTAACAGGGCACCTGTCAGATGCCGACGCATATGCTGCACTTGCAGAGCTCGAAGGCGGAAACGCTTCAGCAGACGCGTTAAAATATATCGAATTTGCGGTTTTGACCGGTACTTCTGAAACAAGCTTTTATCTTGAATGCATAAAAAAATACATAGACGTGAATTCACTTCACAGGGCAGCGCTCTGTGCAGAAGCGGGACTCTCTTCCGCAGATGAACCCAAAAAGCTGATGTATTACAAAGCGCTTGTTCTTTACAAATCCGGAAATCTTGACAGCGCCGAGACTATTGCAGGCATTATGCTGTCTGACGATCCGGAAAATGCCCATGTGAGATTCCTCATGGGTCTCATCACGAGGGACAGAGATGATCTGAAAAAGTCTCTCAAATGGTTTCTGAGCGCGTGCGAGGCAGACCCTGAAAGCCATGAATATGTTTCAGCAGCAGCAGAGTGCTATTACAGCGCAGGAGATTATGATAACGCGCTGATCTACTTCACGAAAGCCGTCTCGCTGGACAGAGACGATTACAGATCGTTTAAGAAGCGCGCTGAAATATTTGCAAAGAAAGGCGAGGACCAGCGCGCCCTCGACGATATAAATTGTGCACTTCTTCTCCAGCCTGATGATCCGGAACTTTATATATTTATAGGAAAGATTATTTCCGGATATGAAATCGAAGAGACGCCGGAAATCAGAGGAACAGACAGCGCAGACAGTATAGAAAAAGCTGACGCCGGTTCAGCTGAAGGAGATTCTGAAGACTCGGAGGAATCAGAAGAAAAAGGCAGTGAAGCTGAGCAAAATGAAGCTTCGGAAACTGGTTATCTCGATGATGTCGAAAAAGGTCCTGAATATTACTTCTCACGCGCCGTCGAGATCGCACCTGAAAACGTCGAAGCGTATATATGCAGAGCAAAATTCAGAGCGGAACAGGGCAGACTTAGCGATGCTTTAAATGATGCGGACAGAGCACTCGAACTCGACAGCGGATCTGAAGAAATCTATATGCTCAGGGGTATAATCAGGCTCCTTTCATCAAGATATGATGACGCTGTAAATGACTTCAGAAAATCTGCAGAGATCGATCCTGAAAATCTGTCAGCATACAGCTATATTTCAAAGTGCAACAATGCGCTCGAAAAATATGAAGAAGCTCTCGAAGCGGCCGAAACAGGAATCAGGATAGACGCTGATTTTGTGAACTTGTATGTAAACAGAGGAGTAGCGTATTATAATCTTGCCAGATATGACGATGCCCTTGAGGATTTTAACACCGTTATAATGCGCAAAAATGAAGTAAGCACGTCAGCAGTTGAAGCGGCGTACAAATATAAAGGAATGACATATGAGAAACTCGGGAATCCTCACGAAGCAGTCATAAGCTACCGCATGCTTCTCAAATACAACCCTGAGGCGCCTAATATCAGAGAAAAAATCGCTGAACTTGATAACGATATGAAAGAGGAAAAATCAAAATCTATTTTCTCATTCTGGCACAGAAAAAAATAGCATGGATCGGAGAAGCACATGGAATCGATAGACAGCAAAATCATGGCTTTTGTAGGGACAAAAGAATGCGCTGGTCTTGTGACTGAGCTGTCAAAATATACTGACAAGCTCTATGCGGCTGTTTCGGACAGCTACGGCAGAGCGCCGCTGCCCGGAGGCAATATAACGATAATTTCATCAAAACTCGACGATGACGGCATTCAGAGATGGATAGACAGAACTGGTGTTGAGATGCTTATAGACGGCACAGGCGATGTTCCTGATGAGTCAGCCCGAATATTGACAAAGGCAGAAGAAAACGATCTGGAATATCTTCGCCTGAAACGCGATTTCACGTTGGACAGGAGCATAAAGATCTGCGAATCACGGGATGAGATAATTTCAGGACTCAGATATACATCGGGCATAATATTGACTGAGGGCGCGGATATGTATGTTTTCCTGACGGAAAACGGGATAGATAAGTCGAGGATCATAGTGATGACAGAGCCTGATCCTGACGAGATGACTTCGCTGATTGATGCAGGATGCAGCAGGAAGCAGATTATCAGCTTTGGATTTAATATCAGCAGCCGTTTTCTTTTGTCTGTTTTTGAGGAGATTGATGTCCGTTATTACATAATAGGAAAGAACAGCAGATGTATGTCGGAAAAGTCTGAAGCGCTGAGACACAGTGATGTGAATGCTTTTCTTGACGGCATTCCCGAAGAGGAAACGGGAATTACCGTACGAGAAATACTGCAGCTTATCAGAGAAAGATTCGGGCTGAGATAAAGAAGGACTGCATTTACTGAACTTTCTGCAGCAAGAGGAGGTGCAATCTATGATACATATTTACTGCGGTGACGGAAAAGGAAAGACAACGGCATCGGTAGGGCTTGCAGTAAGAGCGGCCGGAGGCGGGCTCAGAGTTCTGTTTGCACAATTCCTGAAAGCCAGGATGACAGGAGAACTTGCGGTACTGGGGTCTATTTCAAATATAACAGTAATGAGAGCGCCGGCGAACAATAAGTTCACATATCAGATGACAGAAGAGGAACTTGATGAAAATGCTAAGGCTAATTCTGAATTTCTTGCTGAAATCATGAAAATAACCAGACGCGACGATTACGATGTCGTTGTTCTCGATGAAAGCATAACGGCCGCTTCTGTCGATGTATTGTCGGAAGATGAACTCAGAAAATTTGTAGAGAGTTTTGACAGAACACGGGAACTCGTCCTGACCGGCCGTGTTCCGCTTCAGTGGATGATAGAAGATGCTGATTACGTGACCGATATGGAAAAAATCAAGCATCCATATGATACAGGCGTACAGGCCAGAAAAGGAATTGAATTTTAGATGCACGGCCACTCAGTGTCCGGGTATTTCACTATTATGTCAGCGGAGCTGACGCAGGAGGAAAATGAGCGCTACTACAGTATTTAAATATGGTGATCACATTATTAAAATAGCGGATAATAGCGGTTTCTGCTATGGAGTAAAAGCCGCTCTTGATACCGTCTACAGAACGATAGAGGATGAAGCGGAAACAGATAGAAAGATATTCACGTTCGGACCGATAATTCACAACGAATCAGTGATCACTGAGCTGGAAGAAAAAGGTGTTTCAATCTGCAGCAGTCCTGAAGATCTCGATGCCGATTCAGATGTAATTATAAGATCGCACGGTGTCGGCCGCGAGATCGAGAAAAAGCTCCGCGAAAATGCAGGACGAGTTATTGATGCTACATGTCCGCGGGTCAAGCGGATTCATCAACTCATTAAGAATGCCGATGAAGACGGATATCAGACAGTTATCGTCGGAAATGCTGAGCATCCGGAGATACAGGGCGTAAACGGCTGGTGTGGCGGCAGAGCGTTCATATTGTCGTCACCTGAGGAAGTTGCAGAAATACCATCGGAAAAACCTCTTTATGTTGTTGCGCAGACGACTCTTAATGACGGTGCATGGCAAAAATGTGTACAAAAAATAAAGGAACGGTTTCCGGATGCAGTAATAAACAGGACGATCTGCAAGGCTACTGCTGACAGACAGCACGACTGTCTTGAACTTGCAAAAAAGTCGGATATGATGATAATAATTGGCAGCAGATCCAGTTCTAATACCAGAAAATTGTATGAAACGGCCAGTTCCGTATGTAAAAGCACATTTTTCGCTGAAAATAGTGAGCTTTTGCCATTGCAAGAGATTCTAAAATGTAATAGAATAGGAGTGTCGGCGGGTGCATCTGCGCCTGAACGCATAATTAAGGAGGTTATTGCTCACATGAGTGAAGTTATCACTAACAATGTCGACGAAGCAAACGACATGAACGCCCTCATGGATGAAATTGAAAAAACCCTGAGGATGCCGCAGCGTGGCGAAATCGTTAAAGGAGAAGTAATTCAGGTAGGTCCGCGTGAAATCTATGTGAATTTAGGATGCAAAAAAGACGGTATTATCCCAAAGAACGAGATGGCACTTGAACCTGGCCAGGATATAGAAACTCAGTTTAAGCTGGGCGATATCGTAGAAGCTAAAGTCGTTAAGAATGACGATGGCGAAGGCAATATTTTACTTTCACGCAAAAAGATCGAAATCAGTGAACACTGGGCGGAGATCATCAAAGCATACGAAGACAAGGCATTTATCGATGTCAAGGTTCAGCGCGAAGTAAAGGGCGGTGTAATCGCTCTCTACAAAGAAGTTTCAGGCTTTATCCCAATGTCTCAGCTTAACGACAGATATGTTGAGAAAGCTGATGAGTTCATCGGTCAGACTCTCACTGTAAAGGTTACAAGAGTCGACCAGAAGAGAAACAAGGCTGTATTCTCACACAAGGCTTATCTTGCTGAAGAAAAGAGCAAGAAGATCGCTGAAATATGGGCTTCACTTAAGGTCGGCGATGTGATCGAAGGTACAGTAATGAGATTTACTGACTACGGCGCATTTGTAGATATCGGCGGAATCGATGGTCTTCTTCACATTTCAGAAATTTCCTGGGGCAAACTCAGACACCCGCAGGAGGCTCTCGAAATCGGCCAGAAGATCAATGTCAAGATTCTTTCAATGAATCAGGAAAAAGGCAAGATTTCACTGGGTCTCAAGCAGCTTACACCTGAGCCTTGGTCTGTCATCAACGACAATTACAAGGTTGGCCAGATCGTCAAGGGCAAGGTAGTCCAGATCAAGGAATATGGTGCATTCGTAGAACTTGAGCCTGGTCTCGATGGTCTCGTACACATTTCCGAGATCGCTCCTAGAAGAGTAAACAACATCACTGATGAAGTTTCTATCGGCGACGAAGTTTATACAAAGATTCTCGATATAGACGAAGAAAAGAGAAGAATCAGCCTCAGCATCAAGGATGCACAGGCAGAAATGGGAAATGAAGCCGAAGAAGCTCCTGTTGAAGAGGCAGAGTCTGAAGCTGAAGAAGCTCCTGCAACAGAGGAATAATATATTTCTTCGGGCGCGGTACAGGCGTTTAAACTGAATTCAATAAAGCTGCTGTGTGTTTACGCATGGCAGCTTTTTTACGTCATTGCCCAAAAGACTGCTGATGCTGAAAAAATGCAGCGGTCGGCGCAGCAGTGCTTGCGCATATGAAAACGAAAGGCTTTTATTATGAACAACTATATACTGATCGGCATGCCTGCATGCGGAAAGAGCACGTTCGGGGTAGTGTTAGCAAAGTCGCTCGGTATGTCGTTCGTCGATACAGATCTGCTTATACAGAAAAAGACAGGCAGACTGCTTCAGGACATCATCGACAACGACGGCATGGATGAATTTCTCAAAATAGAAGAGAGCGTGCTCTCAAATGTTGATCTGGACAATACTGTTATCGCGACAGGCGGCAGCGCTGTTTACAGTGATAAAGCAATGAAGCATCTCGCTGAAACAGGAAAGATCGTATATATCGAGCTGCCGTTTGAAGAGATAAACAGACGTCTCAAGAACATAAAAACCAGAGGCATTGCTATGGCGCCGGGTCAGACGCTGTCAGACCTTTACAACGCGCGTGTACCTCTCTATCAGAAATACGCCGGTATAATAATAAATACTGCAGGCATGAATCTCGAGGATTCTGTGCTCGAGTTCATGAAAAAAATGAATATCAGCAGACCTGCAGTAAAAGGCGTCAAAAAATAAAAGCAGGCAATTTATCGTCATATTATGCTGGAAGCTGATGCTGCAAAATTATGAAAATCCAGTTTTGAAAGCAGATGCCGTATGCGCCATCTTAAACGGAACATCGGCGCAGGCTGGTTCGTGGCACCGTTCCGCAATGTGGCGCAGAAACAGAAATCGTGTTTTGACAGCAGGCTATCTTGCACGGATATGACCGACATTGCAGCAATATGAAAATCAGATAAAAACGGACCTTATGGATGTGCAAAGCTTAAGTTCACACGTATTTCATACAGATCCGTTTTTTACTGCTTAATATTTTTGTCAATGGTTTGTTGGGAGCACCGGACTGCAGCGTATTTGAAATCGATCACCCAGACTGCTCGTCAATCACTGCCGTGCGGTAATCCTGCAGACGGCGTCATCAAAATGAAACCGGAAACCGGCAGCGGCACAGGAAAACTCGATAATCCCCGCAGTCATACTGCTTTAGACGCTTCTATCAGCTCGCGCGCGCTCTTAAGCGTAGTCTCAGTGATGTTTGTACCGCCCAGAAGCCTCGCGATTTCCTGAACACGCGCTTCTTCTCCGAGTTTAGTTATCATGGTGTAACTTTCGTCCTGATCGTCGTTTCTGCTGATAAGGTATTCGAAGTCGCCGGCCGCCGCTATCTGAGGCAGGTGAGTGATGCAGATGACCTGATGGTCCTTCGCTATTTTCCTCATTTTACTCCCGACAATGCTTGCGGTTCTGCCGCTGATACCAGTATCGATTTCGTCGAAGATCATAGTTCCGATCATCGACGAGCTGCCCATAATGCTCTTGAATGCAAGTGAAATCCTGGAAATCTCGCCTCCGGACGCGATCTCTGCGAGCGGTCTCAAAGATGCATTGCTGTTAGAAGTGAAGCTGAACTGCACGATATCAGTGCCGTCTGCAGTTAGGACAGGCTGTCCCTTAGCGTTTAAGTGCTCCGAAATATCAACCCTGAAAACGGCACTCCTGAAATTCAGCTCAGATAATTCAGCAGTCATCTTTTTTTCGAAAACTTCCGCTGCTGTTTTCCGCGCTTTCGTCAGCTCCGCTGACAAAGAAAGAACGTGATCGCGCGCTTTGACAAATCGTTCTTTAAGCTCTTTTTCCATCTCATCTGAATCTTCTGACAATGAGAGCGCGCGTTCGGCTTCATCGCGGTGCGCAAGAACGCTTTCAATTGAGCCGCCGTATTTCCTTTTCAAATTGTCGATCGAATCAATTCTTGACATAACTCGGTCGAGCTCATCAGGAGAAAATACGGCGTTATCCCGTTCATGCCTTATTTCCTCCTGTATATCGGCGAGAGCATATGCGCACTCGGCAGTCTGCTCGCCGAGCTTTGTATACGTGCTGCTGTAGTCTCCGAGTGCTGAGAGCATGCTGGCGCATCCGTCTATATTACTGTTGTATATTATGTCATAACACTGGCTGAGCGTATCGTAGATCTTCTCGGCGTTTGACAGCATGCGTGCCTTTTCCTCGAGTTCGTCGTCTTCTCCGGCTCTGGGATCGACGGCATTTATCTCGGCAAGCTCATACTGCATGAAATCGCGCTGTCTGATGTATTCGCCGCGGTCTTTCCTGAATTTGACAAGTTCGCGCCTTTTCTGCTGATAATCGGAGAATGCTTCGCCGAGCTGTTTTTTCAGGGGATTGATACTGCCGGACGCGCAGCTGTCGATTATCTCTATGTGCCTTGCCGGATTCAGGAAAAACTGGTTGTCGTACTGCCCGTGTATGTCGGCCATGTGGGAAGCCGCTTCAGCAAGTTCTGAAAGCTTTACTATTTCGCCGTTTATGCGCGCAGTACTCCTGCCGGAGGCCGTTATTTCCCTTGAAAATATGATCTCATTGTCTTCGCACGTGTCAGCAAACCGGCCAAGGCTCGCGAGTTCACGTTTGCCAGCGGTGAATACGAGCTGCACGAGAGCTTTCTTTGAGCCCTCAGAGACCATCGCTGCGCTGCCGCGGCCGCCCAGTGCTGTGTTCACAGCCTGTATCACTATTGACTTTCCAGTTCCTGTTTCACCTGAAATTATGTTCAGCCCGTCAGAGAGGTCAAGGTCTATTTCTTTGATTATTGCGAAATCCCTTATGTAAATATGCGATAACATGAAAACTCCTGATTGTACAAATATACGGTCGGTTGATGCGCCGGCAGACCGACATCAATTTGTGGAAACCGGCATGAAATTTTTCAGTTAATTCTGTCGGAAAGCCTGCATTTCGTTTAGCAGCTGTCATTCACTGCCTAGAAGCAAGCGCAGTCTGCCGCAAATCTCAGGCGTGTGTTCCGGGCTGTCGACAACTGCAAAGAGGGTATTGTCGCCGGCAAGCGTTCCTACAATTTCTTTTATTTTCATAGAATCGAGCGCTTCTCCTGCCGCATTGGCGCAGCCTGAAACAGTTTTTATCACGAGTATATTTCCCGAATATTCAATGCTGTTCACAGTGCTGCGGAATATACTCTCGTATCTGCCGGCAGAGCCGGTAGTGTAAGATTCGTCTGAGCGTGTATAGATATATTTTCCCGATGCGGCTCGCGTCTTGATGAGCCTCAGCTCTTTGATATCTCTCGAAACTGTTGCCTGAGTCGCGCTGTACCCTTCGGCGGCCAGCATGTCGACGAGCGCTTCCTGCGTCTCTATCTCATTGCTGCCGATAAGTTCGAGAATTTTCTCCTGTCTTGAATATCTCAAAATTTCTGCCTCTTTTTATGTATGAAAATATGAAACACCGCGGATTCCGTCCGCAAATGGACAAAGAACTGCGATATTAAATGTATGTATCTGGTAATTATTGATATTTTTTATGTATAAATATTTATTTTCAGTATAATTATACACTATTAAAATAGAGCTGCAAAGGCGAATTGGTCAGTTCAGAATTCCGTGAAGACATTAATGATGGCATGCTGTGGTTTTGACGATGTTTTTGTTCTATGGTAAAATCATATAATATTCATGCAAGAGGACAGGAGGAATTTTATGCGGATACTCGGTGTCGATCCGGGCTACGCCCTGATGGGTTACGGAGTTATAGAGAGAAACGGCAGCAGACTTAGAGCTGTCGATTACGGGAGCATCTCCACGGGACCTTCGGCGCCGATGCCGGAACGTCTCAAATTTCTTTATTCTTCGCTCATGGATATAATAGCGGACACAGAACCTGACACAGCTTCATTTGAGGAGCTTTTTTATAATACAAACGCAAAAACAGTCATTAACGTCGGTCAGGCGAGAGGCGTAGCGGTGCTGGCGTGCGTAAATTCCGGCATAGAAATCGCCGAATATACGCCGCTCCAGATAAAGCAGGCTCTCGTAGGCTATGGCAGGGCCGAGAAAAAGCAGGTTCAGCAGATGGTAAAGGCTGTTCTCGGACTTGATAAGGTCCCGAAGCCTGACGATACAGCCGATGCACTCGCAGCGGCCGTATGCCACGCGAATTCGATGGCCGGAAGTTCGTCTCTTCAGAAAGCGATAGATAAGGCTATGGCTGAAGAGTCCGCGAAAAAGAAAGCGAGTAAAAAACACGATGATTTCAGAATCATAAGATAGAGAGGCAGACGTTCTTTGTTCCATTATATAAAAGGAAAAGTTACCGGTACTTTCAGCGGCGGCATAATACTCGAGAATTCAGACATAGGGTATGAAATTTTCGTGCCGAGCTCGTCTGCTCTGTACCTCGCACACCCTGATGAGACAGTAACAGTATATACTTATATGGCAGTCAGAGACGATGGCGTGAGCCTGTTTGGATTCGATGACGGCGAAAGTCTTGAAATATTCAAAATGCTCACTTCGGTGAGCGGCATAGGAAACAAGGGAGCTCAGTCAGTGCTCTCTGTCATGAGCGCATCTGAGATAAAAAAGGCTGTGATATTTGATGATGCGGGCGCGTTTGCGCGTGCTCCGGGCATAGGCAAAAAGACAGCTTCGAGGATCATACTCGAGTTAAAGGACAAAATCGGAAAGATGGCTGTCGGCATGAGCACGTCTGTTCAAAAGGCGGCAAAGAAGCCCGAGGAACTCGAGGCATTTGAGGATGCCGTTTCGGCACTCATGGCTCTCGGATATTCGCGGAGCGAAGCTGCGGAAGCGGCTTCTGTCAGCGGAGCTGACGGAGGTACTGCAGAGGACATTATAAAAGCGGCGCTTAAGAAACTTTCACACATGTGATTTATAAATTGTAAATATTTGTATTGTAATATTGATTGAAACATTTCCGGAGGCCGGTGATTTGGCGGACAACATGATAACACATTCAGGATATACTGACGAAGATGCAGAAATCGAACTTAGTCTGAGACCCAAGCGGATCGATGACTATATCGGGCAGTCGGCTGTCAAGGACAACCTGTCGATATTTATAGAGGCGGCAAAGATGAGATGCGAGCCTCTCGATCATGTGCTTTTTTACGGACCGCCAGGACTTGGAAAGACTACTCTGGCCGGAATCATTGCAAACGAAATGGATGTAAATTTGAGAATCACATCCGGACCGGCGATCGGCAGGGCGGGTGATCTCGCTGCAATACTTACAAATCTGGAAGAAAACGATGTGCTCTTCATCGATGAGATCCACAGGCTCAACAGGTCTGTTGAGGAAGTGCTCTATTCAGCGATGGAGGATTACGCGATAGATATTGTTATTGGAAAGGGGCCTTCGGCGAGATCGCTGAGGCTCGACATACCTCACTTCACACTTATTGGTGCGACGACGAGAGCGGGAAGCCTGTCGGCACCGCTGAGAGACAGGTTCGGTGTCATCAGCAAATTCGAGCTTTATACTGATGACGAACTCGTGCAGATCATAAAGCGTTCTGCCGGCATACTCGGCGTTGAAGCTGATGAAGATGCGTATTATGCGATGGCAGCGAGGTCGCGCGGTACGCCGAGAGTTGCAAACAGAGTGCTCAAGAGAGTGAGGGATTTCTCACAGGTCAGAGGAGACGGGTATATCGACATGAAGACCGCTGAGCTCGCATTCGAGGCGCTAAGGATCGATTCGCTCGGACTCGAGGACCTTGACAGAGAGATTCTCAGACTGATAATAGAGCGTTTTCACGGGGGTCCGGTAGGCATTGATACAATAGCTGCCGCGCTCGGAGAAGAACGCATAACGATAGAAGATGTTTATGAGCCTTATCTCATACAGAAAGGTCTTCTCAACAGAACGCAGAAGGGAAGAACTGTATCCGATCTGGCTTACAGCCATCTGGGTATCGAAAGGATAACAGAAGATTAATGAAAAACAGAATAATAACAGCTCTGGCGCTTGTTTTCGCGCTCGCTTTATGTTCAATTCCTTTGACGTCATATGCTGCGGACAGGGAATTTGTCACGATCGGCCTGAAATACCAGTCATCAGATGTGACAGCGGAGCTGTCGTCTTCTGATGGGCTTAAGCTTTGCAAAAAAGGCGATAATGCGATAGATGTTTCTTCTGACGCGCTCGACGGAACCGGAGATATAGTACTCGCGCTTTCGAACGGCAGGATCGCGGTTAAGGACAAGAAGGGGAATGTTCTTGCGAACCTTAAGGGTGATGGCACAGAGTGCATCGTTTCGTCAGGATATTTCACGACAGACGATTACATAAGTTTTGACGGGACGTCGTACAGGGGCGGCATTATACCATACATCAACCGTTCCGGGCAGATGAACATACTGAATTACGTCGGCATGGACGACTATATCAAGGGTGTTCTCCACAGAGAGATGTCACAGTCATCTAATCTTGAAGCGCTTAAGGCTCAGGCTGTAACGGCGAGAAGCTTCGCCGAGTCAAAAAGGGGAACGCACAAGTCGCAGGGATTTGATCTCTGCGCGACTTCGCACTGTCAGAATTACATAGGCGTCAAGGGTGAGTATACGAGTACAAACGAAGCCGTTGAATCGACGTCGGGGCAGATGATTTACTACGAGGGCAAGCCTGTAGCGGGCTTCTATTTCGCGAACAGCGGCGGCCATACTGAAAACAGCGAAGACGTATGGACATCGAAGCTTGGCTACGCCCGCGGCAAGGTCGATGAATATTCGCCTGATTACACCTGGTCAAATACGTTTACAAGAGCTGAACTCACCGATATGTTCAGTTCGAGGGGCCTGGGAACTGTCACCAGCGTCAGCGTCGACAGCTACAATGAATCAGGATATGCGGCTTCACTCACGATTACAGGTACAAAAAAGTCGGTGACATTTACTAAAGATAAGATAAGGTCGGCATTCAGCGGTAAATCTCTGAAGTCACGTATGTTTACACTCGATACTGACGGCGGAGAACTCACTGCAGCTGGAAACGCTTCGCCTGAGACTGAAAAAACTCTTTACTATGCTGTCACATCCAAAGGGCAGGAGGTGCTTGGAAACATCCTGAGTGTGCTTTCACTCGACGGAATGTCGGCGCTTAATCTTAACGGCATCAGGATTCTCGACGGATCGGGGAAAATAACGACTGCTTCAGCGGATGAAACGGCGAATACTGTTTCATCGTCAGAAGTAAAATTTAACAGTGATTCCGACAAACTTATCATTAACGGCCGCGGAAACGGTCACGGCGTCGGAATGTCGCAGCAGGGCGCGATCGAGATGGGCAAAAGGGGATTCACATACAAAGATATTTTAAAATACTACTACACTGACATTGAAGTGAAATAGAGATCCGGCGGCTGATCGGCCGCCGTTTCTCTATTTCGGGAATGTAAGAAGTTTTGAAGAAAGAAAGATATTAAATGCAGCTTACAGATTTTGATTATGATCTTCCGGAGGAACTGATCGCGCAGTATCCTTCGCAGAAAAGAGATGAGGCCAGACTCCTGGTTGCAGACAGGGCACATGATGCAGTAGAGCATAAGAAGTTCTACGATATCATTGATTATCTGAATCCGGGCGATGTTCTGGTCATGAATGATTCAAAGGTCATACCGGCCAGACTGCTCGGCAGAAAAAAGGAAACGGGCGCGAAAGTAGAGTTTCTTCTTACAAAGCACATCGGCGGCGATATGTGGGAGGCGATGGTGCGGCCGGGAAGAAAACTCAAGCCGGGCGCACTCGTCATATTCAGCGACAGAGCCGGGGCTTCGCTTTCGGCGGAAGTGAAAAAATATGGCAGCGACGGTACGAGAATCGTCGAGTTTGAATATGACGGCAATTTTCACGACAGGCTCGAGGAAACGGGGCATATTCCTCTCCCTCCCTATATCAACAGACCGGATGAACCGCTCGACAGAAAGATGTATCAGACGGTATACAGCAGAGAAGAAGGATCTGTGGCAGCGCCTACCGCCGGCCTGCATTTCACTGACGAGTTGCTTGAAAAGATAAAGGATAAAGGCATAAAAATCGCATATGTAACTCTTCACGTAGGCATCGGAACGTTTAAGCCTGTGACGTGCGAGCGCATAGAAGACCATCATATGCACTTCGAGGAATACGAGGTTTCGGCTGAATGCGCAGAGACCGTTAATTCGGCGAGAGCAGCCGGAGGCCGAGTGATTTCGGTCGGCACTACTTCTACCAGAACACTGGAGAGCGCATCGGACGAAGACGGAATACTTCATGCTGGAAGCGGAAGCACTGGCATATTCATATATCCTGGCTATAAGTTCAAGATCGTGGACGGGCTGATAACAAACTTCCATCTGCCGAAGTCAACGCTTCTTATGCTGATTTCGGCTCTTTACGACCGTGAAAAAATCCTGGCGATCTACAAGACAGCTGTCGAAATGAAGTACAGATTCTTTTCATACGGTGATGCGATGTTCATAGAGTGATTTGCATCAGATTTGGGTTTTCCGCAGTACAGTTTTCTGTGAACTTCCCGGACAGCGCGGTTATGTGATGGGGAACGCAGCCGGAATGCTGCGTTCATTGGCCAACATAGATTCTAAATACCGTCTGATCGGCTGATCATAGTTTTTGTATGCAGATCTGTTTTCATCCTGAAGCCGGACTTTATAAAGTTCCCGACAGAAAACCCACGTGCCTTTAGGCCGTGGGATGAATGTCGGCTAGAATGTATATTTTACTAGAATGATTATATATCAGTAAAACATATGATATAATATACATACAGGAAATCCTATTTCCGAGTCTTTAGAAAGGAGAAAACCGTATGCATCTTACCG
>CADBRA010000053.1 GCA_902796965.1 uncultured Eubacteriales bacterium | reverse complement strand
GAGAGAGGCCTGTGATGGACTTCAAATACGATATCCTCAAACACCCGTCAGTCAGACTGACGACGGATGGCCAGGCTGATCCGTATATCCACGGAAAACCGTGGGACGCAGGATCATCAATAGAGCTCGTATATGATTCTAAGATGATAGCACAGGCTTCTGATTATGCGAAGGCTATTGAACTGCCGGATTCAGATTATGAGCTGCTGTCTGAGGAAGAAGTGGAACAGATGGTAAAAAGGGAGGAAAAGTAGAAATGGAGGCTTTCTGCCTCCAATACATTAGTCAAGCTGCAGCAGCGCTGCAAGTTCTTCAGGAATAGCGTCTGCCATATACCCGACCCATCTCCTCAGGAGTCTGCTTCTAGTTATGTGTGATCCAGTCTATGACCATGTGAGTAGCACCATACCCATTGAATTTGAGAAGAAATCTTGTCTCAGGTGTAAGTGCATTCTCTCCATGGAGCGAAACGAGTCGTTCGGCATAGTACCTGTCACAGTAATCTATTATCTTGCCAACGTGAAGGTCAAGGTCATCTTTATCCCACGAACTGCCAAACAGGTTGCGGTTTTCGTACATGAATCTGTATATCCTGCCTAGCACTGAACCCCACAATTCAGTGCCGATATATTCTGAGATGATATTGTTGCTTTGCTTTTCAAAAATCCAGTAAGCAAGCTCATATTTCCCCGGAAAATGGTTGTATAAGGTCTTTTTTGAATAACCGCAATTGCTGACGATCATATCGATCGTCACTTTATTTATGGGAGTTTTTTTGACGAGCTGGAGCAGTGATTCTCCCAGGATATCCTTTGCTGAAGGTCTTTCGATCATTAAGTACACACTTTCCCCTGAACGTGTAATTTGTACACGGCAGGCAGTTCATGACCATTATGCGATCCATAATTAATTGCTAAAGTAATTCTATCAGAAAACACAACAGCAGTCAGTTAAATTCGTAGGTACATAAATAATGTGGTACATGAACGAAGAACGTAAAATGCTGCAGAAGATGGTCAGAGACTTCACTCAGAATGAAGTCAAACCATTCATCCCGGAGATGGAGAAAGATGTCTATCCGAGGGAGATCCTGCGCAAAATGGGAGAAGTTAGCATCCTGGCCCTGTGCCATGATGAGGAACACGGGGGACCGGTACAGACTGGGTAAATTTCGGTCTCGCAATTGAAGAAATCGCAAAAGAAAGCAACACAATGGCTCTGCTCACTGCACTGGCAAGTGACATAACCATCGGCACGATTGAAGATGTCTGCACACCTGAGCAGGTTGAGATGTTCATCAAACCTGCAATCAAAGGAGCTATCCTCCTGGGTAACTGGACCACAGAACCGTGCGGAATATTCAACATGGCTGAATATGAGACTACGGCAGTACTTGATGGTGATGAATGGGTCATCAACGGAGGTAAGATCTTCGCAACAAACGGAGGAGTATGCGATTACGGATTCGTAATGTGCAAAACAGGTGAGTTTGATCCTGCAACGATGGGCGGACTTACATGGTTCATGGTTCCGACTGATGCTGTCGGATATGAAGCCGGACACGACGAGAATAAGCTCGGCTGGAAAGGCAGCGGCACATGCCAGATCTACTTTGACAACGTACGCGTCCCTAAAAACCATCAGATAGGACCTCTTAACGAGTGTGCTCCTATATTAGTAGCCAAGACTATACTTGGATATGGTCTCTATGGCGCGTGGACACTTGGATCATCAGAGGCAGTATGGCAGAAGACGAGACAGTTCCTCGGACAGAGAATGCAGGTAGGCAAGTCACTCTGGGATACACACCAGGTCATCAGAAATGAGATGGCACAGATGTGGATGCAGATCGAGTGCTTCCGCGGAGCAGTTTACTAGATCCTTGAAGACAGAAACCGCGGAGAAGACGTCCTCCTGAGAGGAATAGCTCTGAAGACAGAATGTGCCAAACTCATGGAGCACGTAGCAGGTGAGTGCATGCGTCTTCACGGCGGCACAGGTGTCGTATATGAGACAGGCATTGAGAGATACTATCGTGATGCCCAGATGAGCCATGTAGGATGCGGCAGCAGCCATATGCGCCATGGGGCTGGCCGGAGAGACAGCTTTCAGCAGACTTTCCGCTTTGGACGGGAATGCATCATACAGAAACTATATAATAGATGCTGTGTATAACATGACGCCTGAGCAGCTGGAGGAAAAAGCAAAATATGAAGTGCGATAAAAAATTCATGCTGCTGTATGGTATAACAGACAGGACATGGATTGGCAAAAAACTCTCTGTCAGCAGGTGGAAGATGCTCTCAAGGGCGGCATCACTTGTCTGCAGTTAAGAGAAAAAGAGCTCCCAGATGATGAGTTTCTGAATGACGCCTTGGCTATCAAAGATCTGTGCCGCAGGTACAATGTGCCTTTTTTTATAAATGACAATGTTGATGTTGCGATAAAATGTAATGCTGACGGCGTTCATGTAGGGCAGGAAGATATGAATGCCAGAGATGTCAGATCTCTTATTGGAGAAAAAATGATGATAGGTGTTTCAGCTCATACTGTTGAGGAAGCTCTGGAAGCTGAAAGAAACGGTGCTGATTATCTCGGTGTAGGCACTATGTTTACAACGTCCACAAAGCCGGACGCGGAAGCGGTTTCGTTAGATACCCTGAAATAAATCTGCAGTGCTGTCGGCATCCCGGTTGTGGCTATCGGAGGCCTTACTGGGAATAATATACATGAGCTGAGCGGCACCGGAGTTGATGGAGCTGCTTTGGTAAGCAGTATTTTCAGTGCAGAAGATATTGAGAGAGTGTGCAGGAAACTGCTGGAGATTTCCCGGAAAATGGTGAGCAGATAGAACAAAATAGTGTTATCATCTTAGATGTCATAAATTTGCGGCTAAAAACCCATACACTTGCGTATGGGATAAAAGCCGCTTTTAGCTTTTATATAACTATATATTTGAGCTTACACGTATTTGCAGAAATAAGGATTTTCCGGCAGCAGTCAGAAATTTCAAATTTCAATTTATGAGGCGACTTTGAGAAGCTCTTTGCTTTTATGGTATGAACAGTTTACACATAATATACCACATGGTAAAATTAAGAAATCAGTTTCTTAAAGCAGACTCGGGATGGGAACATTAACATATGAGAGTTAATCACAAACAGAAAATAATATTGATACTGGTCAGTGTTTTTATGCTGTTGCTGAATATCATGACCTCTGCCAGTGTCTATTACAGAGAAAAAAATTTGAAAGCGGAACGGGCGGCCAATGTTACACGAGCTTATGCAATGGAGGTGAAAAGGGATCTTTCATGTGGTACAGACTGTACTGAATATATGAAGAAGCTTTTAAAAAGCGGTGGCGGAAGTGCGGAAAGTTTTGATTACAACGCCGATTTAATCATCAAAAATAGTGTAGAGTATATGGCGCTTTTTCAGAATAGCACAGTATATAACAGTTATACAGATAGCGGAAATCAGAAAAAACTGGATGGTCTGATGAAAATATCTCAGGTCAGTTCGGCGGCAGAGTATGCAGCTGAGACACGCAAGCTCGTGCTTTACGGTCCGTTTGATTTTCCGGAGATTGGACGGAGGGTCGCTGTAATTGATCCTGTGTTTTTGAAAAACAGCGCCGGGGAAGATTTTCTCTGGGGATATGCAGTGGTGGTAATGCGTGTTCCTGATGTTTATAAACAGAGTCTCAAAGAGTTGAGATCTCTGAGATATGATTACTGCCTGGATGCCAGCATCAGCCCTTATTCCAGCAAACAGATAAAGATAGAAGCCGGTATGGAGAATAAGACAATATTGGATGAACCTGCAGGGTATTCTTTCAATATAGGACAGTGCAGATGGACATTGAACGTTGAACCGCGTGAAGGCTGGGGTTCAGTGCAGGCACTGGAAATATTCCTGGGGGGTATCCTTCTGAACATTGTTTTTGTCATCATGGTCTATAGCCTGTTTAGGCTTCGGAGTCAGGAAAGAAATATGAGGAAGATGGCTTATGTCGATGCTCTTACAGGTATCCTGAACCGCGGCGGCTTTATGGACAGGCTGGATCAGTGTATTGACGGAAGCGATATTGCGGTTACTGCGGTTTTCATTGACATTAACGATTTCAAGATAATCAATGATGTATATGGGCATATGGCGGGAGATCAGGTGCTGATTAATCTGGCAAATCACCTGAAAGAAGTTTTTACTGAAGGCTCTGTTATTGGGAGAACCGGGGGAGACGAGTTCTGTGTCCTCGTTCAGGGCATGGAAAAAGAAACGTTGCGGAATAAAATAAACAAATTGGTTAAAGAGCACCGGTACATATCAGCAGATAACCAGACCGTTTATTACAGCATTTCCGCCGGCTATGCCGATTACCCTGCACAGGCTCATGACCGTAAGCAGCTGCTGATAATGGCGGATGAAGCTTTGTATGCAGCAAAAACAGAGGGAAAAAACGAAGCAAGATATTTTGAAGATAGCATGAGAGCCATAAAACGCGAACATATGGGTTTCAGCGCAAAAACTATCGCATCAAGGATACCAGGAGCTGTTCTGATCTATCAGGCAGGCGGCAATGAGCAGATATTTTTTGCAAATTATGATCTGGTACATCTGTTCGGATGCAAAGATATGGATGATTTTCTTCAGTATACCCGTTCCAGCTTCAGGAATATAGTTCATCCTGATGATCTTGAACGCGTGGAAAAAGAGATACAGCAGCAGATCAGTATCCAGATCAACGATCCGGAATATAGTAAAGACTTCTTTGATGATTATGTGGAATACAGGATCATTACAAAAGACGGGAAAACAGTTCCGGTAATAGATCTGGGAAGACTGGTGCATGATGATCACTACGGCGAGGTATTTTTCGTTTTTATTTTTCCTGAAGAAAGAATAAGAAAAAAGAGCTGCGATATAACTCCTGACGTGAAAATCAGCAATGAAGATGATCTTTTATAGGCTGCCGGAAAAGCGAGCGCATGAAAATTATTTCTTGAATTAATGTTTTTTATGTGAGAAATGTATACTGGTCTGTCGGTTTTTCCTGCAGTCCTTAAATATTATTTGCAAATATCGGGTAGTAACAAACATGGAAAGGAAAGTCATATGGAAGAACAGGTTGCTAATGAAAGCCGTTTAAAAGCGTTTCTGAAGCGGAAAAATATTGAAATATCGATAAAGCGCTATGGGATCGATGCGCTCGGCGCTATGGCGCAGGGATTGTTTGCATCGCTGCTCATCGGCACAATAATAAACACAATCGGAACGCAGTTCGGTATTTCATTTCTGACTCGGACAGCCGCGACAATCGGCGGGACAGATTACACTGTCGGGGGACTCGCAATGGCTATGAGCGGACCGGCTATGGCTGTCGCTATAGGCTATGCGCTGGAATGTCCGCCTCTCGTGCTCTTTTCACTTGTCACAGTCGGTTTCGCATCTAATGCGCTCGGAGGTGCTGGTGGACCGCTCGCTGTCTTGTTTGTAGCGATCGTTACGTCAGAAGTCGGAAAAGCAGTGTCGAAAGAGACGAAGATCGACATACTCATCACACCGCTTGTTACGATAGGAGTAGGCATAGGGCTCTCAGCATGGTGGGCGCCGCCGCTTGGTTCAGCAGCAATGTCTGTCGGCAATTTCATAATGTGGGCTACAGAGCTGCAGCCGTTTTTGATGGGTATACTCGTCTCTGTCATTGTCGGAATAGCGCTTACGCTTCCAATAAGCTCCGCTGCGATTTGTGCCGCGCTCAATCTTGTCGGTCTAGCGGGAGGTGCCGCTGTCGCTGGATGCTGCGCACAGATGGTCGGCTTTGCTGTTATGAGCTTCAGAGAAAACGGCTGGGGCGGTCTTGTGGCACAGGGAATAGGAACGTCAATGCTCCAGATGAAAAACATTGTCCGCAATCCAAAGATCTGGATTCCTCCCACACTGGCATCTGCAGTCACAGGGCCGTTGGCAACATGCGTATTTCACATGACCATGGACGGAGCATCGATTTCATCTGGCATGGGCACATGCGGCTTTGTCGGTCAGATCGGCGTCTACACCGGCTGGATTAACGATATCGAGAATGGTAGCATGACAGCTGTTACAGCTGCAGACTGGCTCGGATTGATATTGATCAGCTTTGTGCTTCCTGCAGTTCTTTCGATTTTATTTGCATATCCTCTCAGAAAGGCAGGCTGGATAAAAGAGGGTGATCTCAAGCTGGATTTGTAATTACGCAGTGGCGATTTCCTGCGGGGCGTTAAGTACGGATATATGTCAAAGGGTATGGTCTGGCGTCATTGATGGTTTAATTTATATGCTGTATAACCCAGATTTTCCAGCTGGGAAAAATCATTATTTTTTCTGTAACAACTGCGGGGATATAGTTCACATTTTCCAATTCGGTTGAAGCCACGCCCCTTTATGGGGCGGTTTTCTTTTACCCCTGGTTCTCGATATAACGCTCAATTGCCTTCTGCGAAACCTGTCCGATAGATGCCGCAAAATATCCATCTGACCACAAGGTTTGCTCTTTCCAATAGTGGTTCTTTAACATATTTCCATAATGCAGCCATGCGAGATAAGTACTGTGCTGTTTGAGCGTCGATACAATATTTGTTATGCTGTCCGTCGGATTGTATTGCACAAGCATATGGATATGATCCTTGTCTGACTGCATCCGGATAACATACCAATGATAGCGGACACATATTTCAAACAAATATTGTTTGATATCTTCATCAAACGGTCCTGTCAAAAATTTCTTCCTGTATTTTGTAACAAAAATCAAATGAGCCATAAGCAGATTCTTATTATGTCTGCGATGCTGGTATCTGGATTTTTTCAAAAAACTCCTTTCTGATATTGCAAATCACTATAATATGTGTTATATTCAATTTAGTGAAATTATACCACGGAAAGGAGGACATGTTTATGCCACCGCTGAAAAAAGAAGAACTTTGTCAAACCATGAAGCTTCATATCCATCCTGGTGATAACGATATCGCCCTCCTCAAGGACCTGACAGAACATTACCGTCTGGCATGCAACTACATTTCGCAGTATGTCTTTGATCATGGCTGTGCGATGAATTCTGTCCAGCTGCAGAAAGTTTTGTACGAGCACATTCGTAGAATGTTTGGATTAAAGTCCCAGTTTGCCATTTCTTCGATCAAGACTGTAACAGCAAGATACAAGGCAATAGAGACTGTTTATGCAAAATCCCCTTATAAGTACCAGGATGAAAAAGGCAAATGGCAGTCTATTCCGAGAGACCTCTCCTGGCTGTGGAAACCGATTCTGTTCAGCCGGCCACAGGCGGACTTTGTCAGAAACCGTGATTACAGTTTTGTAAATGGGGCGTCGGGTGAAAAACTGCTTTCCCTGAATACTCTTGGCAACCGCATCAAGGTTTCTTTTGATGTGCCGAAATGCTTTAAGGAGTATTTTGACGGTACCTGGAGGTTTGGCGGCGGAAAGATTGTCAATCTTCTGGGCGAATGGTACTTCCATATCTCTATGACCCGTACAGCTGATCATCTGTTTGATGTCACAAACACCCCCCCATGTCGTCGGCATCGACAGGGGTCTCCGCTTCCTCGCCGTTACATATGACGAGAAAGGGAAGGCTTCTTTTCATGACGGCAGGAAGATCATGAAGAAACGCGACACTTTCAACAAAGTCAGAGCCGAGCTGCAGTCGAAAGGTACAAAATCTGCGAAACGGGCACTGAAACGTATTTCCGGGCGAGAGAACCGCTGGATGACTGATGTGAACCATCAGCTGTCAAAGGCACTCGTGCAGAAATATGGGGCAGATACCCTGTTTGTACTGGAAGATCTTACAGGCGTCAGCTTTGATGAACAAAACCTG